>JANMXI010000033.1:0-59799 GCA_031394735.1 Pseudomonadota bacterium | reverse complement strand
GTGATGAAGCACTCCAGTCAATGGAACCTGACGCGTGAAAGCGTGCTGAGCAGCGGACTGTCGCCGCAGACGCCCGGCATGGACCTGCAGCGCGCCTGCGGCACCGGCCTGGAGGCGGCCATTCTCATCGGCAACAAGATTGCGCTCGGCCAGATCGACGCCGGCATCGCAGCCGGCGTGGACACGGTCAGCGACCCGCCCGTGGTGTTTCCGAAGAGTTTCCAGCAACTGCTGCTCAAGGCCTATCGCAGCAAGAGCACCAGCGAACGCATCGGCACCTGGCTGCAGGTCCGCACCAAGCATTTCAAACCAGTACTGCCCGGCGTCGCGGAACCGCGCACCGGGTTGTCCATGGGCCAGAGCACCGAGCTCATGGCCAAACAGTGGGGCATCACGCGCGAAGAGCAGGACCTGCTCGCTCTGGAAAGCCATCAAAAGGCGGCGGCCGCCTACGCCGAAGGGTTCTACGACGACCTGGTGCTCGACTACCAGGGGCTGAAGCAGGACAACAACATCCGCGCCGACACCAGCCTCGACAAGCTGGCAAAGCTCAAACCCGCATTCGATTTTTCCGGATCGGGCACCTTGACTGCCGGCAACTCCACGCCGATGACCGACGGCGCCTCCGCAGTGCTGCTGGCCAGCGAAGAGTGGGCACGCGCGCGCAATCTGCCTGTGCTCGCGTACCTCGCCTACGGCAAGGTCGCCGCCGTGGATTTCTTCGACAAATCCGAAGGCTTGTTGATGGCGCCGGCGTTCGCAGTGCCGGCGATGCTCGCCGATGCGAATCTGACATTGCAGGACTTCGACTTTTACGAGATCCACGAAGCCTTTGCCGCGCAGGTTTTGTGCACGCTCAAGGCCTGGAACGACCCTGCGTTCTGCCGCGACAAGCTGGGCCTCAAATTCGTGCTCGGCACCATCGATCGCAGCAAGCTCAACGTAAAAGGCGGCAGCCTGGCGCTGGGCCATCCGTTCGGCGCCACCGGCACGCGTATCGTAGCGAGTCTTGCCAAGATACTGGAGCAGAAACAAGGCAAGCGCGGACTGATTTCAATTTGCACAGCCGGCGGCATGGGCGTCACGGCCATTGTGGAGCGATAGACGATGTTGACACTCAAAGATCCCAGCCTGTTCAGTCAGCGCTGTTATATCGACGGCGCCTGGAGCGACGCCGACAGCGGCAAAACCATCGCCGTGACCAATCCGGCCACCGGCGCCGTGATCGGCTCGATTCCTGACATGGGCGCCGCCGAAGCACACCGCGCCATCGATGCTGCCGCGCGCGCTTTTCCAGCCTGGGCGGCCAAGACGGCGAAGGAACGCGCCGTCATTTTGCGCCGCTGGTTCGAGCTGATGATGGCAAACCAGGACGACCTGGCCGTGTTGATGACAGCAGAACAAGGCAAACCTCTCGCCGAGGCCAAGGGCGAAATCGCCTATGCGGCGTCGTTCATCGAATGGTTCGGCGAAGAAGCCAAGCGACTCTACGGCGATGTGATCCCCGGACATCACGCCGACAAGCGGCTGGTGGTGATCCGTCAGCCCGTGGGCGTGGTAGCGGCCATCACGCCGTGGAATTTTCCTTCCGCCATGATCACGCGCAAGGCGGGTCCGGCGCTGGCATCGGGTTGCACCTTCGTGTGCAAGCCCGCCACGCAGACTCCGTATTCGGCGTTGGCGATGGCCGAACTGGCACAACGCGCCGGCATTCCCGCCGGTGTGTTCAACGTCATCACCGGGTCGGCTGCCGCCATTGGCGGTGAGATGACCTCCAACCCCATCGTGCGCAAGCTCACCTTCACCGGCTCGACCAGTGTCGGTAAAAAGCTGATGGCGCAATGCGCCGGCACCATGAAGAAGTTGTCGCTCGAGCTGGGCGGCAATGCGCCCTTCATCGTCTTCGACGATGCCGACCTGGATGCGGCGGTCGAAGGCGCCATCGCCAGCAAATACCGCAACACGGGCCAGACCTGCGTCTGCGCCAACCGGTTGCTGGTGCAGGCCGGTGTGTACGATGCCTTCGCGGACAAGCTCGCAACGGCGGTGCGCAAGCTGCGCGTCGGCGATGGCCTCGCCGGCGTCACCGAGCAGGGCCCGCTGATCGACGGCAACGCGCTCGCCAAGGTGGAAGAACACATTCAGGACGCGCTGGCCAAGGGCGCCAAGGTTCTCCTGGGTGGCAAACGCCATGCACTGGGCGGAACGTTCTACGAGCCCACGATCCTCGCGAACGTGACCCGCGACATGTTGGTGGCGCGCGAGGAAACCTTCGGACCACTGGCGCCGCTGTTCAAGTTCAATACCGAAGCGGAGGCCATTGCGATGGCGAACGACACCGAGTTTGGACTCGCCTCCTATTTCTACACTCGCGATCTGGCGCGCTCCTGGCGGGTGGCGGAGAAGCTCGAATACGGCATCGTGGGCATCAACGCTGGCATCATTTCCAACGAGGTGGCGCCGTTCGGCGGCATCAAGGAATCCGGCGTCGGCCGCGAAGGCTCGAAATACGGGATCCTCGATTACACCGAACTCAAGTACATGTGCATCGGCGGCATTTCTTAAGTCCGCAATGCTAGGACGATTTCTGGAATTCTCGGTGCAGAGCGCGGATATCCCGCAATCGCTCGACTTCTATCGAAAGCTGGGTTTTGCACAGGCGCAGGTGGGGGACGCCTGGAACCACCCGTACGCGGTGGTGACAGACGGCAGGATCTGCGTGGGCCTGCATCAGGAGTCGCCTGCCACGCACGCGCTGACCTTCGTTCGTCCCGACATTCTCAAGCAGGTCGGCCAGCTCGAAACCAGCGGCGTGGAATTGCAGGTGCGTCGCCTCGGCGATGCCGTGTTCAATGAGATCGGATTTCTCGACCCTTGCGGGGTTCTGGTGCGCATGATCGAAGCACGCAGCTTTTCACCCAGCGAACGCAAGGCGACCGACCAGTCCCATTGCGGCTACTTCGAGGAAATCGCTTTGCCCGCGGCCGACATGGACAAGGCGAAAGCGTTTTGGGAAGAGCAGGGTTTCGTCGGCATGGACGAGCTGGAAGCGCGCATGCCGCATATCAGCTGCACCAGCGACTTCATCGACATCGGCCTGTACGACGCCCGCCATTTATCGCACCCGACGCTGGTTTTTGAGGCGGATGACATCCACACGCGCATCGCGAAGCTCGCCGCCGCCGGCATCGAAGCGCAGCGTGACCTGCCTGCCGTGCTGCGCGGCACGCCGGCCGCATTGTTCGTCGCGCCCGAGGGCACGCACGTACTGATGCGGGAAATCACCGACGCCTGAGAAGCCTCAGCTTCGTTTCGCGATGATGCGGAATTTGACGACCATCTGATCCTGAACCTGCAGCGCGCCCAGCATGATGCTGAAAGGCTTCAATCCCAGCTCCGATTGGCGCAGGTTCAACTGACCGCTGGCCACGAGGCCGGACCCGGACTCCTCGCGCGTGAACTGAGCGCTGAGATTGGATTCATGACCCGCGACGTTCACGTGCACGATGGCCGTGAAAGAATCGCCGTGCGCGGCGATGGCCGCGCTGCGAATCCTCATCAAGGGGTGATGTGCAGCGTCCAGCAACCCCTCGCCCAGCATATTTTGTGCCGTGCCCTGCTTTGCATCCTCCGGAATTTCGCCGGGGAAGTCGGCGCCTTCCTGCCCGCGTAACGTGGCGTCGTCGACGATGACGCGCTCGAGCGGAAATTGCAGGTAGAAGGAAGAATCCGTGATGGAGGCGGTCGATTCGATCCACCCTTGATCCGGGTGCAGCGCCAGCACGTGATTGTGGCCCAGATTGGCCAACGCCCCGGCTCGATACACCAGCACGCGGATTTCGGAGGACTGCGGGTCGATCCGGTACAGCGTGGCGCCGGCACGTGGTGCAGGCTCCGTAGCCACGCTGTGGAAAATGGCCGGTGCACCCGGTGTTGCGCCGGAAGTGCCCGCGCTGCCCCGCGGCGGTGGCGCGCTGCAACCGGCGACCAGAAACGCCGTCAGTACGCAGCTCAACGGGATGCCACTGGAACTTTTCATACGCTCTCTCCTCCCGTTGGCGACGGCGATGCTGGCTTCGTGCCGACCTGTCGCGCCTCAAGAGCCCGCGACATGAGCGCAACAAAATACGCGACGACGGGACGGTGGTAAACTAGATTGGTGAACGCGCCGGCCCCCAAATACCGCGACAAACTCGGCGGAGCTCCCCACAGTAAGCTGTCGCTACGGTTGTGGCTGCGCTTGCTCAGCTGCTCGATGATCATAGAAAAGCGCATCCGCGCGCGGCTGGATGAGGAGTTCGGCACCACCCTGCCCAGGTTCGACGTGCTGTCCGCCCTGGAGCGGCACCCAGAAGGCCTGACAATGGGGCAGATCTCCGACTACATCATGGTTTCCAATGGCAATGTCACCGCGGTGGTCAACCGTCTGCTCGATGACGGATGGCTGCTGCGCACCACGGACAAATCCGATCGACGCGTGGCCACGGTGCGCCTGACGCGCAAGGGTCGCCAGACATTCCTGCGCATGGCGACCCTGCATGAGCAGTGGATCGACCATATGTTCCAGGGCCTCACCGATCGGCGCATCGAAGATCTGATGAGCGCACTGTCCGACATGCGCGTTTCGATCGAGTCCCACGACATCTGATTCAGCAGTAGCCGGCGGCGGGTGGGAGTATCAGACCGCCGTATTGCTGCCATCCACCCCTCGATGGGTGGCCAACACCAGCGCCGCCTGATCATACACGGCTCTCATCATATCCAAAGACTGTTGCGCCGTTGCGATCCGCTGGTCCCAGCGTTCGAGCGAGGGCAGTCGCGCCGTCAGCAGCTTGGCCCGCAGCGAGGCATAGGCTTCGGACACGCGCCGGCCACGGCGCGTGACCCGGTAGGCAACGCTCTTGCGCCGCCCGCCAGGGGCACGCTCGATGAGGCCCGCCTGCTGCAGTTTGCGGATTGAATACTGGACATTGGCGATGTCATCGCGATTCAAGAGCCTCGCGATCTCGCTCTGCGTCTTGGGCCGGTCCTTGAGCCGCACGACGTGCAGAATGACGTTGCAGTTGGGTCCAAGTCGTTGGTCGGCAACGGCGCCGAAACATTCTGATTGCCAGCGCTCGAAGGCCGCGGCGGTCCGCAGCAGCGAGAATTCGAACTCGGTCACCAGGATTTCCTGGGCGTTGCGCGCCAGGTGCCAGTTGGCCTTGAGTGCGTCGCGGCGCGCGGGGCGGATGCGAACCGGCGTTTCGGCCGGTCTGGATTTGCGGGTCGACGCAGCAGGACGCGCCATGCGAGGCCTCCAAATTACACTTGAAATCTACCACTAACTTAATACATGATTTTAGTTGAGGGTTAAAATTTTTGTCGGGAGAGGTGCTCATGGGTCTCAAGCAATCGCCTATCTTCGGTTCCAACAAGCTCAAACTGGGTTTCTTCTCGCCGAACTGCTCCGGCGGCATGGCAGTCACCAAGGTGCCGGAGCGCTGGGTGAACTCCTGGGACAACAACATCCGCCTGGCCAAGCTCGCCGATGAAGCGGGCATCGAGTTTCTGCTGCCCATCGCACGCTGGATCGGCTATGGCGGCGAAACGGACTTCCACGGCAGCGTGCTCGAGACCATCACCTGGGCCACCGGTCTGCTGGCGCACACCAGCCGGATCAACGTGTTCGCCACCGTGCACACCGCCTTCATTCACCCGGTGGTTGCCGCCAAGCAGCTCGCCACCGCCGATCAGCTCGGCCACGGCCGGCTCGGCCTCAATGTGGTGGCCGGCTGGAACAAACCCGAATACGACGCCTTTGGCATCAACCTGCCGGAAAAGCACAGCGACCGCTACGCCCTGGCGCAGGAATGGTTCGACGTGGTCACGCGCATCTGGAATCACAATGGCCCGTTCGACTGGGCCGGCAAGCACTTCAACCTCAAGGGCATCTATGGATTTCCCCGACCTTTCGATGGCATGCCGCCGGTGATGAATGCCGCGGGGTCGAACGAGGGGCGCGACTTCGCGGTGCGCAACGCCGACTATCTGTTCGCGATTTCGGTCGATCTGGAAAAATCCGTGGCCGAGGTGGCGGACATCCACGCCCGCGCCGCCAAGATCCAGCGCAACACCGGCATGTTCACGCTGTGCCACGTGTGTTGCCGTCCGACCATGAAACAGGCGCAGGAATACTACGAGTACTATTCCAACCAGAACGCAGACTGGGGCGCGGTGGACAACCTGATGAAGCTGCAGGGCATGCACGCCCAATCCTTCCCGCCGGAAGCGCTGCGCACCATGCGCAGCCGTTTCGCGGCCGGTCACGGCACCTATCCGCTGGTGGGCGATCCGGACACCATCGCCAGGGAGATGGAAAAGATCACCGCCGCCGGGTTCGCCGGCGCCACGCTGAGCTTTGTCGACTACGCCGAAGAATTCCCGTATTTTCGTGACGAAGTACTGCCGCGGCTGGAGAAGCGCGGTCTGCGCATTCCGTTCAAGGCATAGCCAGCGCCCTCGCTGAAGGCGGAAACGATGCACAAGCCCCGGCGTGATTTCGTGGCAGGTTCCGCCATGGCCGTGCTCGGCATGGCGCTGGGCGGTTTGCCGCAAGCATCGTCGGCCCGGGCTCTTCGCCGGCGGGCCGCGCTGGATGCGCCCACCGCCGCGGTGCTGGGCGCCGCCGGTGAAATCCTGCTGCCGGGAGCCCGCGCCGCCGGCATTCAATCCTATGTCAGCAGCCAGCTCTCACTGCCCGTGCACCGCCAAGTGCTGATGATCAAGTATTTGTTGACACCGCCATTCCGCGACTTCTACCTCGCAGGGTTGGGCGCCCTGGAAGCGGTCAGTCTGGCGCGGCTGCGCCGCTCGTTCAGGCACGCGCATCCGGCGGATGGCGCGCAAATCATCGACGACCTGCGCGCCGGCAAACTGGCGGGCTGGAGCGGTCCGCCGCAGCCTCTGCTGCATTTCGTTTTGCGCAACGACGCGCTTGACGTGGTGTACGGCACGCGCGCGGGCTTCGCGCGACTGGGCGTGCCCTACATGGCACACATTCAGCCACCCACGGATTGGCCCACGTGAGCGGCGTGCGCGAAACCTCCGTTGTCATCGTCGGCGCCGGCGCCGTGGGCTGCTCGCTGGCTGCGCAGCTGGCGGAGGCGGGACATGCCGTGTTGCTGCTGGAGGCTGGTCCGGCACGGCGCAATGAGGATCTGGTGAGTTCGGCCCTGTGGGCACGACGCTTGAAATGGGGCGGCAGCCCGGTGATCGAACTCGGCGACAAGCCCGTGGGCCATGCCTTCAACGCAGGCTTTGGAACCGGGGGAAGCGCGCTGCATCACTACGCGGTCTGGCCACGGCTGCATCCCGAAGACTTCCACCTGCGCAGCGAATTCGGCCGCGGCCTCGACTGGCCCCTGACCTATGACGATCTGCGCCCCTATTACGATGCCGTACAGGCGGAAGTGGGCATCGCAGGCGATGCCGCGCAGGAACGCTGGCGCCCCGCAGGCGAGCCGTATCCCCTCCCGCCCTCACCGGTGTTCGCGCAGGGCGCCGTCATCGCGCGCGGTTTCGAAAAA
Organism: Pseudomonadota bacterium; assembly: GCA_031394735.1. Classification (GTDB taxonomy): domain Bacteria; phylum Pseudomonadota; class Gammaproteobacteria; order Steroidobacterales; family Steroidobacteraceae; genus TMP-86. The sequence continues at coordinate 52,231 of JANMXI010000033.1, read as the reverse complement.
CTCGGCATGCACACTGCACCGCTGCCGCTGGCCATCACAACCGCACCCTACAAGGGGCGGCCCGCCTGCCTGTGGGATGGTTGGTGCGACGCCGGCTGCCCCATCGGTGCGCTCGCCAACCCCCTCGCCGTGCACCTGCCGCGCGCCCTGGCGCATGGCGCCACCCTGATCAATGACGCCACGGTCGTGCGCGTGATCACCTCGGCGGACGGCGCTCATGCCACGGGCGTGGAGTATGTAAACGCGGCCGGTGAACACGTCACGGTGCATGCGCAGCTGGTGATTCTGGCCGCCTTCGCCATCGAGAACCCGCGGCTGCTGCTGGCCTCGCGCAACGACCGCCATCCGCAAGGCCTGGGCAATGGCGGCGGCGCGCTCGGCAGTTACATCACCTCGCACACGGCAGGCTTGATTTACGGCATGTTCGCGGAACGCACCGAGCCGCATCTTGGCGCGTTCGGCGGCCAATTGCTGAACCAGGATCACTACGGCAAGCGCTCGCACAGCGACCCGCAGGCCTTCGGCAGCTATCAGTGGATGCTCGCACAGGCTGTCAAGCCGGTGGATCTGCTGGGCATCAGCACCACGCGCCCCGATCTCACCGGTCCGCTGCTGCACGATTTTCTGCGGCGCGCGGCTCATCACTTCGCCACCATGACGGCGGTGCTCGAAGATCTGCCGCTGGCGCAGAACCGCGTCAGCTTGAGCGACCGTGCCGATCGCTTCGGCGTGCCGCTGGCCAGCGTCACCCACAATCAGGATCCGTCCTCGCGCGCGCTGTGGCAATCCAGTCTGGTGGAAGGCAAGCGCATATTCGAGGCCGCTGGCGCAGCCGAGGTGTGGACCGGCCCCGGCGGCTCCATGCACATCATGGGCGGCACCATCATGGGATCCGACCCCGCCGCCTCGGTCACCGATAGCTATGGCCGCGTGCACGGCTTTGCCAACCTGTTCGTAGCAGGACCGGGGTTGTTCCCCACCAGCGGCGGCGTCAACCCCACGTTCACGGCGCACGCGCTGGCCCGGCGCAGCGGTGACTATCTGATCCGGCATTTTTCGGCACTGACCCCATGACCACCCGCGCTCACATTCCCTACGGCTGCTACTGGTCGACGCCGTTCGCGCGCTGGCAGGGCGCGTTGTCGCATCTGCATTCGCTGCGCTTCGCCGCGCACACCGCAAAGTTGGCGTTGGCCGCGCGCCATATCGACGCCAGCGTCTTTGATTTCGGCGTGCTGGGCATGACACGGCCGGAAAAAGGCTCGTTCTACGGACTTCCCTGGCTCATGGGCCTGGCCGGTGTGCCACAGGTGGGCGGCCCCACCGTCTCGCAGGCCTGTGCCAGCAGCGTGCGCGCCCTGCAGACGGCGGCGCGCGAAATCCAGTCGGGCGATGCGCGCTGCGCGCTGGCAGTGGCCTGCGACCGTACCTCCAATGGACCGACCCTCGTCTACCCCAATCCGCACGGTAGCGGCGGCACTGGTGAAACTGAAAATTTCATCATGGAGAATATGGCCTGCGATCCGCTGGGGGGTCACTCGATGGTGCAGACGGCGGAAAACGTGGCCGCCAAATACGGCATCAGCTTGAGCGAACAACACGCGCTGGTCCTGCACCGCGAGCAGCAATACCAACAGGCGCTGGCGGATGAGCGCGCCTTTCAGAAACGCTACATGCAGCTCCCCTTCGCCGTGCCCGATGCGCATTTTCGCAAAACCATCGCGGCGCTGGACGGCGATGACGGCGTGCGCTTCTCCACGCCCGAGGGACTGGTGGCGCTGAAGCCGGTGCTCGAGGGCGGCACCGTGACCTACGGCGCGCAGACCCATCCGGCAGATGGCAACGCGGCGATCATCGTCACCGACGCCGCGCAGGCGCGCGAACTGTCGCGCGACGCGTCGGTTGGCATAGAACTGCTGGGATTCGGATCCAGCCGCGCGCCGCTGGCCTTCATGCCCGAAGCGCCGATTGAGGCGGCAGCCCGGGCACTGGCCGCGGCCGGTGTCGGCATCCGCGATCTGGCCGCCATCAACACGCACAACCCGTTCGCGGTCAACGATCTGGCCTTTGCCAAGGGAACCGGCGCGGACGCAATGCGCATGAACAACTACGGCTGTTCATTGGTGTTCGGCCATCCCAACGGACCCACAGGCCTGCGTTCCACCATCGAGCTCATCGAAGAACTGGTGGCGCGCGGCGGCGGTCTCGGGCTGTTCGCGGGCTGTGCCGCCGGCGACACCGCCATGGCCGTGGTCCTGCGCGTCGACCAGGCCAGGCACTGAGAAACCGCCCGCGCTTCCGTGGCGTGGCGCGCGCCAGTTCAGACGAAGGGAATCACTTCCTTGGCGAAGCGGCGTAGCACCGAGTGCGATCCCGCCTCGTCCTGCGAGGTGATGAAAATCGAAATCTCGGTGATGCCGGCCGCCTGCAGTTCCTTGCCCTTGGCGATGCAATCCGCGGGCGTGCCGGCGATGCAGCACTTCATCGCCACCTCGTCCGGAATCAACTGGCGATGTTTGGCCGTCAGGTCGAGGTGTTCGTAGAACTTGTAAGACTCGCTGACGGATTTCACCACATCGGCATGCGCCACGCCCAGAGTGTCCGGCAGATAAGGTTTGCGCGCGATGTTGCGCGCCACGGTCGGCCGCACCTTGTCCAGCGCCTTGATACGGTCGTCATCAATGGCCGCGTCGATGGCGGCAATGAACCGAAAATCCGCCAGGCTCCGGCCCGCTTTGCGGGCGCCGGCCTGCGCGGCGGCCACGGTGGCGCGCACACCCTCGGCATTGCCGCCCATATGCCCGTCGACGATCACGCCGTCGCAGAATTCGCCGGATGCTTCGGCGGAGTTCAAGCCCATGACGGCGAGTTGCAGCGGCACCTTGCCGCCCAGCTCGGTACCCAGCAGCCTCACTTTGTCCACCCGGCCCCAGGTCTTTTTTTCCAGCTCCTCGGCGGGTCGCAGCGCATCGACCTCCTTGCCGTCGAGCAGAGCGCGCATGTACTCCATGCGCTCGCGGATCTGCGGCAGGCGCGCCGGCGACAACCCGGCGGTGCGCACCGCCGAATCGCCGGCGCCCACGCCCAGTACCGCGCGCCCCTGACTCAGCACATTCAGCGTCATGATGGCCTTGGCGGTGACGGCCGGATGGCGCGTGACCACATTGGTGACGCCAGTGCCCAGACGCACACGCTGCGTGCCGATGGCGCAGGCCGCGAGCACCACCCAGACATCGTGCCAGATCATCTGGGAATCGCCGACATACACGGTTTCGAATCCACATTGCTCAGCGCTCTGCGCCAGACGAACAACCGAACCGACATCGCTCCCAGAATACGGCCAGACCATGCAACTGAATTTCATCGTTGTTCCCCTTGGTGTAAAGAACGCACAGAACCGGTAGGCTCACCCCGTCTTGGAAAAATCGGCGCTGCGGCGTGCCACGAAGGAGTCGATGCCTTCGCGGGCAGCTGCCGTGCAGGCGCTGGCGCCGAAGGCTTGATAGCCGATTTCCAGCGCCTGCGCCAGCGTCGGCGCCGCGGCGGCGGCGGCGATGGCGCGGTCCATGATTCCCAGAACCGCCGCGCTCAACGGCTTGCCATCGGCGCTGAGTGCCGCGCCTTGCTGGAGCGGCGCGATTGGCACCGGGCCCGCGCCGATGCGCCGCGGCGCGCGCGCCAACCGGTCAACGAGACTCATACCCTGACTCAGCAAGTCGGAGCGGCCGGCACACACATCAATGATTCCCAACGCGGCAGCCTCGCTGGCGCGCACGCTTTTGGCATTGCGCAACATGCGGTGCAGCAGTTCGCCAGCTTGCGGCCAGCGCCGGTACGGAATCACCATCGCGCCGATACCGGGGACGATGCCCAGCGTGATTTCCGGAAACTGCAGCAGGGCTTCCGGCACGGCCACGAGGCCGTGGGCACGCATGGCCAGCTCCAGCCCTCCGCCCAAGGCCATTCCATTCAGCGCCGCGACCACCGGCTTTTGCATCGCATCCATATGCAGCAGCAGACGCGAACAGGCGCGCGCATAGTCGGCGGCCGCCTGCGCGTCGCCGAGAAGCGCAGGAAAGCGGCCGATATCGGCGCCAGCGCAGAAAGCGCGATTGCCGTAGCCGGTGATCACGAATCCGCGGATGGCCGGATTGGGTTCGGCGTCGCGGATGGCGCCGAGAATCTCATCGGTGAGCGAGTCGTGCAGCGCGTTCAAGGCCTCCGGCCGGCGCAGCGTGATGACGCGCACGCCGTTCACGTCGTCGATCAGCACATCGCGCTGGAAATCGGTGTACGCCGCCAGTTGCCGCTTGCGCCCCGGCATGCCAGAACGATCGGACTGGAAACGCGCCAGTATCCGATCGACTTCAGCCTCGCCCGCCGCGACCATGCTCTGCAGCGGACCTTGCTTGAAGCCGAAGGCAAGCCGGCAGCCCAGATCCAGGTCGGCCGGAGCACCGATGCGCCGATCTAGAATATCCAGTGCCTGCGAATACAGAATGCCGAGCAGGCGGTCGCGGATCAGGGCGCGCAGCGGCCCCGGGACCTCCACGCGTTTGCCCGGCGTCGCGGTCTTCCAACGATCCACCGAGGCAAAGATCGGCGCCGGCCGGTAATGCGCGCCTTCCTCATCGGCCTGCAGATCGTTGGTCTCGATGATGATGGGATTGCCATTGGCGAGATTGAGCACAAAGAACGGACCGGCGTGCACGAATTCCTGCGCCACCGAATCGATCTGCGCGGCGCTGGCGTGCACAAGCAGATGGCCGGATTCATTGCACCAATTGTCGAAGATCCGATCGAGCATGAAGCACACCCGGTCAGCGGTCACCATCGGCACCTTACCCGTGGAGGCGAACAGCCAGCGCAACGACCGCACCAGCACAGGGTCCACCCCTTTCCAATCGACAATCTCCACCACCGGATTCTGATAGGCCGGCGCGAAGAAGTGCGTCACCGTGGCGCGCTGCGGATGACGCAACTGCGCATACATCCGTTCAGCCGGGAGCGAACTGGTGTTGGAAGTAATCCACGCCTGTGGCGACACGACCGCCTCGATCTGCACAAAAATACGCCGCTTCAGGTCGAGATTTTCGGTGGCGGCCTCCAGCACCCAATCGCACTCTTTCATGGCGGCATAGTCGGTGCCGGTGGACAGGTTGCGCGGGACCTCGGCGGCCTGCGCCTGCGTGAGCTTGCCACGTTTCACGCCCTTGTCGGCATAGGCGGCAAGCCGCTCGCGCGAGCGCACGAGCGCCGCCGGATCGATGTCGATCAGCAGCAGCTGCGCGCCGGGCACCTCGGACAACAGGTAATAGGCGATGTCGGGACCGATGGTGCCGGCGCCCACCACCGCAATGCGCTGTGGCAACCGCGAGGGCGCGGGACCGAGCATCGGGTTGGCGAATGACAGCGTGGGGGCGGATTCGTCCTGCGGCATCATGAGGCTAGTTATTCTCTAAGGTACCGGCGAGAAAAAAGCGCCGCATCGCTGCGGCGCTTGCATTGGGTCACGGCTCCGGGTGGCCCGGCTGCGATTAGAACTGACGTCGCAACGACAACCCGTACCAACGAGGCGGCTGATAGGACACTTCATTGCAACCGCACAGCGAGGCCAGGTCATAGCCCTGGATGCCGGCCTTCACGTCGGTGAGATTGCGGAAGTCCAGGGAGGCCTGCCAGCCCGCATCCTTGGTCTGCCAGCCGATGCCCGCATTGACCATCGTGTACGCATCGTACTTGTCGGCGGAGAAGTTGCGCAGATTGTAGTAGAAGTTGCTGACGTGGCTGGCGTCGGCGCGCACGCTGGCCTCGCCACCGAACAGGGACCAGCCATAACGCACCATCACCGAAGCCTGCGTCTTCGGCGCATACGTCGGACGCACGTCGCGCGGCGGCAGCGGCGAACCGGCGCGCAGGCTCACATCCTTGACGATCGCATCGATCGCCGAAAAGCCGAGGGAGATGTCGAGCCCGTCGATCGGGGTCGTCTGCAGCGTGACTTCTCCGCCAACCGTGCGCGCATCGGCGTTGATCACGACGCCGCCCACGCCGACGAACAGGAAGGCCTGTGAGTCCTTGTAGTCGTAATAGAACGCGGCCGCATTCAAGCGGGTTCGCTCCCCCAGCGACGCCTTAAAGCCGGTCTCGAACGACATCAGCTTCTCCGGCTTGTACTTGAGCGCGGAGTTGCCGCCCGAGCCCAGGTAGCTGCCCAGCAACGGCGCGTTGTAGCTGCCAGCCTTCACGCCGCGGTTGATGCCGGCGTACACCAGCAAGCCGTCGTGCGGGCGCCAGTCGAGCTGCACCTTGCCGGCCCACAGGTTTTCCGAACTGCTGTCCTTGAAACTGAACGGGTCGCCGGCCCCCGTCACATTGGGGACCAGGGGACCGTCGTTGTAATTCGAGTTGCCGGTGGAGATGAAGAAACCGTTGGCGAGCATGTCGTAGTCTTTCTTCTCCTTGATCACGCGGCCGCCCACGGTCAGCGTGAATTTATCCGACAGGTCGAAGTCCACCTGACCGAAGCCGCTGTAGGACTTGGTCTTCAGTTTCGCCTGCACGCCGATGTCGAACGGCGCGCCGAAGGCCGAGAAGATAATGCTGTTGACCGGCGCCTTCAGGCCGTTGTTGGAGAGGTTGTCGATGTTGAGGAAATACAGGCCCGTGACCCAGCGGCCGCGGCCGAATTTGCCACTCAGGCGTACTTCCTGCGAAAAGCTCTTCGCATCGACGTTGCCGAAATTCGCCAGCTGATTGACTGGCGCGGCGTCGACATCAATGAACAGGGCCTTGAAATACTTCTTCCAGTCGCTGATCGCGACCAGCTGCAGGTCGTTGCCCAGATCCCACTCCAGGCGCCCGTTGACGCCGGTAGCGCGGGTCTCGCCCTGGTTCTTGAAGGCAAAGTCGCTGCTGGTGTGCCAGCCATTGCCGTCCGGATCTTTGTAGCCGAAGAAGTCCCCGCCGGCCACAGCCCGCCCGGGCAGTCCGATGGCGCCGCCCGGCGAGAAGCTGCTGCCGTCGATGGCGTTGCCACCGCCGTCGGCGGCCCCTTGAATCGACAGCCGTGTCTCGTTGGCGGGCGTGTTGATGACGTCGACGAGTTCACCGTTGGCATTCAGCACGCCGATGGTGGAAATCGACTGGTACGGTCCGGTGCTGACCTCGCTCTTGGTGTGATTGGCCGAGACACGCAGCAGGATGTTGTCGGTCGCCTTGAAGTCCAGCGTGCCTCTCACGGCATAGGTCTTGTCCGAACCCATATCCGCACCGGCGCCGGTGCCCGGCGATGTCGTCGAGGTGCTCGGGTAGTCGTTGATCAAATAATTACCGGTCTTCTTGTACAAACCGGCAACCCGGCCCGCCAAGCGCTCTGAAAAGGGACCGCCGAATGCGGCTTCGATGCGCTGGCTGCTGGGATTGGACGGTGAATCGAAGAATCCGCCGCTCAAATCCACGAACCCGGTGAACTTGTCGAAGCTTGGCTTCTTCGAGACGTAATGCACGAGACCGCCCGTGGCATTGCGGCCGAACAGTGTGCCCTGCGGGCCCTTCAGCACTTCGACGCGTTCGATGTCGAACAATCCGAAGGTTTGCGCATTCGCGATGGGAATGTAGCCTTCGTCGAGATAGACCGCGTTCGGCGCCTCGACGATGTCGTTGAAGTCATTTTGCGTGACGCCACGAATCGTAAATTGGTTGTTCTGGCCTGCAAGCGCGCCGGAGATGTGCACGCCGGGCGTGAAGGCCGCCACGTCAACGCTCGAGGTGACACCCAGCGCCTTGAGCTGATCGCCGCTGAAGGCCTGCATCGCGATGCCGACGTCCTGGATGTTTTGATCGCGCTTCTGTGCCGAGACGACGATTTCCTCGAGGACACTGTTGGTATCCGCGGCAACTGCTGGGGCAATGATGAGCGGCGAAAGCGACGCTGCCATTGCCAGGCCCACCAGATTCGGCACGACGGTACGCAGGCGCGTTGCGAACTTGAGCGCAGACATTTTCATATACTACGAGCTCCCTATTGTGTATCCGGCGAGAATCAGGTTTTTGGCGCCAAGATCTGTTTTCTCGTCCGCCACCGACTTTGTCTAAAAACTGTTTTAAACTTCAATCACTCTTATTTACTATAAGTACAAGTTGTAAATAAAACAACAAGCCATTCTCTGCCATCGGCGATCCTGAGAAACGACTGTTGCGCGCGAGGTACGGTTGCGTTGTCGGCATAAAGTCGGCGCTGGAATGGGTTCCCACCGGCACGGTAACGACGGCAACCCGCACCGATCCGTGCATCGACCTGCGCGGCACGCATGGCCGGAACTGATTCAGGCGAGTTGCTTCTTGTCGATCTTGCCAACGGCGGTCTTGGGCAGTCGGTCGAGAGGCACGTAGGCCCTGGGCACCTTATAAGGCGCGAGATTGCGCCGGCAGTGCTCATCGAGGTCCTGCTCGCTGGCGCCCTGCCCTGCTCGGAAAGCCACATACGCCACGACCGTCATGCCGCGCTGTTCGTCGGGCCTGCCGATGACCGCCACCTCGAGCAATGCGGGGTGATGGCTCAGCACTTCCTCCACTTCCCGCGGATAGACGTTGTACCCGGAGACCAGGAGCATGTCCTTTTTGCGGTCGCGGATGTAGAGATAGCCGTCGGCGTCGACCTCGCCCAGATCGCCCGTGTAGAGCCAACCGCCGCGCAGCGCCTGCGCTGTCTCTTCCGGCCGGTTGCGGTAGCCCTGCATCAGCTGCGGGCCGCGTGCGCGGATCTCGCCGATCTGATGGACGCCGTAGACGCGCTGTCCATCCACCGGGTCCACGATCTGAATCTCCGTATCCGGCAAGGCCACGCCCACCGAGGCGGGCTTGCGCACACCATGCAGGGGATTGAAGCTCAACACCGGTCCCGATTCGGACTGGCCATAGCCCTCCAGCACCGGCGCGCCGGTGGATTCTTGCCAACGCCGCAACAGCGCTTCGGGCAGGGCTGCCGAGCCTGAATAGCTCATGCGCAGCGTGGCGAAGAAGTGCTGTGAAAAAGCCTCGTGCTTCAGCAAGGCGGTGAAGATTGACGGGCTTCCGGCGAGAATGGTGATCTTTTCGGCCAGCGCCAACTCCAGCAATGCTTCGGCGGTGAAGCGCGGCAGGATCACCAGCGTTGCGCCGCGGTTGGCCGCGTTGTGCAGACACATCGCCGCCGCATAGGTGTGGAACAGCGGCATCGCGCATAGCAGCACGTCCGAATCGCAGGCCGTGGGCAGCAGTGCTTCGCGTTGCGCAACATTGATGGCAACCGCGGCATGCGTCATGTTCACGCCCTTGGAGCGGCCGGTGGTGCCGCCGGTGTACTGCAAGGTGGCCAGTGATGCAGGGTCGGGCATCGGTGCCGGCAGTTCAGCAGGGGCCCGCGGCTGAAGCAGGCGGCGGCAGGCGGCGGCTCCGATGGCGAATCGTTGCGGCGTGCTCAGACGCTGCAACAGCGGCTCGATCACCGCCGCGACCGAGCCGTCGTAGACCACGCTGTGCGCAGCCGCGTCCTCGAGAATGGCGCCGAGCTCGTTCGCGGTGTACTGCGGGTTCAGCGGCACCACCTGCGCGCCCGCCGCGTGCGCGGCGAAAATGGCGATGCAGATGTCGATGCCATTGCCCATGACCACCGCAACCCGCCGGCCGCGCGCGCCGCACGCAACCAGTTCCTGCGCGAACGCCGCCACACAATTCAGGTACTGGCCATAGGTGAGACGCTCGGCGCCGCATACCAGCGCCTCGCGCTGCGGAGCACGCGCGGCCGTGGCCGCCAGCATGTGCACCACCGTTGCAGAAGACGGCCCGTTCACCAACCGGTCTGCCATTGCGGGTTGGTGAGCGTCGCGCCTGCGGCACCGAGCAGGGTCTGACGCGCCAGCAATTCGCCTTCGGGCAACAGATACTGCGCGTAGAAGGAAGCCGATGCCCGCTTGCAAGCGTCGAAATCGGGCGAGCCGGAATCCCGAACAACCATCCGCAGCCACATCCAACCTCCGCCCACCAGTCCCGCCAGCCGCAGATAGGCGACGGCACCAGCCTCGATGTCGGCCGCCCGGCCCTGCGCCGACCAATCCAACAACTGCAGCGACACGCGCTCGAGCAGATCGGCTCCCTGCGCAACCGCGTCACGGATGGCATGAATGTCCGCGACGGGTGGCGCGGCCTGAACCGCGGCGCGGATCAGCGCGAGAAACTCGCGGCCGCGGGCGGCCCTGTCGGCGATCAATTTGCGCGTCACCAGATCGATGGCCTGTATACCGTTGGTGCCCTCATAGATGGACCCGACACGAACATCGCGGACGTATTGTTCGACGCCCGTATCGGTGACATAGCCGGAGCCGCCGAACACCTGCACGGCCAGATTGGCAACGTCCAATCCTGCGTCCGTGGCGCAGGCCTTGCAAATCGGCAGCAGCCACTGCGCCAAGCCCAGCGCCTTGGCGGCGGCGTCCGCGTCGGGGTGGTTCTCGCCCAGATCCAGCTGCAATGCGGCCTCCAATGTCAGCGCCCGCAGCGCCTCGACTCGCGCACGCATCAACAGCAGCATGCGCCGCACATCCGCATGCTCGATGATGGGACGCGGCGGCTGGCCGGGCGCACCGCCCTGAGTGCGGTCCATCGCATGATTGAGCGCGCGATTGAACGCCGCGCCACCGATGGCCACCCCCTGCAGCGCCACTTCCAGCCGCATGGTATTCACCATCGCGAACATGGCCTGCAGTCCGCGGCCCGCCACACCGATTCGCACCGCCTCGGCAGCGTCGAACTCGACCACGCAGGTGGGCGATGCCTTCAGTCCCATTTTGTGCTCGACGCGCACCACGCGCACACCATTGCGGTGCTGCGAGGCGGTGATCTTGGGAACCATGAACAGCGACAGGCCGCGCGTACCCGGCGCACCGTTGGGCGTGCGCGCCAGCACCATGTGCAACAACTGCCCGGTAAAATCATTGTCGGCATTGCTGATGAAGATCTTGGTACCGCTCAACTGGTAACCGCCACCGGTCGTTTCCACCGCCATGCAGCGGATGCGGCCCACATCCGATCCCGCCTGCGGCTCGGTGATGGCAATGGTCGCCGCGCAACTGCCGTCGATCAGCGCCGGCAGCAGGCCATCCACCTGCTCCGCAGATCCATGCGCGAGCAACAGCTTGGCCGCGGCACGCACCGTCACAGGCAGCATGGAAAAGGCAAGGTTGGCGCCATTGGTCATCTCGGCAAACGCTGCCTGCAACATCCGCGGCATGCCCTGACCACCGAGGCGCTGCGGTAGGTCCAAGCCCATCCAACCATCCTCGCAATATTGTCGATAGGCCGCGGCGAAGCCGGGCGAATATTCCACGGCATCGCCCACCAGACGCGCCGGCTGTGCATCGCCCGCGGCGTTGATCGGCGCCAGCACCTGCTCGGCAAAGCGCGCACCCTGAACCAGCACGCTGCGCACGGTGTCGGCATCCAGACCCTCGAAGGCCGGCAGCGCGCGCAGAGACTGGAAGTCGAGCACGCGCGTGATCAGGAATTCCAGGTCGGCGGTCGGCGCCCGGTAGATGCTCGTCATGGTGGGGGCTCTCCGTCAGGGGGCAGACAATCATCGACCAGACGCTGCGCGATCACCAGCGGCGCCTCGCCGTCGGCATCGAGCAGGCGTTGCAGCGACGCAAGCCGCGTTGGCGACCACAATCGTTGCGCGACAAGCTCGGCGGCGAGCTGCATTACACGATGGCGGCGCCGTTCCCGGCGCCGGCCGCGCAATTCGCCGCGCAGCTCCAGGTGTGCGCGATGCCCGCGCATCGCGGCGACCAGCCCGGCCACGCCGGCGCCGGTTTCGGCCACGGTATTCAGGATAGGCGCGTCCCAGCCGCGTGCCGATTGGCGCGAATAGGCCAGGTCCAGCATCGCCCGCAGCGCCGCACGCAGCCGGTCGCCGCCCGGCCTGTCGTCCTTGTTGATCACGAACAAGTCCGCAATTTCCATGAGGCCGGCCTTGACCACCTGAATCTCGTCGCCGGATTCAGGCGTGAGCACCACCAGCGTGGTATCGCACAAGCGCACGATGTCGCATTCGCTCTGGCCGACGCCGACGGTCTCGACCAGCACATGATCGAAGCCGGCGGCATCGATCACATCGGCCGCATCGGCCACCGCGGCGCTGATGCCGCCCAGCGCGCCGCGGGTTGCCAGGCTGCGAATGAACACTTGGTCATCGCCGGCGACATCGTTCATGCGCACGCGGTCACCGAGCAGCGCGCCGCCGGTGAACGGACTCGACGGGTCCACGGCGAGCACCGCAACGCTTGCGCCGGCGGCGCGCAAGGCGCGCACCAGCTGCAGGGTCAGCGTGGATTTGCCCGCGCCCGGAGGGCCGGTAATGCCGGTGCGATACGCCTTGTCCGGCAGCGGCAACAGGGCGCGCAGCACCGCCTGCATGATCGGATCGCGGCGCTCGAAGCCGCTGATGCAGCGGGCGATGGCCTGGCGCTCGCCGCGTCTGACCGCGGCCGCGAGCATGACCGGATCGGCCTCCTGGCTCACCCTTGCGCCACCAGGCGCTTGATCTCCCGTTTCAAAATCTTGCCGCTGGGGTTCTTGGGCAGCTCGGACATGAACAGCACCTGCTTGGGCGCTTTGAAGCCCGCCATGCGTGCGCGGCAGTAGCCGATCAATTCCGCCTCGCTGGCCTGCGCGCCCTCGCGCAGCGACACGGCCGCCGTGACTTTCTCGCCCCATTGCTCGTCGGGAAGGCCCAGCACGGCGGCCTCGCGCACCGCCTCGTGCTGATACAGAACGTCTTCGATTTCCTTCGTGTAGACGTTGACGCCGCCGGTCACCACCATGTCGGTCTTGCGGTCGACCAGGAACAGATAGCGGTCCTCGTCCAGGTAGCCGAGGTCTCCGGTGCAGAACCAATCGCCGCGCTGCACCTTGGCACCCAGCTCCGGCTGCCGCCAGTAACCGGAAATGACCGAGCGCGAGCGCACCAGGATCTCACCGATCTCGCCCGTGACCAGATCGCCGCCCTGTTCATCGACGATGCGCACTTCCGCGCCAACCGCCTCCCGTCCCGCAGATGCCATGCGCCGGTGCTGAATCTCGGTTCCGCCCAGCACGTGATCGGCCGCCACCAGGAAGGTGGCTTCCAGTGTTTCGGTCAGTCCATAGCCTTGCGTGAAGCCGCAGCCAAAGCGGCGCAGCGCCCGCTCCATCACCGCCGGTGGCATCGGCCCACCGCCATAGAATACGAGCCGCAGACTGGAATGGTCGGCTGCGTCGAATTGCGGCTCATTCAACAGCGCATTGATCATGGTCGGAATCAGCAGCGCCACGCTGACCCGGTGGCGCGCCACGGCGGCAAGCCATGCGCTCGGCGCGAACTGCGGAAGGATCACCTGTGTGCAGCCCAGCATCATGTAGGTCACCGCCATGAATACCGCGCCCATGTGATACACCGGCGTGCCGACCAAGTTGATGTCCTCGCGGCGGCTCTGGTCGGCGATCATCTGATTAAAGCCGTTTGCGATCAGATTGGCGTGCGACACCATCGCACCCTTCGGCAACCCGGTGGTACCGCTGGTAAAAAAAATGGCGAAAATGTCCGTTTCCAGCGCTTGTGGGGACACGGGATCTTCCGGTGCGGCGGCGACCAGCGTCGCCATCGAGCTGACCCCGCCCGCAGCATCGGCGCCGATTGACCAATGATGGCGGATCGAGGGCAGCGCCTGACGCAGCTGGGCCGCGATCTGCGCAAAAGTCGGCCCCGCCACCAGCAGTTGCACATCGGCATGGCCGAGAATCTGCGCCGCCTCGGCCGCGGTCAGCCGGTAATTCAGCGGCACGGCAATGAAGCCGCCGCGTGCGCAGGCAAAGTAGAGTTCGATGTACTCGGGGCAATTGCCGAGCAAGATGCCGACGCGGTCGCCCTTGCAAAGGCCCGTCGCTCGCAGGCAATGGGTAAGGCGGTTGACCCGCCGGTTCAGATCACTCCAGGTGAGCGATCCAAGCTCGGACACCAACGCCGGCTTGCTGCCAAAGCGCAGGGCATTGCGGCGGACGATGTCATCGAGCATCTACGCCTGCTCACGCCATGCAGGCGGCGTTCGGCGCCGCCAGCGCGTGCGCGACGATGGCGAGCAGCTCCTGGGTCAGCGTGCCCGGAGGAATGACAGCCGCAACGCCCAGCGAGCGCAACTCAGCGGCATCCGCCGCAGGGATGACGCCGCCGCAAAACACCGGAATCGACACCTTGCCGGCCTTCATGGCCTCGAGCAGACGACGCATCTGCGTCATGTGCTGCCCCGAGAGATAGCTGACGCCGATGCCATCGACATCCTCCTCCACGGCCGCCTTGACCAGATCTTTCACGGAGTTGTGCAGTCCGAGGTAGATCACCTCATACCCCGCCTCACGCAGGGCCTGGGCGACGGTGATGATGCCGGTGTCATGGCAATCCAGGCCAGTCTTGGCCAGCAACAATCGCTTGCGCGTCATTTTGCACCCCGCCAGCCATGCGCGCGGCGCATGGCCTCGTTGATTTCACCCATGGTCGCCTTGGCCCGCAACGCGTACATGATCACCGGCACCATGTTTTCCTTGGACTTATAGGCATCTTCCAGTTTGGACATGGCCTGCGCCCAGGTTTGCGCGTCGCGGCGCGCGCGGAAATTTTTCAAGTACTCGCCACGGCGCGCGCCCCATTCGTCAGCGCGGATCTTGTGCACCGCCACCGGCTTTTCCTGTTCCTTGGGGATGGTGAAGCGGTTGACGCCGACCAGCGGGCGGCGGCCGCTGTCGAGCGCCTGCTGATTGCGGTAGCGGGCCTGGTTGATCTGGGACTCCAGCCATCCGCTCTTGACCGCAGATACCATGCCGCCCTGTTGCACCAGGTCGGCCAGGCCAGCTGTTATCGCGGATTCGATGCGGTTGGTCATGGATTCAACGTAGTAGGAACCCGCCAGCGGGTCGATGCTCTTGGTGACGCCGGTCTCATAGGCCAGCACCTGTTGCGTGCGCAGCGCGATGCGCGAGGATTCCTCGGTGGGCAGACCATGGCCCTCGTCATAGGAACACAGATGAATGCTTTGCGCGCCGCCGAACACGGCCGCCATCGCCTCGTAAGCGGCGCGCACGATATTGACCTCGGGTTGCTGCGTGGTCAGCGTGTTGCCCGCGGTCTGCACGGAGAAGCGCAGACGCCAGCACTCGGGATTGGTGGTGCCGAATTCCTCGCGCATGGTGTGCGCGTAGATGCGGCGCATGGCGCGGAACTTGGCGATTTCTTCGAAGAAATCGATGGATGCCGAGAGGAAGAAGGAGGCGCGGCGCGGGAAGCGGTCGACATCCAGGCCGCGTTGCCTGGCGGCGCGGAAGATGTCAAAGGCGTGCCCCAAGGTGAACACGCCGTCTTGCACGGCGTTGACCCCGGTCTCGCGCAGGTTGTAGCCGTTGGTCACCATCCAATTCAGGCGCGGCATGCGTGTAGAAATGAACTCGATGTTGTCGATGCACAGCCGCACCGTGCCATCCAGCGGGAAGAACTGGGTGATGGTCTGCAGCGGCCCACCGCTCATCTGAAAGAAGGGATCATTCTGCTGCGTGCCGATGACCTGCTCCAGCGGCACGTTCTTCTGCTCCGCGACGCAGGCCAGCATGGCCAGCGTGACCGAGGACACTGGCGGCCGGATCGACAACGCGTAGGAGACCTTGTCGGGGCCGAAGCCCTCGTACAGCGCCTCCATGTCTTCGAGTGTGCTGATGGCGACGCCGGTAACGCCCACTTCGCCGTCGGCGATCTCATCATCGGAATCAAACCCGTAGGAGGTTGGCAGGTCGATGGTGATGACGAATCCGTTTGCACCATTTGCGTGCAGATAGCGGATGCGCTCATTGGTTTCCTGCGGCGAACCGAAGCCCACCTGAAAGCGCCGCGTCCAGATGCGCGTCCGGTACATGCCCGCATACGGGCCGCGGGTGAAGGGAAACTCACCGGGTTTGCCCAGATCGGCCGCCGGATCGAAATTGGGAATATCGTCGGGGCCGTAGATCTCGGCAATTTCAAAACCGGCATTCGTCTCGAACAATTGCTCTTCGGAATCCCGGGCGGCCGGCGCCGTGTTTGTAGCTCCACTGCTCATCGTGCAGACTCCATCAGCGTCGCGAAGGGTAGGGGCGGAAATTCTGTGGTTGCAACGGCAATTAAGTTGTTATTATAGGCTTAAAGTAAATTCTTGTGAAGGGAGCGGAACCGCTCCACCATTGAAAGCCGGGCTGAAGCCCGGTGCATCGCCACACTGACAGGGGATCGATCATGGTCAAGAATCGACAGGACTGGGTCACCACCGCGCGGCAGAAGACCGTGCAGGCCATCAAGGAAGGCCGGATTCAGGACGCGCTGGCCGGCGTAGACGCCATTTGGGCCGAAGGCCGTCCCATCCACGATTTCTACGGCGACATGTGCGCCACCTTCTGCGACTTCATCGCCTCTGAACTGGGCGAAGAAGGCGTGGAACGCGCCTGGCGCTACCTGGGTGAAAAGCTATGGAAACCGGTGTTCACCGAGGCGGCCAAGGCCGGCGGCGAAGCGCTTGCCGGACTGTACGCAATGTTCCTGCGTTCGCACGGCTATGAATTCAGAGTCGAGGAAGACGACGACAAGTACACCTTCCACCTCGACTACTGTCCCAGCGGCCAGCGCCTGATGGTCGAGGGCAAGCTGGAAGGCGATTCACGCCATCCGATGAGTCACGGCGTCAGCAAGCAGCCGCGTGCCTGGACCTTCAACAAGAGCGGAGTGCCCTACTACTGCGGCCACACCGAACTCTGGTTCAACAGCATGCCCAAGGAATGGGGTCTGCCCATCATGAGCGGCAAGTACGGGGATTTCGATTCGCAGGGTCGGGTCACGGGCCTGCCCTGTATGACCTTTATCCGCAAACACATGCCCAAGAACTGATCGAGACAGCGCGTAGGAGCGAACCGATATGTATTTTCGCGTAGGAGTCGATGTCGGCGGAACCTTCACCGACTTTCTGGTATCCGCAAGGGGGCGCACCGCCCGCGTCTATAAATCCTCCACCACGCCCGAGAACCCCACCATCGGGTTCTTCAAGGGACTCGAGCAGGCGGCGCGCGATGAAGGTTGTTCGCTCAACGAATTCCTGGCGCGCGTGGACACCGTCGTCCACGGCACCACCATCACCACCAACGCTGTACTGACCGGCAGCGGCGCCAAGACCGGGTTTCTCACCACCAAAGGCTTCCGCGACGTGCTGAACATGCGCCGCGGCATGAAGGAGCGACAATTCGAGCGCTATTCGCCGCCGACCCCGCTTATTCCGCGCAGCCTGACGTGCGTCGCCGAGGAGCGCACCAACGTCGACGGCATCATCGTCACCCCGCTCAACGAAGAAGACGTGCGCGAGGCGGCAAGGTTCTTCAAGGAACAGAAAGTGGAAGCCGTGGCGGTTTCCTACCTGTGGTCATTCCGCAATCCCACCAACGAACTGCGCACGCGCGAGATTCTTGACCGCGAACTGCCCGGTGTTTACGTCTCGTTGTCCACGGAAATCCTGCCGCAGATCCGCGTCTATGAGCGCCACAGCACCACGGCGCTGAATGCCTACAGCGGCCCCATCCTCACTCGCTACCTGTCGCGCCTGGAAGTGGAGTTGAAAAAGCGCGGCTACAAGGGTCAGCTGTTGATCATGCAATCCAATGGCGGCGTGATGACGCCGCCAGTGGCGCAGCGGTTCGCTTCCAATACGCTGCTGTCCGGGCCTGCGGGCGCACCGGGCGCCGGCGTGTTCTATGGCAGCACGCATGGCTTCGCCAACGTGATCACCGTCGACATGGGCGGCACGTCCTTCGATGCGGCGCTGGTCAAGGACGGACGCCCTACGGTCACCACCGACGGCACCATCGGCGACCACCGCATCGCATCGCCCATTCTCGACATTCATACCGTCGGCGCTGGCGGCGGCTCGATCGCGCGCGTGGAAACTGGCGGCCTGCTGGCGGTGGGTCCGGCCAGCGCCGGCGCCCAGCCTGGTCCCGTGTGCTACGGCCGCGGCGGCACCAAGCCCACTGTCACCGACGCCGATTTCGTGCTCGGCTATCTCGACGGCCAGGCCTTCCATGGCGGCCAGCTGGCGCTGGATCTGCCGGGCGCGCGTCGCGCCATCGAGGAGCACGTGGCCAAGCCCCTGGGCGTGAGCATCGAGGCGGCGGCGGACGGCATCTACCAGGTCATCAATGCGAACATGTCGGCGGCCATGAATGTGGTGTCGGTGCAGCGCGGCTATGACCCGCGCGAGTTTGTGCTGATCGTCGCCGGCGGCGCGGGACCTATCCACGCCGGGCCGATCGCCCGCGACCTGGAAATTCCGCTGATCCTCATCCCGCGCGAATCCTCGGTGTTCTGCGCCGCGGGCATGCTGATCTCGGACCTGCAGCACGATTACGTGCGCACCTACGCGCGCGACATCGACAAGGTCGACCTGGCGGAAGTGAGCAAGCTGTACCGCGAAATGACGGGTTCGGCCCTCACCACGCTGCGCGAGGAAGGCCTCAGCGCCAAGAAGGTCAAGGTCGCCTATGGCATGGATCTGCGCTACGTCGGCCAGTTCAACGAAGTGGAAGTGCCCTTCGAATTCGACCGCGGGCTCACGCGCAAGGGACTGGCGAGTGTCGTCGGCAGCTTCCATGAACACCACGACGCGCTCTACGGCTATTCGATGATTGGCACAGCGGTGGAGTTGATCAACCTGCGCGTCACCGCCAAGGGTTTGACTGAAAAGCCCAAGTTTGAACGCTCGGCCAAGGCCAAGGGATCGGCATCCACGGCACTGATTGGCAAGCGACCCGCCTATTTCAACGGCAAGTTCGTGTCCACGCCAGTGTACGACGGACTGAAACTGCAGAACGGCCATCAGGTCGCGGGACCAGCCATCGTGCAGCAGCCCACCACCACCATCGTCGTGCCCCCGGACTTCGACCTGAAGTGTGACGAGTTCAATAATTACCTGATGTACCCCAAGGGTGAGAAACTCAACTCGCTAATCAAGCGGCTGAACAAGAGGAGCTGAACATGGCAACACGCAAGAAACCTGCGGCGATCAAGAAGCCGAAGCCCGTAATACTCGATCAGATCAAGGTCTCGGTGATCGGCAACCGGTTGGATGCCATTAGCAAGGAAATCGGCCAGACCATGCTGCGCACCTCGCGCTCGCCGATCTTTTCCGAGGCGCGCGACTTCGTCACCGCCATTTTCGACTCCCAGAGCAGGCTGGTGGCACAGACGGCCTATATCCCGGTGCTGATGGGCGCGCTGCCCTACGCGCTGCGCAGCATCGCCAGCACGTTTGCGGATGATGTCGAGGACGGCGACATCTTCATTCTCAACGACCCCTATCGCGGCAACAATCATCCGCCCGACATCACCATCGCGAAGCCTGTGTTTCACAACGGCAAGGTTGCCTTCTGGTCGGTGTCCAAGGGCCATCATGCCGACGTGGGCGGCGGCGGCGTCGCCGGCTACAACCCGGGCGCCAGGGTTGTGTGGGAAGAAGGCATCCGCATCCCGCCGGCCAAGTTGTACATGCGCGGCAAGCCCAACAGGGCACTATGGGACACCATCCTGCTGAACGTGCACCTGCCTTTCCTGGTGGAGGGTGATCTGCAATGCCAGGTGGGCGCGGTCACCATCGGCGAGCGCAGCCTGAAGGGCCTGCTGCAAAAATACGACCTGCCCACACTGAACCGCGCCATCGACGCAATCTTCGATGCCTCCGAACGGCAGATGCGTGCCGCGATCCGCGCAGTGCCGCCCGGCGAATACTCCGCCGAGCGCCTCCTGGATCACGATGGCATCAACAAGGACAAGATGATCAAGGTGTTCGTGACCTTGAAGGTGCGCAAGAACGACATCACCTTTGATTTCACCGGCAGCGACCCGCAGGCGGCGGGTTACATCAACAGCACACTGCCGAACACTGCTTCTTCCTGCTACCTCGCGCTGTTTATGTCGATCGGTTCGGAAATCCGCTTTAACGAGGGAGCGCTGCGCTCCCTACACGTGGTTGCGCCGGCGGGAAGCATTGTCAATCCGTTGGAACCGGCCGCAGTGACCGGCTGCACCATCGCCTCGGCGCAGGGCATCATCGAGGCCGTGTGGCTGGCCTTGTCCAAGGCCGTGCCCGATCGCGTCGACGCTTGCTGGGCGCGTTGGTGCGCGCCCGCCACGATGGGATTCAATCCGCGCACCGGGCGGCCGTTCGGCGACATTCATTTCATGTGCAAGGGCGGCGGCGGCGCCTCCAAGGGGCACGACGGTTGGGATCATATCGGGACCGTGGTGTGCGCGGGAGGCCTGCGCGCGCCGGATCCGGAACTGCATGAGCTGGTGGACCCCTTCACCGTGTTGCAGTACGAATTCTGGCCCGATAGCGCCGGCGCCGGCCAATGGCGCGGCGGGATGGGCACCATCTATCGCTGGCGAATCGATACAAACGGCATTCCGGCCGCCAATTTTGGCGGCGGTGTGCACGAGGTGACCGCGCCGTTTGGCCTGGAAGGCGGCAAAGCCGCACCGCCGCATCGCCTCAAGCTCTACAAAGGCTCAGAGGTCATCCCGGTGGACGCGGAGAGCTTCTACGCCCTCGATGAAGGCGACGTGTTTGAGATCTACGAAAGCGGCGGCGGCGGCTACGGTGATCCACACCAACGGTCAATCGAGAAGGTGGTGACGGACGTGCGCAACGGCGTGGTGAGCGCCGCCAAGGCCCGCGAGGATTATGGCGTGGTCATGGATGCGCGAACGCTAAACGTCGACACCGCGGCCACGCATTCGCTGCGGGGATGAAGCGCTGATCGACGCGGCCGTGGCCGCGCCACCGCGCGCGGCCACGTTGACGCCTGCCCCACCCAGTCCCGGCTACCCGCTCAGACTCATACCCGTTGGACATGGCTCGTCCTCGCCGCAAAGACGCGACTTGCTACACTAACGCGGCCGCAAACGCGCGCGCAGAGAGACCCGACATGCCCGACACTTCGCTCAAACATCGCTACGACGGAATCGCGCAGTTGCTGCATTGGGTCATCGCCGGCCTGATCGTGACCCAGTTCGTCCTGGCGAATCTTGCAGAAGACGCGCCCTCGACCATGCAGAAACTGGCGATGTTCACCCGCCACAAGAGCTTCGGCATGACGGTGCTGATGCTGGCCGTGGTGCGGCTGCTGTGGCGACTTGCCCATACGCCACCGGCTTTGCCGGTTGGGATGAAGAACTGTGAGCGCATCCTCGCCAAGCTGACGCATGTGGTGTTTTACGTGCTGCTGTTTGCCATGCCGCTGTCCGGTTGGTTCATGTCCTCCGCGAGAGGCTTCACCGTGAGCTGGTTCGGATTATTCTCCTGGCCCGATCTCATCGCGAAGAACCAGGACACCTTTGAACTGCTGAAGGCAGTACACGAAGCGCTGGCCACCACTCTTTTCTTTGTGGCGATTCTGCACATCCTCGCCGCGCTCAAACATCATTTCTGGAACAAGGACGATGTGCTCAAGCGCATGCTGCCGTTCACCAACACTCGAGGCAAATCATGATTCACTCCAGCGCACCGATCCTGGTGACCGCGGCGATGTTCCTCGCCGGCAGCGCGTTCGCAGCTCCGACGACCGCAGCCAAGGCGCCGGCTGTAGCCGCGAAATCTGCCGCACCAGCGGTCGCAACCGCGAAAACACCGGCGTTCGCATCGGACGCGGCGCGCAGCCAGCTCGAGTTCTCCGGACTGCAGGCAGGCGCAGTCTTCAAGGGCGTGTTCAAGAAATTTACCGTTACGACACAGTTTGATCCGACGCAGCTCACTGCCAGCCGCCTGGATGTGCAGATCGACGTGAATTCGCTCGACTCCCAGGATGCGGACCGCGACAAGTCGATGCGTAGCGCCGAGTTCTTCGACGTCGCGAAGAACCCGTCCGCCCACTACGTGACCCGCAGTATCAGCAAATCCGCGAAGGGCTATGCGGCCCTCGGAACTCTCACCTTGCGCGGTGTCAGCCGCGACGTTCCAATCGAGTTTCAATTCACGCCCATAGCGGGCGGCGCCACCCTGGTTGGCGATGCCGCGCTCAAGCGCCTGGATTTTGGCGTCGGCCAGGGCGAATGGAAGAGCACCGAATGGGTGGGCGATGAAGTCAAGATTCATTTCTCGGTCAGTCTGAAGCCCGCGCCCTGAGCGCAATGTCCAAGACACCACGCTACGTCGACGATGTCGCCGAATGCGTGGACGCCACGCTCAAGCGACTCGGCGGCAGCATCGTGCTGGCGCTGCCCATCGGGGTCGGCAAGGCCAATCCGGTCGCCAACGAGTTCTACCGGCGCGCGCAGCGCGACCCCGCCATTTCCCTGAAGATCTTCACGGCCTTGAGTTTGCGCAAACCGCAGTGGCACGGCGAGCTGGAACGGCGCTTTCTGCAGCCGCTGGTGGAGCGCGTGTTCGGCAACACCGTGGAGCTGGACTACGTTCGCGACCTGCATGCGAAGGCGTTGCCCGCCAACGTGCAGGTCATCGAGTTCTTCTTCGAACCCGGCGCCTCGCTGAACGTGGCGCATTCACAGCACCATTACATCAGCAGCAACTACACGCATGTGGCGCGCGACCTGCTGCGCGCCGGCGTGAATGTCATGGCACAGCTGGTGGCCAAGTCCGCTACCAACGGACGGACTCGCTATAGCTTCGGCTCCAACCCTGATCTGAGTGTCGACCTGCTCAACGCAGCGACGGAGGCCGGCGTCGCGGACCTGGTGGTGATCGGCGAAGTGAACCGCCAGATGCCGTACATGTTCGGCGCGGCCGAAGTCGAGCCGGAGACCTTCGATTTCGTGATCGAGCATCCGCGCTACGAATACGATCTGTTCGCGCCGCCCAATTCGGCGATCGCCACCGTGGACTACGCGATCGGTCTGCACGCCGCGGCCCTGCTGCGCGATGGCGGCACGCTGCAATTGGGCATTGGCGCGCTCGGCGATGCCGTGGCCTATTGCCTGCAGTTGCGCCATCAGCGCAATGTCGAATTCCGCGAGATCCTGCAATCCCTCGGCGTCAGCGTACGATTCGCCGACGAAGTGCGCGAGATAGGCGGCGAAGGCGTGTTCGATGAAGGCCTCTACGGCTGCACCGAAATGTTCGTCGACGGCTTCCTCGATCTGTATCGCAGCGGGGTGCTCAAGCGCCGCGTCTACACCGACCTGCGCCTCCAGCAATTGTTGAGCGCGCGCAAGATCGACGAAACGGTCGACGACCAGATGCTGCGCGCGCTCCTCGCCCACGGTCTGGAGGGAACGCTCAGCGCGGCGGATTTCAAGAGCCTGCAGCGCTGCGGCGTGTTTCGTTCCGACTGCCGCTACGTCGACGGCACTATCGTCGGCGGCGAGGCGCCGGTCGCGGCGCGGCTGGACGATCCGGGCAATCGTGTGCGATTGCTCAAGAATTGCACGGCGCGACTGTTGAGTGGCGGCGTACTGTTGCATGGCGGTTTCTTTCTGGGGCCACGCGGGTTTTACGCCGCCTTACGCGACATGCCCGAGCCCGAACGACGACAGTTCGAGATGAGCGGCATCGCCTATATCAACGATTTGTACGGAGAGGCGGCGGCGCTCAAGATTGCACAGCGGCGCGATGCCCGTTTCATCAACAGCACCATGATGGTGAGTCTGCTCGGCGCCTCAACCGCCGACGCGCTGGCCGATGGTCGCGTGGTCAGCGGCGTGGGGGGACAGTACAACTTCGTCGCCATGGGCCACGCGCTTCCCGGCGCACGCACAATACTGGCACTGCGCAGCACGCGACTGCACGGCCAAGAACTGCGGTCGAACATCGTGTGGAACTATGCGCACACCACCATCCCGCGCCATCTGCGCGATGTGGTCGTCACAGAGTACGGCATCGCTGACTTGCGCGGCAGGACCGATGAACAGGTAATCGCGGCGCTCCTCAACATTGCCGACTCGCGTTTTCAGGAAGCCTTGAAGAGCGAGGCCATCCGCGCCGGTAAATTGTCCGCCGGCCATGGGATCCCGGAGATTCACGCGCAGAATCTGCCGGGCCGTCTCGAACAGCGCTTCGCGCTGGCGCGGGCGCGCGGTCTGTTTTCCGAATTTCCCTTTGGCACCGATTTGACCGCGCAGGAAATCGAGTTGTCGAAAGCGCTCACGAGCTTGAAGCAGCGCACCGCGACCACCGGATTGCGGATCAAGGCGGTTCTCGGCGCAGTTCTGCAGGGTCGCATGCCGGCGCAGTACCGGCCGGCGCTGGAACGCATGGGTTTGTTGACGCCGGAATCGCGTCAGGAATGGCTGTGGCAGCGGCTCCTGCTGCGTGAGCTACGGCGTGACACTCGGTAAGGGCAATGACTGCCGATAAGCTTTCACGGCAGTAGAAATTCGTTGGCCGGCGCGAATTGGATTCAACCGCAATGCGGTTGCGCGGCTTGCTTCGCGCCGCCGATCCAATGGTGTATGGTCGTCGCATTCCATACGACTTTCCAAGGATCCCATGGCCAAGAAGAAGCTAGCGGCGCCGGTGACGCGCGAGTCCGCCGAAGATGCAGTGCGCATCCTGTTGCGCTGGGCCGGTGAGAATCCGGCGCGCGAAGGCTTGCGCGATACGCCCAAACGGGTGGTCAATGCCTATAAGGATTGGTTCTCCGGCTACACTTCCGATCCGGGCGAATACCTGCGGCGAACCTTCGAAGAAGTCGAGGGCTACGACGAGATGGTCGTGTTACGAGACATTGCCTTTGAATCCTACTGCGAGCACCACATGGCGCCCATCATCGGCCGCGCGCACGTGGGCTATTTGCCCACTGATCGCGTGGTCGGCATCAGCAAACTGGCGCGCGTGGTCGACGGCTATGCGCGCCGTTTCCAGGTGCAGGAAAAGCTCACCGCGCAAATTGCCGCATCGATCCACGAAGTGCTCAAGCCGCGCGGTGTGGGCGTGGTCATCGACGCCGTGCACCAGTGCATGACCACCCGCGGCGTTCACAAGCGCGGCGTGTCGATGGTGACCAGCAAGATGCTCGGCACCTTCCGCGCCGATGCCAGCACGCGGGCGGAATTCTTGCGCTTCATCGGCATCGAAGGCGCGGGTTCTTCCGGACGCTGAACCGCCATCGCGTCAGGGCGCGGCGGCCTCGTCGGCATAGATGGCCGTCGTCGCTGCGCTCGTCGAGCTGACCCAGCCGCGGTACATGCCGACGCTGTTCATCGAATAGGCAAGGTGACCGCTGCCATCCATGCCCATCACGGCGCCGTCACCGCCGAGGATTTCGATATCTTCGATGGTGTCATCGACCGCATCTTGAATGCTCTCTTTTTGCCACTCGACGCGATCACGGACTTGACGCGCCGCGACGCTGCGGATGAAATATTCACCCGTGCCGGTCGCCGACACCGCCGCCGAAGTAGATGGCGTTCGCATGTTTGACGATCTCCAGCACCGCCGGATCGCTCACCGGTCGGCCATCGTGAAACACCAGCGTCTGTGCGGAGGCGAAACCACCGATGTCGCGCATGATCTCGCGTTGCAGATCATCAGCGCCCGACGCGCGCAGAATGACGAGGTGGCCGTGACCGGCTTTCTGCGCAAACCAGCGAAACGCGTCCGGCAGCCATTCACCACCACCGGACAGCAGGAGTCCCAGTTGCGTAGGAGCGGGTCGCGGGGATTTTGGATTTCCGGTGACGTAGTAGTCGTACCCCGTGCGCTGTTCAACCGCCGAGGTCTCGGGCGCCGCTCGGAGGCCGCCGGCGGACAGGAGTGTAACGAGCGTGAATGCGATCCATTGAGATCGTGGCAGCATGATTTCTGCTTTCGCTTGCAAGCGTTGGTTCAACAATGTCGAACATTCATGGAATTTTGCGCCCGACGGCGGTAAAGGTCATCTCGCTTATCAGTCGACGTGCTCAGCGCAACGGCAACTCGCGCGACTTCTGCACCGTGCGCAGCGCGAAGCTGGACTGCACGCGTGCAACGTTGGGCAATCGCGTCAGGTGTTGGCTGTGCAAGCGCTCGAAGTCGGCAGTGTCGGCCAACACCACGCGCAACAGGTAGTCGTATTCGCCGGACATGAGGTAACACTCCATGACCTCCGGGACCTTGCGCACCGCTTCTTCAAATTCACGCAGGTGCGCCTGCTCCTGCCGCTCCAATGTGATGTTGACGAACACATTCACCGGGCAACCCACTTTCTGCTGATTAATCACGGCCGCGTAGCCCTCGATCAACCCGCTTTGCTCCAGTCCGCGAATGCGGCGCAGACACGCCGACTCGGACAAATTGACGCGCTCGGCCAGCGCACTGTTGGTGATGCGCCCATCCAGCTGCAGTGTCCGCACGATGGCATGATCAAAAGAGTCCAATTTCATAGTCGGCAGATTCTTGCGTGATTTTGTTAGAAGTCCGCATTTTATGCCAATTTTAGACCATTGCATGCGCGGTTTCGCAATTTTTGCCACGCCGCTTGGATCTACGATCTCCTTCTGCGCCCCCAACCGTCTTAACCCGTCGGAGTTCGCCATGAAAATCGGTGTGCCTCAGGAAATCAAAGTCCATGAATACCGGGTCGGCCTGGTGCCCGCCGGCGTGCGCGAACTCGTCAATGCCGGACATTCCGTGGTAGTGCAGAGCGGTGCGGGCACCGGCATCGGCTTCGGCGATACCGACTACAAGGCGGCCGGCGCCAGCATCGCCTCGACGGCGGCAGACGTGTTCGCCAGCGCGGACCTCATCGTCAAGGTGAAGGAACCGCAGTTGGCCGAGTGCAAGATGCTCAAACCGGGCCAGGTGTTGTTCACGTACCTGCACCTCGCCGCCGACAAGGCGCAAGCGCAAGCGCTGATCGACTCAGGCGCCACGGCGATCGCCTATGAAACGGTCACCGCCTCCGATGGCTCGCTGCCGCTGCTGACGCCGATGAGCGAAGTCGCCGGACGCATGTCCGTGCAAGTAGGTGCAACGTCATTGCAAAAGGCCAATGGCGGCTTCGGTGTGCTGCTCGGCGGCGTGCCCGGCGTGCCGCCGGCGAAGGTGGTGGTTCTGGGTGGCGGCGTGTCCGGCACGCATGCCGCTGAAATGGCGGTCGGACTCGGCGCGGATGTCACCGTGGTCGATCGCTCGGTGAAGCGTCTGCGCGAACTATCCGCGCTGTACGGCAATCGCCTGAAGACGGCGTACTCCACCGCGCACACCATCGAAGAGCTGGTGCGCGATGCTGATCTGGTCATTGGCGCCGTGCTGATCGCCGGCGCTGCCGCACCGAAGCTGGTGACGCGCGCCATGGTCAAGAGCATGAAGTCCGGCGCCGTGCTGGTCGACATTGCGATCGATCAAGGTGGTTGCTTCGAGACCAGCCGTCCCACCACGCATGCCGAACCGACGTACATCGTCGACGGCGTAATACATTACTGCGTGACCAACATGCCCGGCGCCGTGCCGCGCACGTCAACCTTCGCGCTCACCAACGCGACCTTGCCGTATGTGCGTTCGCTGGCGGATCTTGGCTGGCGTGCAGCGCTGGTGCGGGATATCGGCTTGGCGCGCGGGCTGAATGTGCACGCGGGACAGATCACGCACGAGGCTGTTGCGAAGGCGCTGGAATTCAACTTTCAGGCGTTCCAGGCCGCGTAGCGGACAGCGTTTCCGCGGCAACGTTCCCGAACGGATGACGGCTACCTAACGGCGCGCAGGCGCGTCGCCACCAGAGGCGTGAACAGCATGGCGAGAAGTCCGAGCCCCATCAGACCGCCTTTCGACAGATCGTAGTCTTCGAAGATTCGACTCCAATCGTAGCCTAGAGCGCGACCGAGACTCGCCTCGAACAACATCGTGAGCGTTGCCCACAAGGCTCCAATACGAACGAGCGTACCGGTGTCGTGAGCCCGCAGCCAACGAATGGTGAGAAACGCCATGACGAAGATCAACGCGATGCCGGTAAACACGCTGATGCGACGCGCACGGAAGTCCCCGATGAGCGGCGCCAAGTACAGCTGACGCAGCGTTCCGTGAATTGATTCCGCGATGATGATCAGAAGCCAAACGACGATGCTGCGGATCCATGTCTTAACCCGTGGGAAGGCATGGGTCGCCTTAGGTGGAGTTCCTGTTGAGGTCATGCTCTTCTCGATTTATCCAGAACATCGAATCCTTCCATGGGTAAACGAAGCTGACGCTCCGTGAGCGCTCAAGCCGCTTTTTAGGTCTGGATAGGAATAGCCTCGTGACCGTCACCATTTATATTCAGCCACTCTATCTGGGTCAATCCAGCGTTCCGAAGATAGGCGACGGCAGCATGGAAGATGGGCGTAGCTATATCTTGAAGCGTCAGGCCCACACGATAAGCCACGAAAATAGCCCCGCCGCACAGAGACTGAGCAGAGTTCGCACCGCGTGAAGATTCCCCCAACGCACTAACAGACTTCTCGTCTCCTCCGAATCTAGGTCGCGGCCCGTCGATAGCAACCGGTTGTTCGTGGGCATGATGATAACGAACGTGAATGGCACGACCGCCGCTATCAAGACGGCGCCCACGAGCCATAATCCGTTTCCACCCGAAAACCACGCAGTCACTCCGGAGATTGCGCTGACAACTGCCAAAGGTGCTTGAAGCCAAGTGGCTCGCTTATAGCTCGGTCCCCACTGCCGGGCTGCCTCTCCAGTGCTTTGAAGCATGCGTGCGGGATGCTCGGCGACGCTAATATAAAGCGCCGCACCGGCAAACAGAGTCGCGGATATTACAGCGACGAATTCGAAGGCGTTTTGCACTGCTGCTCCTGATCGAGGCCTAACTCTCACGTTGACCGACGCGACCGCTGGTGACTGGTCCTGGCATTTTATCCCTCCCGGCTGCGCTCCAGCGCCTTGTTAGACGACACATGACCGCATTCTGCGCAGAAACTCGCCTTTTCCGTTCGCATGGGCCGCCCGCAAGCTTCACAAGGTGCGCAAAGATCGGCGAGGCGATGTCGCCGAAGCTCGTCAACACTGGTCTCCGCGAATCCGGTAAGTTCTAGGTACCTAGCCAAAGCGAGCCTGTCGAACCCTTGGCGCACGGCCACCTCGACCGATGCACCGGTTGTCTCACGGTACGTTTTTACGTCCTGCGTCGCTTTGTTTAAGAGAGGCGCGACTTTCGACCATTCATCTTCATCGAGCATCGGTACATCAATTCCGCAGCGCCAACAGTAGATCAGTTGTGACATGAGCTTGGTGCGATTGCGCGGTGAGCGATACTTGTCGTTATTTAGACGAGCGAAACGTCGTAAAGAAACACGACGAAAACGTCAGATATCATGCCGGCTCCCCCGTAAGCGATGGAATTTACTACACCACTTGTCGTGTAGCAGGTCAAATCGGTCGGCTGATTATGTTTCAACCCATTCGTGCCGCCGTCAGTCGCGGCAGTAACCTTCGCCGGCGCGAACAATCAAGCATTGGATTTTGTCGGCGAGCCACTTCATACCGGTTGCGGCACCGTTCGTCGCGTGCAGCGTCTCCTTCAAACCTTTGCGCTCGAATTCGATTCGGTCGCCGATGCCGATACCGTGGAATTTGGTTTCAGTGTCGAGATCGCGGATGGCAATTTCATAAATACCCTTATCGCCGGTTATACGCAGGTAAGTACCTTCGGGTCCGTTCCATTGACCGAGCCATTGGTCGGTGACAGTGGTAACGACTGCAGCGGGCGGTACGTCTTGCGCTGCCGGTTTCGCAGAACCTGGGTTCCCATTGTCGGAGGTGCAGCCGATCGTGAGCGCCGCGATCATCGCCAGCACCACCGTTGTTGCGAGCGGCGGCCGGGCGAGCAGCGCTGTTTGCTTCATACTCGTCCCATCCTTTCTGCCCTGCCGTTGGCCGGCGTTGCGTAACGTCACCACACGTCGCCAGGGCGCCAATCGCAAGTCAGAGCGGCATCAAGATCGAGGCGCGCAGGCGTGCGCGGCAGTCGGTAAATCATCACTTGCTCCTCCGGTGTGGGGACCAGCACCGAGTCTTGCAGGTAGGCGAGCGGCCCTGTACAGGCCTCCCAGCCGAGACGTTGGTAAAAGCCATCCTCGGACGGAGACAGTGCGGCAATGTCGAACCCTTCCAACAAACCGTGCACCCAGCCTTCTCTACCCTGTGCATTCGTGCACCAGTACCAACCGATGTATTCCGTGTCTGCCCGGTGCACCGTGACCTGATCGCCACATCGAAATGCGATCGGGTCTGCATATTGTGCGGCATAGGGGGTGACGACAATCGCTTGAGGATTCATGTTGGGCGAGACTCCTGCTCCTTGACGCGTACTTTCACGATCCTGCCAATCAGCTCGTACGGAATCGGTCTTGCAAATGAGCGCATCGAGCTGTTGCACCAACAGTCGCAATTCCGCACCGATTCCGACCAGATACTTCTTCAAGTCGACCATCGTGCCCCCCCCAAAAAACGCTTCCGCTGAAACGTTCAAATTGCGACCTTCACGTCGCGATCGAGATGCCTAGTGTAGAGCCAGCCGCCGCGCAGGGACACACTCCAAGTTGCTATTGTACGACCGCTCAATTAGGCTGTCGGCCGTTCGTTCCACTCCAGCTCGAGGGTCCTCCTATGGCGCGAAATCCGCGCTTTGACGTGCTGTTCGATCCGATCCGCATCGGCCCGGTGACGGCGCCGAACCGTTTCTATCAGGTGCCGCATGCCAGCGGCATGACCAATACCCTGCCGAACGTGCGCTCGAGCTTTCGGGAAATCAAAGCCGAGGGTGGCTGGGGCGTGGTGTGCACCGGGGCGGTCTCGCTGCATCCGAGTTCCGACGATTCGCCGCTGCCCTTCGCCTCGCTCTGGGACGAGCGCGATATACGCTCCCACGCGCTGATGACGGATGCCGTGCACAAGCATGGCTCGCTGGCGGGCGTGGAGTTGTGGCATGGCGGCGCCTGCGTCGCCAATCGCACCAGCCGCATCGCGCCGCTGACGCCGTCGGGCATGCCGTGGCTGTCCACGCATTTGGGCTTCATGGGCAACCTCAAGCCGCGCGCCATGGACAAGAGCGACATCAAAGCGCTGCTGCAATGGCAGGCCGAAGGCGCGCGCCGCGCGCTGCAGGCGGGCTTCGACATCATCTACGTGTATGCGGGCATGGGCTACCTGCCCTACGAATTCCTGCTGCCTGAATACAATCATCGCAACGATGCCTATGGCGGCTCGATCCAGAACCGCGTGCGTCTCGTGGCGGAACTGCTGCAAGTGACCCGCGATGCCGTCGGCCATAAATGCGGCGTGGCGTTGCGCATCAGCCTAGAAGAATTGCGCGGCCGGCCTGGCATCACCGCCGAGTCCGAGGCGCATGAAGTCATCGCGCTGCTCTCCGAACACACCGACCTATTCGACGTGAAGATGGATTCCAGCCCCACGGATTGCGCGCCGTCGCGCTTCTCGCCCGAGGGCAGCCACGAACCCATCATCAATTTCGTCAAGAAAGTCACCGACAAACCGGTGGTCGGCGTGGGCCGTTTCACCAGTCCCGACGTCATGGTCTCGCAGATCAAGCGCGGCGTCCTGGACATGATCGGTGGCGCGCGTCCTTCAATTGCCGACCCGTTCCTCCCCGCCAAGATCAATGAGGGCCGCGAGCACGAGATCCGCGAATGCATCGGCTGCAATATCTGTATTTCGAGCTGGCATGACGGCGTTCCCGTGCGCTGCACCCAGAACCCGACCGCCGGTGAAGAATGGCGGCGCGGCTGGCATCCGGAACGCTTCGAGCCGCCGGCTGATGAATCCAAAGTACTCATCGTCGGCGCAGGCCCCGCGGGTCTGGAATGCGCGGTGACGCTGGCACGGCGCGGCTATCAAGTGACCATCGCCGACAGCGCAGAAGAATTCGGCGGCCGGTTGCGATTCGAAACCGGCTTGCCGGGCCTTAAGACCTGGGGTCGCGTCGTCGACTGGCGCATGGGCCAATTGCGCGAACGCGCCAATGTCAGCATGTATCCGAGCAGCACCTTGAGCGTGGATGACATCGTCGGGCTGGAACACGAACACGTGGTCGTCGCGACCGGCGCGCGCTGGACCAAGATGTTGTTCTCAACCCTGGAGTTCCCCGTCGGCGAACTCGACGGCCCTGCCGTGTTCACTCCGGACGACATCGCGGCAGGCGTCGTGCCCGAAGGCCCGGTGGTGGTGTTCGATTTCGACAACTACTACATGGGTGGAGTACTCGCGGAACATCTGGCGAAGCTCGGTCGGCAGGTCAGCTATGTGACCACCGGCGGACAGGCGTCCTCGTGGACGTTGATGACCAATGAACTGCCGCTGATTCACCGCGCGCTCGCCAAAGCCAATGTGCCCATCCACACACTGCAGCGAGTGATCGCCTTCGACGGCGAGAAGCTCGAGCTCGCGGAAATTTTCTCCGGCGTCACGCGCAGCATGGAATGCAAGTCCCTGGTCATCGTCGGCGTGCGCAAGCCGCGCGACACGCTGTACCAGGAACTGGACGCTCACTCGGAAGATTTGAAAGACGCCGGCATCGCCTCGATCACGCGCATCGGCGATGCACATGCGCCGGGCGCCATCGTGCATGCCGTGCACAGCGGTCACAAGTACGCGCGTGAACTCGGCGCTACGTTGGTGGGTCTACCGTATCAGCGTGACTTCCAGGTATGAGCAAGGCGGAACCCAAGTTCCGCCGCGCCGCACCGGCCGTGCGACGGGAGGCCTTGGTTGAGGCCACGCTTCGCTGCCTGAAAAAGTATGGTCATGAGGGCGTATCCATCCGCCGCATTAGCGCCGAGGCAGGCGTATCGATCGGGCTGATCAATCACCACTTCCCCAACAAATCCGGGTTGATCGCAGAAACCTATGAATCGCTGGCGCACTCGCTGCGCGAATCGGCACACGAGCAGTCCAGCGGCAAGGACGCGACTCCGCGTGAACGATTGACCGGTTTCTTTCAGGCCTCGTTTGCACCGACGCTGGTCGATCCTGAGTTGTTCAATGTCTGGATCGTGTTCTGGAGCATGGTGGCGCATTCCGAAGAAATTCGCGCCGTGCACGATCGCACCTATGACGACTACCGTGCCGTGCTCGAATCCTTGTTGAGCGAACTCGCCCGCGCCGGCGATGCGCCCAAGTTCAAGCTCAAACAGGCGGCCATAGGCTTGTCCGCCTTGATGGACGGTCTGTGGGTCGAATTGAGCCTCAGCCCCTCCACGGTCAAGCCGACCGACGCCATCGCCTTGTGCGAAGACTGGGTGAGCGCGCTGTGCGCCGGCAGCTTCCCGCGACTGTTGAAATAAATGGCCACCACCTACGATAGAGACGTCGTGATCATCGGCGCCGGCCACAACGCGCTGGTGTGTGGGTCATACCTCGCCGCCGCCGGCTTGAGCGTGACGCTGCTGGAGCGGCGCGACATCGCGGGCGGCGCAGCGCTGACCGAAGAATTCCATCCGGGATTTCGCAATTCCGTCGCCGCCTACACCGTGTCCCTGCTGCATCCGCAGGTCGTCCGCGACCTGGACTTGATGCGGAATGGTCTGCGTATCGTGGAGCGCTCGATCGCGAATTTTCTACCGTTGCCGGAAGGCCAGTACCTGAAAATAGGCGCAGGCATTACCGAGCGCGAGGTTGCGAAATTCTCAGCGCGTGATGCGTCGCGATTGGAAGAATACGGCGTGCGGCTCGAAGCCGTGGCGGATGTACTGCGCGATCTGACATTGCAGACGCCGCCGAACGTGACGGAAGGGTCATGGCTGCAGGCGATGCCGGATCTGTTGCGCACTGCCGGCCTCGGCAATCGCGTCAGCCGACTCGACCTGCCCATGCGGCGTGAATTGCTGAGCCTGTTCGTCAAATCATGCGGCGACTATCTGGATGATTGGTTCGAGAGCGCGCCCATCAAAGCCGCGTTCGGCTTCGACGGCATCGTCGGCAACTATGCGAGTCCCTATCAGGCAGGATCCGCGTACGTTCTGTTGCACCACGTCTTCGGTGAAGTGAATGGCAAGAAAGGCGCCTGGGGTCATGCCATCGGCGGCATGGGTGCCATCGCTCAGGCGATGGTCAAGGCAGCCGAGTCGCGCGGCGTGGAGATCCGTCTGTCATCGCCGGTGCGCGAGGTGATCGTCGAATCCGGACGCGCCGTCGGCGTGGTGACGGAAAGCGGCCAGCGCATTCGCGCGCGCTGTGTAGTCTCCAACACGCACCCGAAAATCTTGTATGAACGCCTGATCGACCCGGCGGTACTGGACCCCAGTTTCCGCGAACAGATGTCCAAGTATCGCAGCGGCTCCGGCACCTTCCGCATGAACGTGGCGCTGTCGGAACTGCCGGATTTCACCGTGCTGCCCGGCAAGATCAGTTCCGAACATCATGGCGCCGGCATCATCATGGCGCCGAGCCTTGGCTATATGGAGCAGGCCTACCTGGATGCGCGAACGCACGGCTGGTCGAAGAAGCCCATCGTGGAGATGCTGATTCCCTCGACGCTGGATGATAGCCTCGCGCCGCGCGGTCAGCATGTCGCCAGCTTGTTCTGTCAGCATGTGGCGCCCGTGCTGCCGAACGGCATGTCGTGGGACGACAAACGCGACGAAGTGGCGGACCTGATGATCGATCTGGTGAACGAGCACGCGCCGAATTTCAAAGCCTCGGTGCTGGGTCGCCAGGTGTTGAGTCCGCTGGATCTGGAACGCAAATTCGGCCTCATCGGTGGCGATATCTTCCACGGCTGCCTGAGCCTTGATCAATTGTTCTCGGCGCGACCCATGATGGGACATGCCGACTATCGCGGTCCGTTGAAGGCGTTGTACATGTGCGGCGCCGGCACACATCCCGGCGGCGGCGTCAGCGGCGCGCCGGGACACAATGCCGCGCGGGAAATTATCAAAGATTTCCGGCGCCGAAAATTGCGCTAGGGCCTCAACGGCCGCACAGAATCGCTCAATTGTTCTGGATGTTCGAACGCGACTTGCCGATCTTTCCGACTGCCGCATCGAGCGCCTCGGGCGTGGCGCCAATGGCGAGGTGAACTCCCGATTCGTCGATGGCAATCGTATTCTGGGGCGGCGCCCCACGGCTCAATTCCATGGTGATGGAAAGCGGCTTGTGCATGCGCTTGCCGGTGGCCTGCCCAGAGGCAAGATCCCGCGGGCTCACCACGCTGTATTCCAACGTGACCGTGCTGGGAATTACCTTGCCCTGCGCATCGCAGACCAGCACCGAATATTGGCCAGGCGCCAATCCGTCAACCACACAGGCGCCGGCCGGGCATTGCACG
Organism: Pseudomonadota bacterium; assembly: GCA_031394735.1. Taxonomy (GTDB): domain Bacteria; phylum Pseudomonadota; class Gammaproteobacteria; order Steroidobacterales; family Steroidobacteraceae; genus TMP-86. Next base: position 16,900 of record JANMXI010000033.1, on the reverse strand, counting down.
ACTCGCGACTCGCCGTTTGCATCCTTGATCTGCAGGTAGAAATCCGAGGCGGCGCACGCCAACGTCGGCAGCAGCAGCAAAGCGCACAGTCTGACCCAATGGGATACAAGGTTTTTCATGGCAGAAGCTCCCGTAGCGCGCTTGTTGCGCGTGGATGAATATAGCTGAAACATCAGACAAACTTCTTTGGAATAAGTCCATGCTCGCGTGCTTCGCATTCCAGCGATTCGCGAAAGTCCGGATGCGCGAGCGAGATCATGGCCTTCGCCCGTTCCGGCACCGACTTGCCTTTCAGATTGACGATCCCGAACTCGGTGACCACATACATCATGTCCGAGCGCGGTGTCGTCACCACATTGCCCGGCGTCAGATTGAGCGCGATGCGACTTTTGCGAATGCCTTTGCGTTCATACGTGGAGGACAGGCAGACGAAGGACTTGCCGCCCTTGGAAGCATAGGCGCCCCGAACAAACTGCAGCTGCCCGCCGGTGCCGCTGATGTGTCGATGCCCGGACGATTCCGAGCAGGCCTGGCCTTGCAAATCCATCTGCGTGGTGTTGTTGATCGCCACGACGCGCTCGTTCTTCATGATCATGTGCGGCAGATTGGTATGCTCGAGCGGAGCGCAGAGGAAATCGGCGTTGTGATCGACCGCGTCGTACAGCGACTGCGAGCCGACCGCGAAGCTGAACGTGATCTTGCCGGGATCCACCGACTTGTACTTGCCGGTGATGAACCCGGCCTTGTACAGATCGATGAGGCCATCGGTCAGCATCTCTGTGAACACGCCCAGATTACGGACGCCGCTGTGGAGCAGCAGTGAGCAGACGGCGTTTGGCATCCCGCCAATACCCACCTGCAAGCAGGCGCCATCCTCCACTTCGGCAGCGATCAGCGCAGCCACTGCGCGATCGGCGTCGCACGGCGCCGGGTTGGGCAGTTCCGATGTCGGCGTGTCATCCCCCTCGATGACATAGTCGACTTCGCTGATGTGCAGGCCATTCTCCATGCCGTGCACATAGGGCAACGACTTGCTGATTTCCACGACGACGAGTTTCGCGCGTGCGGTGATGGCTCGAACCCACAGATTGGTGACGCTCAGATTGAAAAACCCATCGGCATCGACCGCGCAGGTTTTGAGGACGACGATATCCACGGGTTCGATGAAGCGCCGGTAGTAATCCGGAATCTCCCCCAGATTGCAGGGAATGTAGTGACACCGACCGGCATCATGCTGCTTGCGGTCATAGCCGCTGAAGTGCCAGTCGTACCAGTGAAAGATCTCGCGCTGTGGATCCGCCTCCAGCACCGCACGCGGCCGCATGCTCAGGCATCCGCGGATCTGCACATCCCGCAACTCCGATTTGCGCGCCGCCAGCGCACGATCGAAAGCATCGGGCTGGCCCACCACAGCGCCGTAATCCACCCAGTCGCCGGATTTCACCAGTTTCGCCGCTTCCGCCGCGGTAATTTTCCGGGCTTGTCTCACGATTTGCGGCGAGCAGGTTTTTTCTTGGCGGGTTTCGAAGCGTTGATGGCTTTTGAAGCCTTGGATAACTTGGACGGCTTCGCCGTCTTCGCGACCTTCACCGCTTTCTTCTTACGGACCTTCGCCACCCGGTCGCGCAAGACGGCGGCGATCACCTGGGTCATCAATTCGTCGTCCTCGAGTTCGCCTTCAGTCAGCATGTACGCCGGCTTCGCGCCCGGGAAAGGGGAGCCCACTTTCACGCGCTCGGCAAGCAAGGCATTGGTACCCTCGCTCACCTTGATGAACACGGTCTGATCGCACACGAGGGAAACGACCACATCGTCGGCGTACATGGCGTACTCACCGAACATGGCCTTGAACCGCAAGCTGCGCACATGCCGCAGGCAATCTTGCAGGTAGATGACGAAGTCCTTGCTGGTGGCCATGGCGTTGCTACTTCAACGGCGCTTGGATTTGCCACGACGGATTGGTTTTGAGGAACGCTTCTTGGACTGGACCGCTTTCTTCGTCTTCAGCGGCTTTTTCGCCTTGACGGCTTTCTTGGGCCTGGCCGCCGGCTCTCTGATGGGCTTACGCGCATCCTTCTTCACCGCGGATTTACGCGGCGCCTTCTTCGCCACCTTCTTCACAGCCTTCGCGACCGGCTTCTTCGCCGGCGCCGCGCTGCTGCTCTTGCCACTGCGCAATTGATCCAGAATGGCTGGATTTTCCAGCGTCGATACATCCTGCGTAATGGCCTCGCCGCGCGCCAGCGCGCGTAGCAAGCGGCGCATGATCTTGCCCGAGCGGGTCTTGGGCAGGTTATCGGTGAAATGAATGTCATCGGGCCTGGCGATGGGGCTGAGTTGTTCCGAGACCCAGCGGCGCAGTTCATCCGCCAGTGCCGTGGCAGCGGCGCCGTCGGGTCGCGATTTGTTCAGCACCACATACGCGAACACGGACTCACCTTTGATCTCATGCTGCTTGCCCACCACGGCGGCCTCTGCGACATGCGAGTGCGCCACCAGCGCGGATTCGATTTCCATGGTGCCAAGGCGATGACCGGCTACGTTGAGCACATCGTCGATACGGCCCATGATCCAGTAATAGCCATCGGCATCGCGATGCGCAGAATCGCCCGCCACATAAAAACGATTCTGGAATTTCTCCCAGTAAGTGCTCAGGTAGCGCTCGTTATCGTCCCAGATGGTGCGCAACATCGCAGGCCAGGGTCGCTTGATGACCAGATATCCGCCGGCGCCGGCCTTGGTGACCGGGCGGCCTTCATCATCGACGATGTCGGCGAAGATGCCGGGCAGCGGCCGGGTGCAGGAGCCGGGCTTGGTGGCGGTGACGCCGGGGACCGGTGTCATCATCATCGCGCCGGTTTCGGTCTGCCACCAGGTATCGACGATGGGACAGCGCTTGGCGCCGATCACGCGGTGGTACCACATCCACGCTTCCGGATTGATCGGCTCACCCACGCTGCCCAGAAGGCGCAGCTTCGACAGGTCGTATTTCTTGGGAATCTCATCGCCGAGCTTCATGAGCGCGCGAATGGCAGTGGGTGCGGTGTACAGGATGGTGACGCCCAGATCCTGGCAGATTTTCCAGAAGCGGCCGCCATCGGGAAAAGTCGGCGCGCCTTCATACATCACCAGGGTGGTGCCCGCCGCCAAAGGACCATAGGCGACATACGAGTGGCCGGTGACCCAGCCCACATCCGCGGTGCACCAGAACACATCGCTGGGTTTCAGATCGAACACCCAGCAGCTGCTCAACTTGGCCTGCAGCAGATAGCCGGCGCTCGCGTGCTGAATGCCCTTGGGTTTGCCGGTGGACCCGGAGGTATACAGCAGATACAGCGGATGTTCCGACTCCACCCATTCAGGTTCACAGGTCGCACTTTGGCCGGCGGTGACCTCATGCCACCACAGATCGCGTCCCGGGTGCATCTCGCAGGGGCGCCCGGTACGGCGATACACGATGACTTTTTCGATGCTGGGACAGCCGGCCTGCAGCGCCTTGTCGGCCGCAGACTTCAGATCCACGCTGTGTCCGCCGCGCCAGCCGCCATCGGCCGTGACCAGCAGTTTGGCGCCGGCATCATTGATGCGATCGCCGAGCGCATGCGAGGAGAAGCCGCCGAACACTACCGAGTGCACGGCGCCGATGCGCGCGCAGGCCTGCATCGCGACAACGGCTTCGGGAATCAGCGGCATGTAGATGACGACGCGGTCGCCCTTAGCGATGCCCTGCTGCTTCAAGGCATTGGCGAACTGGCACACCTGCGCATGCAGGTCGCGGTAGCTGATGCGGCGCGTGTCGCCGGGTTCGCCTTCGAAAAGGATGGCAGTCTTGTCGCCCTGCGTCGCCAGGTGCACATCGAGGCAGTTGTAGGACACATTCAGCGTGCCGTCGGTGAACCAACGGAAATTGGGTGCGTCGGTGTCGTCGAGGTCGCGCGTGAACGGCGTCTGCCAGACAATCTCTTCGCGGGCGAGGTCGGCCCAGAACCCAACATAATCATTGGCCGCCTTGGCGTACAAGGCATCCAGATCGTTGGGCTTGAGATTGGCCTGGCGCGCAAAGGCGGCCGGCGGCGCGAACTTGCGCTTTTCATGCAGCACGGATTGGATATTCTTTTGTTTCAACGTGGTCTCCCGCCCCTTAAACCTTTGAACCTAAGTTTAACAACGACGCAGCACGGCGGCATACTGGCATTCAAACCCTTTACCCGGTTCGAGCATCCAATGCACGAAGCAATCGAAATCCACGACGGGGAGTCTCGAGAATGAACGCCAAAGCCATTTTTCTGATCAGCGCCACCTTAACGGGATTGGCAGCCCTTTCGCCCGCCCATGCCTGGCCGTTGGATGGTTGCAAATTCAAGGCCGACCGGCACGCGCAGGCGGCGATTGCAGGCGCCAAGAGCATCGCCATCCGGGTCGGCGCCGGCGATCTGGTCATCCGTGGCCAGAAAAGCGGCACCGACATCAGCGTGCGCGGCAAAGCCTGCGCGCCGACCGCCGAACTGCTGCAAAAGACCGACGTCAGCGTGGTGCGCGAAGGCGACGTCGTCCACATCAGTTCCGTCATTCCCTCCTCCAACAAGCCCACGGATGGTCTGTTGTGGTCCGCCTCCGACCCCTATGTCGACATCGCCATCGATCTGCCGCAAGACGTGCCCATTTCGCTCGAAGATTCGAGCGGCGATATTCTGATCACCGACATCGCCGGCGGCACCATTCGCGACAGTTCCGGGGATCTGGTGGTTCACCGGGTCAGCGGCAATCTCGTGGTGTCCGACAGTTCTGGCGACATCCGCATCGAGGGAGTTGGCGGCAAGCTTGACCTCGAGGACAGCTCGGGCGATATCAACCTGCACGACATCAAGGGCGATGTGATGGTCGAGAGCGACAGCTCTGGTGACATCAATGTCGTGAATTCCGGCGCCAACGTCACGGTGGACACCGACAGTTCGGGGGATCTGAACGTCGACGGCGTGGCCGGGAATTTCACGCTCGGCGCGAAAGGCTCAGGCGATGTGAACGTGCACGGCGTTCGCGGAACTGTGTCGATACCGGACTACAAGAAGGACTAGGGACTACAGCCCCGCGGCGGCGATGCGCTGAGTCTGCACGCGCAACATCGTTCCGAAGCCGTGCGTATCGAAGAAGCGCGCCAGCAAGGCGCCATCGGGCGCGCGGCGCTTCAGGTCGTCGAGACTGGCCTGCAGCGGAATGTCGCAGACGATGCCGGTGAGCCGGCGCGCGAAATAGGCGGTGTCCTTGTGCGCGCGCAGCTTGGCGGCAACGCCGGCAGCGCCGCGCAGTTTCAGGGTGGCGACGCGGTCCAGATCTGCGTACAGCTCGTCGAGGCTGGCGAACACACTGAACAGCTCGCACGCCGTCTTCTTGCCGATGCCGGGCACGCCGGGGATGTTGTCGACGCTGTCGCCGGTGAGCGCCAGAAAATCTGCGATGCGTTCGGGCCGCACGCCGAAGCGCGGTCCGATGTCGTGATAGTGATAACGCGCATTGGCACTGTAATCCCAGAACACATCGCCGTCGCGCACCAGTTGTGACAAATCCTTGTCACGCGTCACCAGCACACTCGCCAGGCCTGCAGCGTGAGCCCTCGCAGCCAGCGTGCCGATGATGTCGTCGGCCTCGTACTCGTCATGCGCATATTCTGCGAGACCCAGGTGACGGCAGAATTCGCGGCATAGCGCGAACTGGCGCGCCAGATCCGCCGGCGGTGGTTCGCGATTGGCTTTATAGGCAGGAAAGATTCGGTTTCGAAACGAGGTTTCGCTGCGCAGGCTGGTGTCGAAGGCCACGCCGATTCGCTGCGGGCGCACCTGCTCGAGCAGATCCGACAAAAACCGCGCAAATCCGTACAGCGCATGCGTGGCATTGCCTTCCGCATCGACCATGTCGGAGGGCATGGAGTAGTACGCCCGGAAAATGAAGTAACTGGCGTCGATGAAGTACACGACGCCCGGTTGTCCGGGCGCGGTCACAACCGCCAGCGTTGGATGCGGGCGTGCAGCGGGCTGGTGCGCGGGAAATGCGCCAGCAGATATTCCATTTGATCCGTCAGCACGCGCCGGCCTTTCAGGAAGATGTATTCCGCATAGGTCGGCGTAAACGGTACCGCCAGCAGTTGCATGCCCGCCTGCTCCGGCGTGCGCGAGGCCTTGGCGTTGTTGCAGCGCCGACAGGCCGTCACGACGTTGTTCCACACGTCCTTGCCGCCGCGACTGAACGGCGTTACGTGATCGCGCGACAGCAAACTGTAAGCAAAGCGCAGGCCGCAATACAGACACAGGTAGGCGTCGCGCCGGAACAGCGTCTGGTTATTGAGCGGTGGCACGTAACCGGCGCCGCGCAGATTTCCCGGGTTGCCGGTGTGTCCCACGGTCGCGATGATGGAATTCACATCGACGGTGGTGCGCAGACCGGTGCTCGCGCTGGTGCCGCCGTAAAGCCGGTACAGCAGGCTGCCGCAGGTATAGGCGACCTGCTCGGTGTGATAGAGCCTTGCCGCTTCCTTGTAATCGACCCATTCCAAGGGCATGCCGGACACATCGGTACGCAGGATTTGCTGCGACAACGGGATTCCCCGCGGCGCATTCACCGCATCGTCGTGCCAATCCAGCAGCTCGGCGTTTGGATCGATTTCAGGCTTCATACATTCAAAGATAATGGACAGTTATGCCATAGATCAACGTTCTACGCCATTCTGGCCCCTGCTACGATGCGCTTGAGGCGAGCGGGCGGGTCCGCAGAGGTTTTGTCCGCGAGGCGCTCGCCACGGCCCTGGAATTGTTGTGGTTTGCGATGACCTGCTGCGGGCCGTGGTTACCGGAAGACCGGGCGGGCGCTAAGGCCCCACGAATCTCAGCACGTAACTTAGGTGTAGCACTCCACGCGCCCGGTTCGCCCGGTCTCGTCTCGCTCATCGCGGACAAAACCTCTGCGGACCCGCCCGCTCGCTTCACACCATTGCGGGTGCAAGATATGACATCGACCGAATCGACAGTTTCTAGAACGCTATTATTTTTGCTTCTTCGCAGGCTTGGAGATAGTCCACTACTGCTTCTAGTGAGAGTGGGCCGAATTCTGCTGAAACTTCGTCTCGGATCTCGCCGACCGTTCGTTTGCCGTTTATGAAGTTGACTATTTCGTAGGCGAAAATTGCGCCTTGCCCTTGCGTGTTCAGCAACCGATTCGCGTCGCCGCTTAGCAATGTAATTTTCGATACTCGTTCTGGGCCCAAACGGGCATTCAGCACATCGTCGTTTTGATAGTTGAGAGGGCCGAAGTCTGCTATTCGATGTGGGATGCGCATTGCAGATGCGCTTGTGTGCCACGCGGGCGCGAGTCTTGAATTCTTGATGCCGTGCTGCGCTGCTTGAGCGTCGAGCCACTTTTCGAATGTCGCTGCCTGCGTGTTGAGAGACTCAATGGCTGCGGCGGTTGTGTTGGGATCGCCGCCCGCGAAGGTTGCGACACTGCGCAAGGCAGCGGTTTCTCGCTGCAGGGCGTGTGCCATTAGATTGTGCGCTTCGAATCCTGCGTCGGGGACAGCAGCGCTGTCACTGCGTAGCAGGTCTTGCGCACGCTCAAAGGCTTTGGCCAGCCGCTGCAAAGAGCGGGAGGCGAAGAACGGCAGCATTGCCGGGACTTGCGCGGGCTGCAGCGACGCGTAGGTGTAGCCGGATGCGGCGCCCAACAAGGCTACTCGCCGCAGTTTGGTCGCATCGATCTTGTCCAACGAATCGTGGTCGGTGTGGATGTAGACATCGGGCCAGTCGCGCAAATACAGCGACGGCACGGCGACGGTGGCGGAATCGTACACGTCGTGATCGCTGCCTTCGGCGTACGGCGTTTGATCGACGAAGAACGCGTTGCGCGTGCCGGTTGCACCGCTGCGATCTTCCAGCACCGCCTCCAGCGCCTGATCGCCGTCCTCGGCGTAGGCCGTGGCGGCCGATCGAATGACTTCCGCAAACGCCGCGCCCACATCGGTGATGAAACTCGGCAGAGACCAGGGCGTTTCAGTCACATGCAGAATCGATTTATTCTTGAACGGGTCGCCACCCACCATGTCCATGTGCACATTGGCGCGTAACGATTGGCGAATTTGCGGGTGTTTGGCGAGGAAAGCCATGGTGCCTTCGATCTCCGGACCCCAGATGAAACGCAGGGTGCGCGCGGGCCGTGGCAACTTGCCGTCGGCGATCAAGCGGGCGAGTACGCGGGCCGATTCCAGAATGGTCACGCAACCGCTGCCATTGTCGTTCGCGCCAGGGCGTTGATGATCCAGGTGACAGCTATAGACGATCTCTCCGGAGCGGGGATCCGTGCCGGGGATGGTCGCCGTCACCACGCTCCACTGTCCGGGCACCACCTCGGCTTTGATATGCGCACTCAGATGGACGGCCTTCCCGGCGCTCAGCTGCGCGCGCAGCGCGGTTGCCTCGGCCTTGGAGACCATGAACGCGAAACCGCGCGGCTGCCGGGCATCCAGATGTCCCCAGCGAATCAGTGTCGGGTCGAGCCCCGACCATGCCGTCGACTGATTCGGCATGTCGCTGACGATGCCGGCGGCGCCTTTTTTCATCACCGCCAGTGCCTGGACTTCGGACAGCACACCGTCGGCCAGTACGATCTTGCCGCGCACATCCTTGCCGGCATAGTCGGATTCGTTCGTCCCTGCCCCGATATCGATCAATTCCGAGTCAACCTCCGCGCTGTGACTGTAATCGGCGAGCCGGATGGGATCGGTCGACCAATCCGCCATCAGTGTCGATGCTGCGCCGGTCGTTGACAGGCGCGCCGAATGAACCTGCCAGCCCCAATAGGCGCGCATCAATCCATAGCGCGTGTTGCCATCGGCCGGGAAGCGTTCGAGGTGCGCGTCCTTGAGTCCATATTCCAGTGCTTTGCTCAACATGAAGTCGGCCGCGGTGTCGAAGGCCGGCGTCGCGGGCACGCGATGCATTCCGGAGAGCACCCGCAGGTTTTCATACGGCACCGCGCCGCTGACCGCATCGCGCAGCGCGCTCCAGGCCGGCGCGGACAGAAAGGGCTGTCGCGCCTGCGCGAAGCCTGCAACCGTCAAAGCGGCCATCGACAAACAGAGCCTTAGTGGGGAAAAACGCAGCACGTGAATCTCCGCTGAGAGTTGCGTTGGCAACGAACCGCTGCACAGGATACGCGAGGATGTAGCGGCGCCGGCGGAAAAAACGGTGCGCGCCGCACCGCCATTTGCCTGTGACGCGCGATTCCATTAGAATGATTATCGGTAAATTATTTCTATGGAAATAACCATGGCCCGACCTGTCGAAAAGCCGGCTCCCGAACCCCGCCGCGTACTGACCGGCGCCGTGATGCGCGCCGCGGCGTTGTTGCAGATCAATCAAGCCAATCTCGCGCAGATCCTGGGTTTGAGCCCCGCCACCGTTTCGCGCATGGCCAACGGGGCGTATTCGCTGGACGCGCAAAAGAAAGAATGGGAATTGGGCGCCTTGTTCGTGCGATTGTTCCGCTCGCTCGACGCCGTCATCGGCGGAAACTCAGGCGCCGCCCGCACTTGGCTCGACGGCGAGAACCACGGTCTCGGCGGCCGCCCCATCGAACTCATCCGCAGCACCGAAGGTCTGGTCCGTGCCGTCCAATACCTGGACAGCACCCGCGGTCGCATCTGAGGCGGTCCGCTCGCAGCGGCGCCTGTGGCGTGCCGTGGAAGCGCAGCACATCGTCTCCACCTTGCGGCTGGTCGCCAATGCCGAGGAGCAGTTCGTGCTGGAGCGGATCCTGGAGATTTCTAAACCGCCTCTCCCCACCGGTGCCGCCGACCTGCACTATCTGCTGGCCACCCCCTTTCGCTATGCCTCGCCCATCGGTTCCCGCTTTCGCGCGGCCGCACAGCCGGGCATCTGGTACGGCGCGGAATCCGTGCGCACGGCCTGCGCTGAACTGGGCTATTGGCGCTGGCGATTTCTCCTCGACAGCCCGGCGCTGGAGTCTTTGGGGCCCTCCCCACAGACCGTGTTCAGGGCGCGCATCGTCGCGCAGCTCGTCGATCTGACGGCGGCGCCGTTCAAACGCGCCCGCGCGCAGTGGATTCATCCCCAGGACTACGGACCGACTCAGGATTTCGCCCGCGTCGCGCGGCAGGCCGACGTCGATGCCATCCGCTACGAGTTGGTGCGCGACCCTGAGCACGCCTGCGCGGTGGCAGTGCTGCGCCTAAGCTGTTTTCATCCACGCAAACCCAGCGAACAGCACAACTGGTTCCTGAGCGTGCGCCGCGATACGGTCATCTGGCAGCGGGAAGGCGAGACATTCGCGTTTCAGACCGCTGCCTGGAGCTGATCGCCGCGCCGCGACGGCTCTTTGTGACCATCGCGTTACAGGTAATTTCCGCGACCGACGGCGCGATTGTGCGGCAGGTCGCAAAAGCGACAAATCATCTGTCGTCCCTGCCAGACAGGCGTGTTTTGAACTCGCGACTTACCTTATCCTAGGCAGCCTAACCCTTAGGAGACTTCAATCATGGCCCTGTGGAAAGAATCGAGTCCCGTACCCTCTCCCGTACCTGCTGCCCCAACCCCTATCAATGTGCAGCGCGACATTCCCGCTCGTGAGCCTGAACGCACCAGCCCGACGCCGGTGGCCACCAGCGCACCGAAGCCAGTTGAAAAACGCGTTGAGCAAAAAGAATCTGTGATCGCCTCCGACCTGTCCATCGAAGGCAAGATCGAAGGCACCGGCCATGTGCGCATCGCCGGCAAGTTCAAAGGTGACGTTCGCGTCGACGGCAACCTGACCATCGACCAAGGCGCGCAGCTCACGGGTCAGGTCATCGCCTCAGTGGTCATCGTCGCCGGTGAACTGCACGGCAACATCACGCAGGCCAAACGCGTCGAACTACTCGACACCGGCATCATCGCCGGCGATGTCAAAGCCGGTTCGCTCACCGTCGCCGCCGGGTCGCGCATGCGCGGTCAGGTGGAATTCGGTTGGGACGAAAAGGGTTCCGGTAAGAGCTCGTGAACGCGAGTCGTCCCACCACGGTGGGCCGAACTCGGGTTTGTCCGCACTGCAAGGCCACGATTCTCGAAAGCGCCGCCGTTTGTCCGGGCTGCAATCATCATTTGCGGTTCGGCAAACTGGCGCTGGGTGAGCAGCGCGTAGCCAAATCCGCGCTGCGCGTGGAAGGCACGGTGCGCCAACCGGCCGATGCGGAAGCATGCGAGTACAGCGTCGTCATCGAAGTGCGCAACGAGCGTGGCGAACAGGTATCCCGTCAGGTGGTAGGCGTGGGTGCAATGCAGCCGCAGGAGACGCGCACCTTCACCCTGTCCGTCGATCTGCTCACCAAGCCTTGAGGGCTTCAACGCTACGATAGGGCGATGGCGGCGCCGGCAACGATCAACACGAATCCGGCAAGCGCCGCGGTGCGCTGTCCGAACGGCGCCAATTTTTCAAGCAACACGAACAGCGTCAACAGCGCGATGCACAGCAAATTCATGACGCCGCCGGCGAACAGCAGCAGCATCAGCGCCCAGCAGCACCCCAGACAATAAAGCCCGTGCACGGCGCCCATGCGCAACGCGCCGGTCACGCCGGGATGCCAATGTTCACTGATGAAGGCCACCGGTGCACGGCAATGCCGCAGACAACTACGCTTGAGCGGCGTGAGTTGATACAGGCCGGCAATAACCAGCACGGCTGCTGACAACGGGCGATTCTGCAACTCCATCATCGGCGAGAGCCAGTGCGCCGCGCTGAAACCTCGCTGCAACACCGTTGCCGCCAGGCTGAATGCAGCCCAGCACAGCAGATATCCACCCAAAAAAGCATACACACGTGCGATCGGTGAGCCGGTGCTCGCATCCTTGCGCACGACCATCGCATACAACAGCAACGTCGGAGCTGCGCTGGGCAACATCATGCCCACCATCATCACCTGCCACATGGCGAACAGCAGCACCAGATGTGTCGTGTCCCAGACCCCGTGCATCATCCACGCCGATGCGCCGGTCATCGGACCGTACATGTCGCGGCTCATGGGAAGAATCCACGCCCAGCTAAGCAGACAGAGGAACGCGATCGCGAGCCCTACGATCCAACGATCGCGGGTCAGCAGCGTTTCGGCGAAGCTGCGCGCTTCAGCGGACGACGCCGTGGGTGCTCCAGTGATAGTCGGCGATATGCGCATGCGTATCGTGGAAATCCAAACCGATGGCGCCGCTGCTCTTGGCCGTGCCGCTGGTCATTTCAGCGTCCTGAAATTCGAACCCATTCGGCAGCGTCAACCGCGGCCGATGCGCCGCGCCGGTCACCGGATTGGTGATGGGCTTGGAGGACGCCTCGACCAAATCAGGAATGCGCAACGACGCGGTCCCTGCGGCCCTGTCGATCTTCAAGTCGATGGGACGGACCAGCGTCGGCAGCACCTTGGTCATGGTGGTCGAGAACACCTGCCAGATCAGCGTGCCGGCATCGGTCTCGCGGCCGTGGGAAATGGCCTCGATGGCTGCGCGTTGCTTGTCGTCGGCGCGCGAATCGACAACGGTTTGAGCCGTGCCGTTACCCAGATGAACCGCCTTGGGCCACGCGACAAATACACCCCAACGCAAGCCGTCGAGTTTGACGTCGCCGAAGTGGCCGCGATCGATCTGTACGAAACACAGCGCGCGGCAATCGCCGTGGCTGGGCAGAGAATTGAACTGACAGGGACAGCCCCAATTGCAATTGCAGTTGTTGAATTCAACGCCCTGCATGGACCATTCGACGTGCGCCATGATGCCCCCTCGCTATGCGTGAATCAGTCGAGTTTGTCCTTGCATAATACTGCGCGCATCAACTTATTCACATTTTTTCGCAAATCGTTCAATTGCCCGAGACTGACGGCCGTTTTGAGCGCTTCGCGCAGCGGCTGCAAGGGATACCCGCCATAGGCGCCGGGCTCCAGAATGTCGTTGGTGACATTGGAGCGCCCCTGCAGCATGACATTGTCGGCGATGGTCACGTGCCCAGTGACGACTGAATTGCCGCCGGTTTGAAATTGCCGGCCGATCTTGGTGGAGCCGCCCGTCATGAAGCCGGCGGTATACATGCCGTTCTCGCCCAGATCGCAGTTGTGGGCGATGTGACAGATGTTGTCGAGTTTGGCGCCGGAGCGGATGAAGGTCGAGGACAGCTTGGCGCGATCGATGGCGCAATTGCTGCCGATCTCGACATCGTCCCCGATCACCACATTGCCCACGTGCGGGATTTTGATGAACCTGCCGTCGCGTCCCACGGCGTATCCAAACCCATCGCTGCCAACGCTGGTATGCGGGTGGATCTCGCAGTTGCGGCCGATTTCACATTCCGCGCCGACGAACACATGCGGATGCAAGGTGGTGCCGGAGCCGACGATGACCTTGTTCTCGATCACGACATGCGAGCCGATCCGGCAACCATCGCCAATGCGAGCGCCGGCGCCGATCACGCAATAGGGCCCGAGCAGAACGTCTTTGCCGATGCTGGCGGTGGGGTGCACCAGCGCCGTCGCATGCCGCTCACCCCATTGCGTGAAGCGCTCGGCCTTGTGATCGAAATAGCGCAGCAGCACGGCCATGGCCATGGGGATGGTGCGCACAGAGAAAAAGCAGCTCGACGGTTCGGCCAGGGTACCCACGTGATGCGCGATTTTCGAATCGACGATGAGGATCGGCGCCTTGTGGCTGTGCGCCTCGTCCAGCTGCGCGACCTCGTGGACGTACACCAGGCTGTGCGACGAAGCCTCGGCTGAACAGTTGCAGGTATCGGCCTGTAGCGCCAAATCGCCCTGCAAAAAAGTGAATATGTCCGAATGATCGTTCTGAATGGTTTGAGCCGACAGCATGCGAAGTCACCGAACCTTTTTGAAGGGGGGATTGAGGCTCAATCGTGTGCATTGGACGTCGAGGCGCTGTTGGATCAATCGAAACGGCACAGCGCGGTGCCGGAATTAGCCAGCCAGGAAGCCCAATTCAAACATATTGGGGCGATTGGCATTGCAATATTTACAGCAAGCTATGCGCGTTGCCGCACAGACGGGGCATTTAGCCGCACGTTTCGAAAGGACCGCGCAAGCCGCCTTACTTGAGGCCCGGCTTCTCCAGATCACGCAGATTGGTGCTGAATACCGTGTTGGTCTTGACCTGCGTGGCCTTGACCAAGGCACCGCCGTGTTTGCCGTTGCGCAGGGGATTAAGGTCAATGATGACCTCATCGCCCGCCGCAAACGCGCGCCGGGTCCACCCTCCGCGCGTCAGGTTTCCGGGACTGGTGAGCTCCAGCGACCAGGTGCCCGCCAACTCCCCGGCCGTCGCCGGCACGTCCACCCACAACACCACATGCGGATTGGTCCATTGGAATTCTTTGACGGTGCCATGGATGGAGATCTGCTTGCTGAACTCGAACATGGCGAAGGAGTGGTGAGCGGCGGCCAATCCTGCAAACACAGTACAAGCCAGCAGCGCAGCCAACACATGCGACGGGTAACCCTTCATCGTCATTGCCCCTCTCTCATTCCAGTTCACTTCGGTGGCGCCGCTTCGATCGGCACCGGATTTCCATCGGCATGCGGCACGGGCACGAAGATGGCATTGCCCTCCGCGTCGACCCGCTCGGCAAAACTGCCCTGCAAGCACACGCCTTCCACGATGTCATATTTGCGCGCGCGCTGCCGGAAGTAAATGCGGGTGGTTTTCCACGGCCGGCTCAAGATGTGCGGCGCGATGATCTCCAGATCGTCGTACAAGGTATCCGGGTCGGCCAGATGGATGCGTTCGATGACGTGCAAGTCGCCGTTGTTCGGAACGCCCACGGCTTCACTCACGGCCAGAAACGTCTGCGGCAGAACGCCGACCGTGTCGACCACCAGCGTGCCGCCCTCCCAATGGCCGATGGAATGGCCATGAAAGGTGGGATCCGGATCGGCCGGATGCCCGCGGCCGTCCGTGTAGATGCGGCGCAGCCGGTTGCCCTCGGATTCTCCCAACAACGTCACGCGTCCCGGCGTGAAGAGGATCTCCATCGCATTGTGCGTGATCAGCATCCAGCTCGGCATCGCCTCGGGCAGACAGTCGATGAACAGCCCTCGCGGATTGCCGGCCGTCTCGTCGGCTTCCATCTTGGCGACCTGCTTGGCGATCTCCGGTTTCCAGGGCACAGGATCGTCCTTGATGCGGCGGAACTGATCGCTGATCTTCGGCGTCCATACGCCGCTCCAATCCGGCAGCTTGGCGAGCGCCGCCCAATCCTTCGCGGTGGGTGGCGGGTTGATGGTCGGCTCGGCCGCCTCGACGCCGAGACCGACGAGGGTCAGCGCCGCCAGCGCACAAACGGCGAGGTGTCGTCCGCCCCCGCGTGCGTCACTCCAAAATTGTTTCAGCATGACTGATCAGCCTCCCACCATCGTGAATCCGATCCAGCGTCCGCAGGCAATGACCCCGATCCACAGCACCATCGACACCAGCCCGACGACGCGATCCGAAACCGGCACGGCGCGACCACTGGCATCGCGATTGGTGTTGGGATTCAGGATCAGGTGAAACACGGTCATATTGATGCCGGCCATCAGGATCAACACCATCTTGCGGAAGAAAAAATCATTGTGCGCATACTTGGGCGCATTCGAGGCGAATAGGAGTGCTCCGCTCACCACCGCCAGCGCAAATGCCACCCAGGTGACGGGAAGCACTGACCGCGCCACCTGATCCACACTGCGCTCACGCGAAGCCAGGCCGATCAAGCGCATATCCACGATGGAAATGCTGCCGAACACCAGCGTGATGGCCAGTACGTGTACGGCTTCAACGAACGGGAACAGCCATTCGTTTTCGCGCAGCTCCATGGCGAGCGCGGTGGCCTGCAGCCATTCCAATTGCGGATCGACAATCATGCGACACGCACGTAGGCGATCCAGCGGCCGGCGAACACGATGCCCACCCACAGCAGCAGGGAGACCAGCGGGAATCCGGTCAGCCAGAGACGACTCGAGGTGGACCATCGATTGGTGTCGATGCGCTTTTGCACCATGAAGGTCAGCGTGACGATGCTCAGCAGCAGCACCATCTTGAGCTGGAACGCGCTGTTCTGCAGCGAGCGCGCCGGTTCGGCGGCGATCATCAGCAGCCCGGTCAGCAGCAACACCGGCAGCGTCCACCACACCACCGGCAGAAATCGTGCAGCAATGCGCGTCACGGGTTGATCACGGCAGACGAGATTCAGCAGCCGCAGATTCAGCATCAGCACGGCGGCCAGCACCAGACCGATGGAGAGAATGTGCAGCGTCTGCACGGCCGGCACCATCCAGTCCTCGGTCTGCAACGTCTGACTCAAAGGGGTGGTTTCGAGCCACGAGCAGAAATGATCGACCCCGTTGGACATGCTCAATATTTCGCCCCGGCCACGCTGTCATGCGTGATGGACGCGAGCGTCGGCGTACCGGCCTGTCGCATCATGATGGCCAGTTCGCGATTCAATATGTCGATGACGGCGCCGACGCCCTGCTCGCCAAAGGCCGCCAGCCCCCAGCCCTGTGGCCGTCCGATGCCGACGCCGGTCGCTCCCAGCGCCAGTGCCTTGAAGATATCGGTGCCACGGCGAATGCCGCCGTCGATCAACACCGGCGCCTTGCCGCCCACCGCGGCGACGACCTCGGGCAGGCATTCGATGGTGGAGCGCAGGGTCTCTTCCTGACGCCCACCGTGGTTCGAAACGATGACGCCATCCGCGCCATGCTTGACCGACAGCGCCGCGTCCTCGCCGTCGACGATGCCTTTGACCAGCAGTTTCACCGACACGATGTCGCGTAGGCGTTTCAGAAACTCCCAGGAAATCGCCGTGGGCGAAAGTTCCTTGACGCGCGACACGT
>JANMXI010000032.1:0-3318 GCA_031394735.1 Pseudomonadota bacterium | reverse complement strand
CGTATGCGCATGCAGTGCATCGATCTGAAATTGACCATCGGATGACAGCGGCTGCAGCGAAAAATGGCCCTGCCACTGCAGGCGCTCACCGAGCTTGGATGCGCCGGTGAACTTGAAACGGCCACCCTCGGCGCCGGTGGTTACACCCGTCGTGAAGTCCTTGAGCTCGAAGGTGATCGGATCCAGTTTGAGCGCGATCGGATCGGCACGACTTCGGTCTTCATAGCTGGCGGCGCCCTGCGTCACGCTGAAGGAAGCCACCTGGATCGACGGCAGCGACGCTTCCTGCGACACAGGCGGCGCTTGTGCAGGCGCCGTGCTCTTGGGCTTCAACGCCGCGAAGTTCAGCAGTCCCTGCGGTGAAATCACGGCGTTGGCGTACGGGCCGCCGATTTCAATGTCCTGAAACACGTAGGCACGGTGCCACAGGGAGGATGTCTCGAAATCAACGAACAGGCGTTGAAAGCCCAACAGCGCGGAGTCCTTCGCATCGGGCAAGGAGAAGTCCTTGATCTCGAGCTGCAACAGAAACGGGTTGATGCGGATCTCACCGACGCTGGCCTGCAGTCCCGTGTTGTCACGGATTCCCTTCAGCAGAGCATCGCGCAACAGCTTGGGAGCCCACACGAATCCGGCCAGCGCGTAGGCGGCGAGCAGCAGGGCACACAGTGCCGGGATCCAAACGATTTTTTTCTTGAAAACGGGTGGCACGACCAACCTTCTGCGCATGCGTCTTCGGCAACGCTATTCCAAACCGGTCGTATCGTCCAGCGCTCGCTGTTGCCGTTTACGGCTTCAGTGCTTTTTACGTTGGATGAGCCGGCGGCGCTTGCGCACCTGACGCGGAGTCAAGGGGTTGCGCTTGCCGGCGAACGGATTGTCTTCGCCGCGGAACAGCACCCGGACCGGTGTGCCCATCAAATCGAAGGCCTTTCGATACACATTCACCAGGTAGCGCCGGTAGGCGTCGGGCACGTGGTCGGTCTGGTTGCCATGGATGACGATGACAGGCGGATTGCGGCCGCCCTGGTGGGCGTAGCGCAGCTTGATGCGCCGGCCGCTCACCAGCGGCGGTTGATGACTTTCGATGGCGGCTTCGAGCACGGCGGTCAACGCCGGCGTCGGCATGTCACGCATTGCCGCAGCGTAGACTTTTCTGACCGAGGCCAGCATCTCGCCGACGCCGCTGCCATGGCGCGCCGAAATGAAATGCAGCGGCGCAAAATCGGCGAAGGTGATGCTCTGCTGAACCTGACCGCGGATTTCATCGCGCTGTTCGCTGGGGATGTTGTCCCATTTGTTGATCGCCAGCACCAGCGCGCGGCCCTGTTCGATCACCGTGCCCAGAAGATTGGCATCTTGGTCGGCGACGTTTTCCTGCGCATCCATCACCACCACCACCACGTGCGCGGTTTCGATGGCCTGCAGCGTCTTGATGACGCTGAACTTCTCCACCGCATCGTCGACACGCGCCTTGCGGCGCACGCCGGCGGTGTCGATCAGGGTGTATTTCTGGCCGTCGCGCTCGAACGGTACGAGCACGGCATCGCGCGTCGTGCCGGGTTGATCGAATGCGACCAGTCGCTCCTCGCCCAGCAGTCGGTTGATCAGCGTGCTCTTGCCCACATTGGGTCGACCGATCACGGCGACCTTGATGCCGGTCATTTCCGGGCCATCGTTCGGATCGGGGGTCAACCCGTCTAACGCCGCTTCCAGCAGCGAGATGATCCCTTGGTCGTGCGCAGCGGCGATCGGGTGCGGCTCGCCCAGGCCGAGCGCGTGGAAATCCGCCACCGCGATGTCGGAATCGAAGCCTTCGGTCTTGTTGACGGCGAGAATCACCGGCTTGCCGCTCTTGTGGATGAGCCGCGCGACGAATTGATCCTGCGGCGTGGCGCCGGCGCGACCGTCGACCACCACGATGATGCGATCCGCCTCCGCGATGGCGCGATTCGTCTGCTCGATCATGAGCGACTCGATGCCCTGCGAGGTTTCCAACAGACCACCGGTATCCACGACGATGCAGGGAACATCGGTGCGTCGCGCGTAGCCGTACTGACGATCACGCGTCAGTCCGGGCAGGTCCGCCACCAAGGCATCACGCGTGCCGGTCATCGCATTGAACAGCGTGGACTTGCCGACATTGGGCCGGCCGACGAGTGCGACGACGGGAAGCAAGTCCGTCTCCTAGGTTTTCGGTTTCGCGCGAAAGGCGGCCATCTTGCCACCGTCCGTGAGAAACACGACCGTGTCATCCGCCGCCACCGGCGGATTGGTGACCCGGTCCTTGGTGATGCGCTGCCGCGCCACCAATTCACCGCTGGTGCGATCCAGCCAATGAACATAGCCCTGGAAATCGGCGACGACGATGGCCGTGCTGGTGACCACCGGGCGGCTCAGACCGCGGCGCTTGAGCTTCTCGTTGCGCCAGAGTTCCGACCCGTCGCGACCCCGCAGCGCAAGCACGCTGCCATCGGCCGTGGCGATGAACAGAGTGTCATCGGCCACCGCCAGACCACGGCTGCTGGACAGGTCATGTCCCCACCAGATCTGTCCGGAATCCAGCGCCAGCATGGCCACGCGCCCCTGAAATCCGACGGCATACACATTGTCACCAACAACCTCGACGGAGGAGTCGATGTCGACGAGGCGTTCCAATTCGGTCCTGCCGTGCGGCGATGCCAACGCGGTGTCCCACACCGTGTCGCCATTAGTGAGACTCACGGCCATGACCTTGCCATTGTCGAAACCGCTGATGGCCATGTCCTTGGCGATCACCGGCGTTGCCGTGCCGCGCAGGCTCAGGCGTGGCACAGGCTGCTCCACCGACCACAATTCTTTGCCGGTCGCGAAATCCAATCCGTGCAGCTTGCCATCGACGGAGCGGATGGCGATGACCTTGTCGGTGATCGCGGCGGCCGACAGCAGTTCGCCGTTGACGCGCGTGCGCCAGACATCGCGGCCGGTGGCGGCATCCAACGCCACGATCTGGCCCTTGCTGGCGCCTACCACGACCAGACCCGCCGCAGCGGCCGGCCCGCCCGACAAGGGCAGCTTTAGATCGCGGCGCCAGCGGCGCTGTCCGTTCTTGAGCGCCACGGCGATGACTTCACCCTTGTGGGATGCAGCGAACACCACGCCGTTGTCGATGGTGGGACCCAACCCCAGGCGCAACTGCATCTGCTTCTTGCCGTTGCCGACGCCTTCGCTCCACACCTTGTTGACGACGAGCTTGGTTGGAAAATCCACCAGCTTGGCGGGAGGTTCGACATCTTTGTCTTTGCTGCAGCCGGCGGCGACCAGCAGCAGGACGCCCAA
>JANMXI010000031.1:0-1831 GCA_031394735.1 Pseudomonadota bacterium | reverse complement strand
CCAGACGCCGCCGCTTAGCAAGAGCAGGCTGCCACTGATCGTCAGCAATAGAATTTGCCAGCGCGCCATTCGCGCCGAACGCATATTGGGCATCATGCGGCGACCCTCTCAAGCATTGCGCTCACTACGGCACCACCGTGTTCGGCTAGCAGCCGGTTTGCCCGGTCGGGGTCGATCATCGCTACCTTCGTCATTGCATCAGCCATTACGGCAGAGTTTGCGACCACGCTGACGACACCGTCGATCACCACCGGTTCGCCATCTGGTCCGATATGCGGGGTGCGCGTCGACGTCCCGTTCCAATAACGAGACCGGACATTCGATGAGCTGGCGATAGCGCCCTCTCTGATCGAAAGCGCCCAGTTGAGCGAACCATCACCTGACCGAATATGCACAACATGATCGACCGAGCCAAAAACCCGCGCATCGCCACCGGCGTTGACAATCCCGGCAGGGACGCCGGCCGCGGCCAGCGCTTCAACTGCGCGGTCGACTGCGAAACCCTTCGCAATACCGCCAAGATCAATCAGCACGCGCCGATCACAGCGGACGCGATGGGCGTCGAGCAATACGATATCCGTCGCTTTGCCGTCGAAAAGACTGAGCGGATCGGTTGAAACGTCGGGAAGAAAGTCATCGCGGACGAGGGTGCGCCCGATCGTGATATCGAACAGGCCCCCGGTAGCTTCATGAAGCCTGCTGGCGATCTCCAATACTTCCACCGTAAGCGGATCTACAGAAACTATTTGTCCTGGCGCCGATGACCTTAGCCTTACAAGGTCGCTTGTTTCGTTGTGAAACGACATGCGTTCGTGAACGTGCCGGATGGCAGCAAAACCTGCATCGACTGCCTGGATCGATTTGGCGGGAACGGCAATCTCGACGATCGTGCCCAACCACGGCTGAGCTCGCCGCACCAATGTGCTGCCATTCATCGGCTTCAGGTCCGCGCCAGCACCGCCGCGTGAGTCGCGAGCAACCGTTTGACGCCATCGGCGACGTGACGACAAGATAACGTTGCCCCCGAAATGTTCTTGATGTCCTGGTCCAGCTTCAGAGCCGCGCCCTTCCGCTTGCCTGTAAATTGGGCGCGCCATTTCGGGTTCCGAATCTCGTCGCCATAGCTCTCCCGATAATCCATGATTTCCACGGATCGAACCGCACCAGTTTGATCGAGAGCAACCGCAAAAGTGATGAATTCGTGCATGCCGACCACGCGGTCGACGATGAGCCAGCCGCCGGTCGACGCGCGCCAGGCCTTGAGCTCACGGCCGAGCGGGCTGACGCCAGACGCTGTCTTGATCGCAGCGACGTCGTCATTCGTCAACGTGCGGAAGGCAGGTTGCAAAACGGCACCGGGAAACATTAGGGCCTGGGCCTGCTCAACAGTCAAGTATGTTGTCGCATGTGCAGCGGGGGCGATAAGCATGGTGGGCGCAAGCAGCGCCCATTTCATCGAAGACATTAAAAAACCCTTCCGATTTTGAACCGAATACCGTCCCATTTGGTATGCTCATCGCCAAAAATCCGGCCGCCTGCAATATTGGCGCGCTGTTCGTCGTTAAAGCCGGACGCGCCGACCTGGTAAAGCGCTGTCAGCGTGAAGAACCATTTCTGGCTGGCATAGTGGACGTTCGGCCCCAGGAAATGCGCTGTGTGCTCCTGTTCACCAAAGCCGTAGCCGACGAACTCGTTATGGTTCCGGTATTCGACCCCGAGTGACCAGTTGGGCCGAAACCGGTAGGAGGCACCCAGGTTGACCTCGAATTGCGTTGCCTTGGTTACCTCGCCGTCTTCGTCCTCACGCTCCAACTCAACAAAAGCGTTCGCG
>JANMXI010000030.1:0-41775 GCA_031394735.1 Pseudomonadota bacterium | reverse complement strand
GCGGGCAAGAACGCTGGCATCGCGCCGTATGGACTGGATGCACTCAATACCTTGCGCATCGAGAAAGGCCATGTGACTAGCGCAGAACTCAATGGCAATACCACGGCCGGCGATTTGGGATTCGGACGTAGCCTGAAACAGGGCGGTGACTACGTCGGGCGGGCGCTGGCGCAGCGCCCCGGCCTACTGGCCGCGGATCGTCAGCATCTGGTGGGCATCCGTCCGCTGGATTCCGCGCAGCGCTTGCGTAATGGTGCGCAATTGATCGTGCCGTCCGAGCCCGCAGCGAGTCTGGGCTTTGTCACTTCCTCGACACCTTCGACGCACAGTGATGCTTGGGTCGGACTTGCGCTGCTTGCAGGGGGGCGTGAGCGGATGGGTCAACGGATGATCGCGGCCTCGCCAATTCATGCGGAGAATACCGAGGTGGAAATCGTCAGTCCGCATCACCTGGATCCGGAGAATAGTCGTGTCCGCGCCTGATGCGTCGGTGACGATTCATGCTTGCGCCACCGACGTCGTCGAGATCGCGGCGTATCGTGCATGCTTGCGCGATGTGCAACTGCCTGCGATGGGACGAGCTGCGATTGCGAGCGATCAGCTTCGCCTGAGCGTGCGACCGGGACGCTGGCTGCTGCTCAGTGAACCCGGGCAAGCCGGTGCAGCCGCCGCGCGCTGGGAGTCGGTGTATGCGGAGTCGGCCGCGATCATCGACCTGTCGTCCGGACTCGTCGCCGTGTTTGTCCAAGGTGCCGCAGCCCGCGAGATGCTGACACGTGGCTGCCGGCTCGATCTTGACCCGACCGTGATGCCCGTGGGAAGCGCTGCGGCCACGCTCATGGCGCAGGTTGCCGTGATCCTGGTGGTATTGCCGGCGGGTCTTTTGTTGTTGACGCCCTCGACCACGGCCCGACACTTGCGTGAGTGGCTGGTATCGACGGCGCAACCCTTCGGATTCGCGCCGGGCGCAGATCTGAAGCTGACTGACTTGTTGAGGAGTGAATGGTCATGAAGAGTTCCGCAAGAGCCGTCGTCATCGGCGGTGGAGTGGTCGGCGCCAGTGTGTTGTATCACCTCGCCAAGATCGGCTGGACCGATGTGCTCCTGCTCGAGAAGAGCGAATTGACCTCCGGTTCGACCTGGCATGCGGCCGGCGGCATGCACACATTCAACGGCGAGGCCAATATCTCGCGCCTGCAAAAATATACGATCGATCTGTATCGCGAGATCGAAAACTTGTCGGGACAGTCGTGCGGATTGCATCCCAATGGCGGATTGATGTTGGCCGCAACGCCGGGAGAACTCGACAGCTTGGCGCTGATCTGCTCGCGCGCGCGTTATCTGGGCATGGAAACGCGGATGATTTCACTCGAGGAAGCCCAGCATCTGAATCCGCTCATCGACGCCCGGCATTTCATGGGTGCGCTGTGGCGTGCCGATGGCGGTCACTGCGACCCTTCCGGCACCACGCATGCCTACGTCAAGTCGGCGCGCCAGCTCGGCGCCTCGGTGGAACGATTCACGCGCGTGCTGTCGCTCGGTCAACGTCGCGACGGCAGCTGGGATGTGGTGACGGACAAAGGCGCGGTGCACGCGGAACACGTGGTCAATTGCGCAGGACTTTGGGCGCGCGAGGTCGGACACATGGTGGGCATCGAATTGCCGGTGCTCGCCATGGAGCACCACTATCTGCTGACCGAAGACATTCCGGAATTGCAGGGCCGCGCAAAAGAGATCGTCAACACCACGGACTATGCGGGCGAGATCTACATGCGGCAGGAACGCGGTGGCGCGTTGATCGGCACCTACGAGCCGCATGGCATCGTCTGGTCACCGCTGCGCACGCCGGATGATTTTTCGATGCAGTTGCTCACCGATGATTTCGAGCGCCTTGCACCGTACTTCGAGGTCGGCTTCAGCCATTTTCCGGCGCTCGGACGCGCCGGCATTCGCAAGGCGATCAATGGTCCGTTCACCTTTGCGCCGGATGGCAACCCGTTGGTGGGACCGGTGCGCGGCCTGAAGAATTACTGGGTTGCGTGCGCCGTCATGGCCGGTTTCAGCCAGGGTGGCGGCATCGGGCTCGTGTTGTCGCGGTGGATGGCGCACAACGATCCTGGGCAGGATATTTTGTCCATGGATGTCGCGCGCTTCGGTGCGTTCGCCACGCCCAAGTACACCTCGATCAAAGTGCCGGAAAATTATGCGCGCCGCTTCCGTCTTGCGTATCCGAACGAGGAACTCCCCGCCGCCCGGCCGGTGCGCCGTTCCCCCATTCACGACAAACTGCTGGCGGCCGGCGCTGTCATGGGTGCGAATTTCGGACTCGAGCAGGCGCTGTGGTTTGCACCCCAGGGAGTCGCGCCGTTGGAAACGCCGACCTATCGCCGGTCTGAAGCCTTTCCCATCGTGCGGGCTGAATGTCTGGCGGTTCGCGAGTCTGTCGGAATCTACGAGACCACCAATTACGGCAAGTACGAAGTCACCGGGCGCGGTGCACGTGCCTGGCTCGACCGCGTATTCGCCTCGCGCATTCCGGCGCCGGGCCGTCTCGCGCTCGCACCCATGCTGAACCCGGCAGGTCGGATCATGGGTGATCTGTCGATCGCCTGCCTCGCGGAGGATCGATTCATGATCGTCGGCTCAGGATTCGCGGAGGAGTTCCACTTACGCTGGTTTTGGGAGTCGGAGCCGCCCGCTGACGTGTTCGTGCGCTCGGCCGCATCCACGCTGGCGGGTCTGTCGATCGCCGGACCCCGATCGCGTGAATTGCTGCAGCGGCTGGTGCGTCACGACCTGTCGGCCGCGGCATTCAAATTGTTTCACGTGCGCGAAACGGCAGTGGGCTTTGCGCCGGCCGTGGTCACTCGCGCAGGGTTCACCGGTGAATTGGGTTACGAGGTGTGGACGACGCCGGATTATTTTGCGAGTCTTTATGACGATGTGCGCGCGGCGGGCAGCGACCTGGGCCTTACACATTTTGGCGGACGCGCGCTGTCATCGCTGCGTCTGGAAAAATGCTACGGATCGTTCAACAAGGATTACCGGCCCGACTACACGCCGGCGGAAACCGGGCTCGACCGTTTCATCGACTTCGGCAAATCCGGCTTCACCGGTCGCGAGGCTGCGATGGCTGCGCGCGAATCCGGTCCGACGCGCCGCTTCGTGGTGATGGAGATCGCGGCGGCGGATGCCGAAGTGGTCGGCTATGAATCGATCGTCAAGGACGGCGCGGCTGTCGGCTACGTGACCTCGGGTGCCTATGGACATTGCATCGGCAAGAGCCTGGCCGCCGGCTACGTGCCCACCGCGCTCGCCCGCGAGGGCGAGACTTGCGAGATCGACGTGTTGGGCGAGATGCGGATGGCGACCATCCGCCTCAACTCGATCTACGATCCGCAGGGACTACGGTTGCGCAGTTAGGCCCCGACGCGCGGGCTACTTCGGTGGTTCCTGGCCCGGGCTCGCATCTTCCATGGGGAAAGTCTTGGCGGGTTCCGACGCCGGGGCAGTGCTTGTGCCGGCCGACGGTGCTGCACCGGTGGTAGCCGGCATTTCGGCCTGCGGCGCGGGCGAGCTGCGCACGCTGGTCCGCGTGGTTTGCGCCAGGCGGTCCAGGAAACGTTTACCCGCGGCCGGCGGGGCCGGCGACTGGCCGGAGAAGATCTCACCCGCGGTGACGCCGTGCTTGTTGTAGAACGCGGCATTGGATTTCTTGTCGATGGTGATCGCGGATCCGTCCAGCGACGCACCGGCAAACAGTCCACGGGAGCGTGCGTAAGAATAAATTTCCGCGTCGAAATTCAGGTCGGTCGCCGCAGAACCCGAGCGTCCCACGGGACCTGCGGCGACCGAGGCGTCGGCGCCAAGGGTCAGCTTCCCGCCGGTGATGCCGTCGATGCCGTTCTTGGTGGTGAACACCAGGATGATGTCGGAGGACTGGGCGCCGATCATGAAGCCAAAATTGCCGCCGGTCAGGGTGATGAAGGAGGGGTTGCTCCACGGGCCGTTCAGCTTGTCGCGCACCATCAGCACGCCGTGGCCGCGGCTGCCGCCGATGGGCGTCAAGCCGACTTTGATGACATCGGGGATGACGGCGATGCCGTAGGCGCGCGACAACAGCAGGTCCGGCAGTCGTTGGTCGGGCATTCCCTGCACGTTTTCCAGCACTTCGGTGGCCGTCAGCAAACGTCCTTCTTCGCGTGCGCCGGCCTGCGCAAATGCGCCGCCCAGCAACATGCCGGCACTCATGACGAGGACGAGGAACCCTGGATTCGAGCGGTTTGAGTTGAACATCGACACTCCTGCTAAAACAACGTGCGAACGACTGTACGAACGAGACTTCGTCGGGCGCCGTTAGTTCCGCAAGCGTTAAGCGGGATTGAGGACGGCAAGTACCCGCGCAGCATCCGCTTCGCGTCGATGGGCGCGATAATACTCCAGCAGGTGTTGTGATGCCTGACGAGTGGAAGCATTCTTGGCGGTGAGGGTCTGCAGCAGGCGCGCTTGAGCACCTTCGAGCATCGGCAGGCCCTCGGTATCATTCCCGGATTTGATCAGGCACCAGCCCAGACTTGCTTCGGATCGCGCCGCACGCCAGCTGTCGGCGCCCGCCAGTCGACGGTTCAGATCCAGGGATTCGCGCAGCTCTATCTCTGCTGGCCGGTAATGTCCACGCACGGTCAGGATGTCGCCGAGCACCTGGCGCGCCGAGGCGACATACAGGTGTTCCGGCGGCAGGCTCTTGGCATAGATATCCAACGCGTCCCGCGCGGCTTTTTCCGCCGCTGCGGTGTCGCCGGCCTTGAGGTACAGGTTGGCGAGAAAGTCCAGGCGATAGCCGGTCAGATAATGTTCCGGACCGAGCCGTTGGCGGGTCAGTGCGATGGCTTCGTTCAAGGTGTCGATTGCGCGCCGATACTCGCCGCGACGTTCATACAAGGCGCCCAGACTTTCCAGCGTCTGCGCGATGCGTTGATGCGTCGGCCCGAAGACGCGGCGCTCGACCTCGAGCGCTTCGTTCAACATGGATTCCGCCTCGGCGTACTTGCCGCGCTCGACCAGGATCATGCCCAGGTTCGCCAGCGCAACCGCGTGGTCCGGGTGATCCCGGCTCAAGGTGGCCTGATAGATTTCCAGCGCATCGCGCTGATACTTTTCCGCCTGGCCGTAGTCATACTGCCAGACGGCAATGCTCGCCAGTTCGTTGAGCGCACCGGCGACTTCCGGACGCTCATCGCCGAGCACGCTGCGGTAGATGAGCAGTGCCTGGCGCACGTAGTTGGTAGCCTGATCCGGGCGGCTGCGTCCATCGCGCGCCAGCGTCCCCAGTTGCATGAGGATATCCGCCGTTTGACGCGTCGCCGGCTTGTTGCCGCCACGGGTCAGACTCAGCGCCTGGTTCAAATACGCTTCTGCGGAGGTCAGATTGCCGGCGTCAGACAACGCCTCCGCGAGGTTGGCCAGCGCGGCGGCGACCAGCGCGGGATTTGGCGGGTGCGCCTGGCGGCGAATCGCGAGCGCCTGCTCGAACAGCGGCACGGCGCGCGGACTCAAGCCCTGCCTGCGGTACGCCAGACCGATGCTCTCCAGCAATTGCGCGCGCACTTCAGGCTGCTCGTCCAGATTCTCCAGGATCTTGGCGGCGCCGCGGTCGAGCAGGTCCTTGGCGGTGGCCTCGTGGCCCTGGGCGTTGAACGGATCCGCCTGTGAAAAAACATCGACCAGAAAGCTCGATACCTGCTGCGCGCGATCGCGCTCGCGCGCGGTCGCCTCTCGCGCCAGTTCGATTCTATGGTTTTGCCACAGCGTGACGCCAGCGACCGCGGCCATGCCGAGGATCAGCGCTATAACTACGCTTACGGCCAGGAAATGACGGCGCAGGAATTTGGCCGAGTTGTAGCGCCAGTCGCCGTGGCGCGCGATGACCGGCTGCGCCTGCAGATGACGGGTGATATCCTCCGCCAGCGCCTGTGCCGAGGCGTAGCGGCGTTCCGGCTCCTTGCGCATCGCCATGGCGACGACCGCGTCGAGATCGCCGGCCAGACGCGTGCGTAAGCGTTCCGGGGAGAGTCCGCGCCGATCTGAAATCCGCTGCCGGTCTAGATCGTTTTCACCGGCGAGCTTTGCCGTCACCGCCTGGCTGGGGCGCGGGGGATCATCCATGCAAATGGCGCGCTCGAGCTGCAACTGGCTGTAACTGTTGAGCCGGTAAGGCGGACGGCCGCTCAATATCTGGTACAGCAGCACGCCGAGCGCGTAGATGTCGGTCGCAGTTGTGATCGGCCGGCCCAGCACTTGTTCCGGCGCGGCATTTTCAGGCGTCAGCACCCGCTCCTGCAGACGCGTGACAGGAAGCGTGTGCGAAATGCTTTCCGGCGCGAGCAGTTTGGCGATGCCGAAGTCGAGCAGTTTCGGCGTGCCGTCGTTGGTGACCAAAATGTTGCCGGGCTTCAGGTCGCGATGCACGATCAGGTTGCGGTGCGCGAATTGCACGGCTTCGCAGATCTTGATGAACAACTCCAGGCGCTCGCGAATGAACAGCGTGCGGCTGTCGCAGTACGCCAGAACGTCCTCGCCTGCGACGTGCTCCATGACCAGATACGGCGTGCCATCTTCCAGATCACCGCTGTCGATCAGACGCGCTATCGAGGTGTGCTCGAGTTTTGCCAGAATGTGGCGTTCGCTGTGCAGGCGATTGCGCATGCGTGGGTGCAGGGTGGCATGGTGCAGTACCTTGATGGCCACGGTCTGCTGGTATTGCGCATCGGCTCGTTCGGCCGTGTAGACGGTGCTGGTGCCGCCGTGACCGAGTACCGAGAGAATGCGGTACGCACCTACGCGCTTGCCGATCAATCGGTCAGCATGCTGCTCCAGAAGATCCCCGGCGGCCTCGCCGATGGCGCCGAGCAGCGGGTCTTCAGGGCTGCCATCGATCGACAGCAGCGATTCGACCGAGGTGCGCAGTTCAGGGTCATTCGCGCCGATGCTGTTCAGACGCTGCGCCCGCTCCGCCGGACCGGCTTCACACACCTCCTCGAACAGCGAGCGAATCTGCTGCCAGCGGGCGCGGGTGACGATCATCGCGGTCGCACCGCCAGTTGATTCAGCAACCATGCGCGCGCCAGCCGGATGTCGCGGTGAACGGTTGCAGCCGACGCATTCATCGCCAGCGCGATCTGATCGTAGGTCAACTCACCAAAATAATGCAGCTCCAGTGCCTGCGCCAGCCGCGGTTCGAACTGTGACAATTGTTCCAACGCAGAGTCCAGATCCAGGATGTCGAAGCTCGGATCCGCAGTCGCGGGCATGTCGTCAACCAGCGGCACCTGCTTCACCGAGCCGTAGCGCTTGTCTCGCCCGCGGCTTCGAGCGTGGTCGACCAGCACCCGCCGCATCAGTCGCGAGGCCAGCGCGAAGAAGTGCGCGCGATCCTGCATCGGAACTTCCGACTGAATCAAACGCAAGAATGCCTCGTGTACGACCGCCGTGGCTTGAAGGGTGTGGCTGCCGCGTTCGCTGCGCATGTAGCGGTGCGCGAGTCGGCGCAGCTCGTCGTAGACCAGGGGGGTTAATTCGCTTAACGCCTGTTCCTGACCGGTACGCCAGTCGGAAAGCAGCTGAGTGAATTTGCCCTTAGCAGGCATCGCCAAGCTCGCGGCGGGTGGGTGGTGTCGTGCATCTCACCACAATCGCGTAGGCCGATGGAGGTAGCCGTACTAGATTTTGAAGGGGTTCCCGCAATGCCTGCACGTGCGCCGCTCTCCGCCTTCTGGATTCAACCTCCACCTGTCGGATGATCATAGATGATTGTTCCGAGATGTGAGGGAATTCACAGTTCGGTGTCGCTTTACAAAAAGCGCTACGGATTCCAAAGCGTGATTCAAAAACATCGATCCTTATCAAAACCTGGAGAAAGACCATGAAACCAAACGTTATTTCCCTAACCGTGGCTGCAGCCATATCTTGCGCAGCATTTGCGTCGGGCGCCAGTGCAAGCGCCACACGCCTGGACGCGCACCCGGCCAATCCGCCGCGTCTGGCCATGCTGGACGCCCATCCCGCCAATCCGCCCCGGTTCGCGATGCAGGACGCACATCCAGCCAACCCGCCGCGCTTAGGTATGCAGGACGCACACCCGGCCAACCCACCCCGGTTTGCCGTGCAGGATGCGCACCCGGCCAACCCGCCGCGGTTCGCCATGCAGGACGCCCATCCCGCCAACCCGCCCCGGTTGACGATGCAGGATGCACATCCGGCGAACCCGCCCCGGGCACTTTAAAACCAGGGGGAAGCCATGCAGCGTCGCAAATTGATCGTGACTGGAGTGGCCATTCTGGTTTTCGGGGTGGCGTTCGCCGCAAAGCGAACTGGGGAGGATGCTGATCGAAACCTGGTCCGTCCGACAAGCCTGGCAAAATGGCAACCGGGCAGCGAAATCCCCATGTCTGCCTTCGAGACGGGAGAGATCGTGGCCGGCCGGCCGCGTTGATTGTGTTGCAACAGCGGGGTCCGACGTTGGTCGGCCCCGCTTTCTTTGTCGCGCGCGGAACCGCGCTAGAAGAACATTGACGCGTAGATCTGCAACACGTTGGCGTTGAATTTATACAAAGGCTCGCTGCCCGGCGGGAAGCCGTTGCCGATGCCATAGTCCTTGATGTCGCGGAAGTCGTCGTACTTGAATTGAATCCGGCTCACATCCAGCGTCACGGTCCCACGCTTAAAGAATTTCCAGCCCTCGGGCAGGAACGCGTAGGTCACTTTCGCGCCGATGGTCGTGTTCTTGGAACCCGCGAGATCTTTGTCGCGGCCGATGAAATTCAGTGCATCGCGGCGCGGGAACAAGTCGCTGTAAAAATTCGCGGGTCCCTGTTTGTAAAGCCTCACGCGGCCTTCGAAAATCCAACGGTTCGACAGGGGATGCGTGTAACCCAACTCAAATGTGTGGCCACGGATGCCCCAGGTGTCCGTGAAGTATCGGTACGACGCGCTCGCCGCTGCCCGGTACCATAGGTAGTACCGGACACGTCCGGTCGCCGCCGTACTGGTGCGGGTGCGCGGATACACTTCCGGCTGCTGGCTCCAGAGGGTGCCGGCATCTTGATCAAAGTAACGCGTGAAACGATACGGGTTGTTCAGGAAGCCTTCGTCGGTGATGACTTCCAGGCTGAGTGAACTGAGCAGGTTCTTGGTGATGACCTGCGAAATGCCTGCATCGTAACTGCGGCGGTCGGCCTGACCCACCGGGGAGATCGTCGCGCCGGATCGCTGGCTGACCTTGTCCCAACCGCGCGTGTAGCCGAGCGTGACGGTAGTCAGATCGCCGAACATGTCCTGACTCAGCGCAAAGTGCGCTGTGTCGGAGACGTAGTCGGTTTCTTTGCTGTTGGAATACGAAACGTTGTAGGAAGTCTTGCCGCGGATATAGTCCAGGCTCAGGCTCTTCTGCTTGCGCTCATCGTGGATCGTGCTGGCGTTGCTGAGCACGTCGATGGACGCGCCGCTGACGGTGTCGATGAAGTAGTTCGCCTGCACCGAAAAGCTTTCCGCAAATTTCTTGCGCACCAGGATGGACTTGCCGGTGATGTTCATTCCGCCACCCTTGTAGGTGCTGTAGAACAAATCCGCACGATCATCCGGCAGCACCGCCGCCTGCGCCGCTCCCACCAGCGTCAACATCAACCATCCACACAGCCGCACGATACGCATGAGGATCAGTTACAGCCGCAGCCACCGCCGGCAGTGCCGGTGGCGCCCCGCGAACCTTCGCGCGATTCGTAGATGTGATCGAGGTACGCGCCGGAAATGGCATCGCGGTCCCAGGACATGATGGGATCGGCCAGACGGTCCCGCTCATAGGGTTTCACCCACGGCTTGACGCTGCTGCAGGCGCTCGCTCCCAGCACGACGGCGATCGACAGGGAAAACCGCAGCGCTCGGATGTTCATTCCCGGATCAACTGACGGATGCGGTCCTGGTATTCGTTCTCGTCCCCGGGACGATAGCCGCGGTGAATGTAGCGCACGTTGCCTTTGCGATCGATGATGACCGAGCTGGGCATGTCCGCGACCTTATAGGCACGGCTCACGGCATTTTCTGGATCCAGCAGCACCGGAAAGCTGACCGGCTTGCGTGCCAGCAGGTCCTTGACGGCCGGCACCTCCTTGTCGACATTGACGCCCAGCAGCGTGAACCCGGCAGGCTTGAATTTCTTGTACATCTGATCCAGCAGCGGCATTTCCTGTTGGCACGGCCCGCACCAGGTGGCCCAAAAATTCACCAGCACGACGTTGCCCTTGAACTGGCTCAACGCCACGGGCTTTCCGGCCAGCGAGGTCAGTGAGAATTCGGTGGCCGGTGCATTGGCATCGCCGGCAATCGCCAAGGTCGAGCCGACGGCGATCAGACCTGCAAGCAGGCCGCGTTTGATCAGGGAGGAGTTCCGGGTTTTCATAAACACCTCAAGCTCAAAAGAAGTACGTGAAGCCCAGCGTGGCTTCGATGTTGTGGACGTTCTTGGTCCGTCCGGTAATGTCGGTCTCGAACACGTGGTCTTTGACATCCAGGTGCATGGCCAGCCAGTCGGTCAACAAGATGCGCGAGCCCACTCCGAAGTTCAGGGCGAATTTGTCCTGATCGGCAAACTTCACGGCGCCCATGCCCACGATGGCGTACAGCGCCGTGTTGAATGCGCGGCCTCGTCCCAGAAAGACCTCTCCGGGCAGCACGTTGTAACCCACGTCGAGATCGTAGTAAGTGAAGCGTCTCCCAGAGTCGCTCAGCACTGTGATGTTTGGGAACACGTCCTGCAGGCTGGTGGTGCCGGCCTTGGAGCGCGCCACGTAGCCTTCCAGAAAGATGTCCTCGGTCACGTGATACGCCAGGCGTACGCCGTACAACGGATTGGTGCCGAAGTCCTGGATGCTGAGCGCGCCGAAAGAAGCCCCCAGCTCAAAGTTCTTGGCTTTGATCTTCGGGGTTTTGACCACACGCCGCTGCACCTGCGGGTCGATGATGCTCGGCTCGGCCTCGGGCGCTTCGGGCACGATTTCCGCCGCGGCCTTGGGCGCGCGATGAAACCAGCTGCAGCCTGTCAGCAACGCGGCTATTAGAAAAACACTGCCAAGGCGAATTTCCATTCTTCCGGTTCCTTGTTGTCGTTTTCTTTGGTGAAAACTACGTAATTGCGCCAATCGAGGCGCCACATGAATTTCTTGTTGATGAAGCCGCGCAACCCTAAGCTCACGTAGGCCACCTGATTGTTCTTCTCCAGCGGCTGCGGCGGCGTGCTCTTGTCGATGTATTGCACGCCCGTGCCCAACCCGATCGTCGGGGAGAGCCATTTATATTCGGGAATGAAGGTGTGGCGCAGACCGATGGTTGCCATGTAGCGGTTGTCGATGGTGCCCAGCGCCTGCTGCAAAACGAATTCGGCGTCGAGACTGTCGGTGAGCGCATAGTCGACGTACGCGGTCACCAGGTTCTGATGGTTGTAAACGCCATAGCCGGCGCCCAGTTCCCACTTGTGGGTGGCGAAATCCGGATAGGGCGGAATCGGCGCGGGCGCGCCGGAGGCCAACTGTGTTTTCGCCAATTCCTCGCGCTTCACCCAGCCTTCCTCGCCGCGAGGCGCACGCACTTTGAACCAATCGGTGCGGCTGTACAGCACCTGCACGCTGTCGCCTCGTCCGACGACGTAGGTGACGGGGAATCCGCGCCCCGGGCCGCTGCGCATTTCCACAAAGGCTTCCGCCACGACGACCTCCAAGGGCTTCTTGGGGGTCCGCGCTTGGACTGCCGTCGACATCAGCAACGCCTGCGCCAATAGCAATAACGGGAGCAGACGTCGCATCAGGTCAGTTCGCTGGTGCCACGAATGGGTCGTTGTAGTACTGGGCTCCGATGTCTAACCATTCAGCAATCAATCGCAGCTCCGCTGGAGACAAGTAACCCGAGTGACTTCCGCCCGCATCGAAGCGGTTGAAGAACCGCGTCGATGCATTCGCGCTGCCGGCACTCATGCTGCCCGGCAGAACGACCGGCACCTGAGTCGGCAGACCCGTCGCCGGGTCAATCGGTCCAGTTACCATAACATCTTGTAGCGCGCCCATAATAAGCTCTTGCTGGTTATGCGCAAACAAGAGTTGCTCATAGGAGGTCACGACGTTCGGGTCGGCATTGGAAACCCCGTCGGTCAGATCCAACTGACCTGCTGGCACCTGCGTCGCAGCGGCTGCATCCTTCGTGTTGTGGCACAGGACGCAGGTGTGGTCGGACAGCACGGTGACGCCATCGACCGCGAGGGTCTGCCGGGGCAGGTTCCACAGCGGCTGCAGATGCTGCAGATAATGAATGGTGATGCGGCAGCGATTGCTCCAGGTCGGCAGGCAATTGCCGTTGATCGGCGCCGGCGTGGTCATGTCTGAATACAAATAGGCAAAGCTTGCGTCTTTGGCCCGCGCCGCGGCGACCGGGTCGGTCCACACGTCATCGTAAATGAGGTTTGCGCTGGGGATGGTTGAACACCCCGTGGCCGCCGCACAACTGATGCGGGCACGCGTCTCGGCCATGATCTCGCCGAAATCGGCAAACAGCGCGGGCTCCGTATTGGGAAACG
Organism: Pseudomonadota bacterium; assembly: GCA_031394735.1. GTDB lineage: Bacteria > Pseudomonadota > Gammaproteobacteria > Steroidobacterales > Steroidobacteraceae > TMP-86. The sequence continues at coordinate 29,159 of JANMXI010000030.1, read as the reverse complement.
GCTGGCCGGTGGTGGTTGCGCCTTGATTCACCGACACGGACAGGTCGGCACGACCATGCGCCGTATTCTTGGCCGCATCGTGACAGCCATTGCAGGTGCGGACTTCGCCGGGCAGAAGCTGCAGCCAGCTTCCATGCCGCGTACCGACGCGACGGCCATTCTTGTCCAAAACGCTGATAGCAAATGGCACATTGGCCGGCACCTTGATCTTGATGGAGCCGTCCGGTTCCACCGGTGCATAGGCGAGAATCTCGCGCATGCCCAATCCGGCAGGCCCGAAGGCGAAGCCGGGCACGTCACGCACTTTCTTATCGGGAATCGCGACAGGCTTTTCGATGCGTAGGAAGCGCGCCGGTCGCTGATTGGCGGTGGTCTGCTTCGGATCCGCCACGGCGGCAATGTTGGGCAACGCGGTGTCGGTGCCGTCGAAATCATAGACGCTACGAATGACGAGCAGGCCCGCGCCCTCGGCGGCCAGGTTTTTGTCGACATCGACGCCCGGGACCTTGTCACGGATCACCGGCGGCGCCGGTGTGCGCTGCTGCAGGATGACCGGATCGATGAGCATCAAGCCCTCTTCGGCGCTGAGCATCGGCCGCAATGTATTGGTATCCAGATCGTAGATCCACAGCGTGTACGCGGGCGGTGCCAGTTGCACAGCCGGGTCCGCGGTGTTGTCGGCGGTGCAGACACGCGTCGCCGTCGGCGTGACAGTCGTGTCCAGCACAAAGCAGGGTGACCAGCTCACCAGCAGGCGATTGGTGCCGTCGACCAGCGGGAAGGCGGAGGCGAAACGCCCGCCGAGTGAAGGTGCGTCGGCCAGCGTCGAGACATTCAACGTGGTCGCCGGCGATTGACCGGGGCCCGCGGTGCCCGCGGCCGTCAACGTCGTCTGATTGATCTCGACGAACTTCTCGGCGTCAATCAGCGCGATGTCGCCGCCCAATTGCGTGCCCATGAACGGTCGCACCATCGACAGGATCTTGTTGTCCGGCCGCATGCGCGCATTCAGGAACTGCACGATGGAATTGTTGGTGCCGGTCGCATGGCTGTACTGGCCGTAATACAACTCGAGGCCAGTGCCGTCGGGGTTGGAGCGATACAAATTGATGCGGTCGCCGCCATTGACGCGCTCCCAGCGCGAAAACACGAGCTGGCCGTTGTTCAGGACCGACGGCGCGAAATCGTGATTGGTGTTGAAGGTGATCTGATGGATGTCGGAGCCGTCGGCGTTCATCACATGCAGTACAAAGGCGGATTGCTGGCGGTTGTCGGTCTGGCCCGGATACTGCGGACGGCCTTCATCGAGCAGGATGGCGCGCGAGGTGTTCTGGCGCGTGGAGGCAAACACGATGCGACCGTCGGGAAGATAGTGCGGGCTGATGTCATGGCCCTTTTCGGCCGTGATGTCATCAGTGATGACACGCCGCACGGTCTTGGCCTTGCCGTCGTATTCCCAGATGTTCCAGGTCGGCTGCTCGTCATCGTCGACGTTTTCCAGCAGCGGCAGCCGCAGCGAGAACACCACTTTGGTGCCGTCGGGCGAAATGTCCAGATCGCGCACATCGCCCATGCCCTGCGTGATGTCCTTGGTGACATTGGTTTCCACGCCGCTGGCGCTGGCCTTGTCGCGGATATAAAGGTCGCCGCCGGCGGTGGAGGTGATTAGATCGCGGACGTCGATGTCTTTCTTTGGCGGCGGCCGCTTTACATAGGCGAGCGGAAAATCCAGCGTGACCGGATCGGGGATTTGTCCGCCGGCGAGACCGGGCGCCTTGCCGCTGGTGCCGCTGCTGCAAGCCGCCATTGCTAACAGAGGCAGCAGCAGGATAAAAGTCTTCGCACGCGATGTGACGCGAGTCGCAATGTTGATGCGATTGAGACTCAAGTCACATTGATGTTGCTTATGCATAAATAAATGCACCCGTTGGCCGCCCTGGCCGCTGATGGTTGAATCGATTGAATTCTCGGGTGTGTTGCATACCGACATCTTCGTTTGATGCGCGTATTGATTCTGTTAACACACTCACAGAAGAACTCTCACTGGACGAAGAGCATATAGGCCGTGCGATGCAGGTCGTTACTGTCTCTGAACGCCGACGTCGTTCCCTTGAGACATTCCTGCGACAGATTTGGCTGCGTATATTTGCGGCCAGTGGAACTTTTCATACACGCCAATCGGATGAGCATATGAACAATGGGATGCCGACAACGGAGATCGACATGAAGCGACCTGCGCAACGGTGGATGCAATTTAAGCGTCGCGCGCTGTGCGCAGCCGTGGCCGCGAGCCTCGCGTTGGCGAGCGCCGGCGCAGCGGCGATCACTCGTGACCAGGCGAAGCGAATTCACGACCGTATCGCCGGCGTGCCGCCCTCGGATGCCGTGCTGACCACGATGCAGGGCATGTCGGCCGATCTGGCCGCCAAAGAGGCGATGAAGAACAGCAACTTCTTTAACGTCACCCTGAAAAACATGGCGATGCCGTGGACGAATCGGGAACAGACCGTGTTCGCGCCCTTGAACGACTACGTCGCCACGGTGATCGGCATGGTTCGCGACGACGTTGACTTCAGCACGTTGTTGTCGGCCGATCTGGTCTACGTCGCCAAGCCTGGTCTGTCGGGCGTCACGGCCACCTACTCGCCGGCCAACAATGATATGTACGAGCAGCTCGAGAACACCGGCGCGGATCTGCAGGCGGGATTGCAATCCACGCCGCAATCATCCGTCACCGGCATTCCTGCTGCTGCCACCGCCGGCATCTTCACCACGCGCGCCGCTGCGGAAGCGTTCTTCATTGCCGGCACGAACCGGGCGATGTTCCGCTTCACCATGCTCAATCATCTGTGCCATGACATGGAAACCGTGCATGACACCACGCGCCCGCCGGATCGCATCCGCCAGGACGTTAGCCGCTCGCCGGGCGGCGACAGCCGGTTGTTCCTGAACAACTGCGTCGGCTGCCACAGCGGCATGGATCCGTTGGCGCAGGCCTTCGCTTACTACACCTACGATGAGACCACCACCAAGATCATGTATACGGCGGGGCAGGTTCAACCGAAGTACCTGATCAATTCGGATAACTTCAAGACCGGCTACGTCACGCCGGACGACCATTGGGACAATCGCTGGATCGCCGGGCCGAACCAGATCCTTGGCTGGGACGCAGCCTCGACCCACACCGGCAATGGCGCGAAGTCCATGGGTATGGAACTGGCCAAGAGCGACGCCTTTGCGCGCTGCCAGGTCGAGAAGGTGTTCAAGAACGTCTGTTATCGCGCGCCGGTTGATCAGACCGATCGTAACAAAGTCGATTCGATGATCAGCACCTTCAAGAGCGGCTACAAGCTCAAACAGGTCTTCGCCGACGCTGCCGTTTATTGCATGGGCACGACGTGAGGGCCATCCACATGAACAAGGCATTCAAAATGAAACTGTCGCAACTGGGAATGTTGTGTGTCATGGCTGCCTCGCTCGCGCTCAGCGCCTGCGGTGGCGGAGGTGCGCCGGTGACGGCGAATCCGGTGGTGCCGGTGACGGCAGGCTCCGACTACACGGGACCCGCGCCCTCGACCGCCGATGTGCAGGCCTTCAAGATCAATTTCTGGGACAACGTGCGCTCGACCAACCGTTGCGGCCAATGCCACAACGCGACCTCGCCGGCACAAATGCCGAATTTTGCTCGCAATGACGATGTGAACCTGGCCTACACACAGGCGAACACGGTGGTCAATCTGACCGACCCGGGCATGTCGCGCATCGTGGCCAAGGTGGCGGGCGGCCACAATTGCTGGTTGACCGATCCGAGCGCCTGCGGCGCCATTCTTACCACCTGGATCACCAACTGGGCAGGTGCTTCTGCCGGCGGTGGCACGCAGATTCAGTTGACTGCGCCGGTGATCAAAGACGTCGGCAACAGCAAGAATTTCCCCGCTGATGCTCAGCTGTTCTCAACCACTGTCTATCCTTTGTTGAAACAGTACTGTTCGAAGTGCCATTCCCCGTCGGCATCGAGCCCGCAGTCCCCTTATTTTGCCTCCAGCACTTTGGGAACAACCGGCTTGCCTGACGAAGCCTACGCCGCCGCGCGAACGAAGATGAATCTCGACACGCCTGCTCAATCACGATTTGTGTTGCGTCTGCGCCAGGAATCGCACAACTGCTGGAACAGCAACTGCGTGGCTGCCTCGCAGGAAATGCAGGACGCGATCACCGCGTTTGCCAATCAGATTACGCCGACTAGCGTCGATCCAGCGATGGTGATCAGCAAGGCGTTGACCTTGTATGACGGTACGGTGGCCAGCGGTGGCAGCCGCTTCGACTCCAACGCCATTGCCAAGTACGAATTCAAGACCGGCAAGGGCTCGACCGCCTTCGATACCAGTGGCGTCGATCCGGCGGCCGATTTGACCACCAGTGGCGATGTCACCTGGGTGGGTGGCTGGGGCTTGAAGTTCGCTAAGGGCAGCAAAGCGCAAGCCTCCACGCAGGCCAGCAAGAAATTGCATGACATGATTCTCGCCACCGGCGAGTTCTCGATCGAAGCGTGGCTGGCGCCCGCCAATGTGACCCAGGAAGAGGCCTACATGGTCACGTACTCGGGCGGCACGATGGCGCGCAACTTCACGCTGGGTCAGACCAAGTACAACTACGATGCCATGTTGCGCTCGTCGGCCACGGACGCCAACGGCATGCCCGCCTTGTCCACGGCGGACGCGGCGCGTCGACTGCAGGCTTCCTTGCAGCATGTGGTCGTGACCTATGACCCGGTCAACGGGCGTCGCATCTATGTCAACGGTGAGTTCACCGGCGATGCGGATGCTCAGAAGGGCGGCACCATTGCCAACTGGGACAACACTTTTGCGTTGGTATTGGGCAATGAAGTGTCCAGCGACCGATCGTGGGCCGGCGTCATCAAGTTCGTGGCGATTCACAATCGCGTCCTGACCGATGTGCAGATCGCGCAGAACTTTGCAGCCGGCGTCGGTGAACGCTACTTCCTGTTGTTCAATGTCGAAGCAGCCACCGGCGTTCCCAAGTCCTACGTGGTGTTTGAAGTCAGTCAATACGACAGCTATGCCTACCTGTTCAACAAGCCGTTTTTCATCTCGTTGGATCCGGCTGCGAAGCCCGATGGCATCGTGGTCAAGGGCATTCGTATCGGCGTGAACGGTGTGGTGCCGAATGTGGGCCAGGCCTACATCCCGCTCGATACGACCATCACTGCCTCCAACTATTTTGCGGGCCAAGGGCAGCAGTTGTCCAAGATCGGCACGATCATCGGTGTCGACAAAAATGTTGACCTCGATACATTCTTCTTGAGTTTCGACCAACTCGGCACGAAGACTCACTTTGTCACCGAGCCCATTCCGGCCACACCGGTCCCAGTTGACGGCGTCATCGTGTCCGACATCGGCGTGCGTACCTTCGATCGCGTGAACGCCACGCTGGCGGCGGTCACGACAGTCCCGGCGAACAATGCCAACGTCAATCAGACGTTCCAGACGGTGAAGCAGCAGCTGCCGACCTTGCCGACGCTGGAAGGCTTCCTGCCCTCGCACCAGGTGGGGGTGGCGCAGCTCGCCATCCAGTACTGCAATGAGTTGGTGAACGATTCGGCCAAGCGTGGCGTGTTCTTCGGCAGCGTGAATTTCAGCGCTGGGTCGAAGTTCAGCACGCCCACCGGACGAAATACCGTCATTACGCCGCTGGCGAATGCTTCACTTGGTACGGGTTTGAGCAGCCAGGATTCGGCCGGATTGAGCGCTGAGCTCAACGCGCTGATGGGCAAACTCGGTTGCGGCGACGGCAGCACCTGCACTGCAGCCCGCGAGCAGGCGGTCACCACGGCCGTGTGTGGTGCCGCCGTCGGCAGCGCCGGCGTGTTGGTCAATTAATCGCGAATGGTTCAACGAGGAAGACGTATGCGTAAGAAACCAAAATCCATCGGACTCAACGAGCCGCTGCGCCATCCGGACCACCCGCGTCCGCGGACACGGCGTGAGTTCATCGCACAAGGCTTCATGACCGGTGCGGCGACAGTAATGGTGCCCTCGCTGGTCAGCGGTCTGTTCGCGCCGCGAATGGCTCACGCGACGCTTGCCGTCGATATCGAAGCTGCGAAGGTGGCATGTGGTATCACTGGCGGCGCAGGCAAGATTCCTTTCATCGCCTTCGATCTCGCCGGCGGCGGCAACGTGGCTGGATCCAACGTGTTGATCGGCGGACAGGGTGGACAGCTCGATTTTCTGACCACGGCTGGCTACAGCAAGCTGGGTCTGCCGGGCAATATGATTCCCAATCCCAGCACGACCGGTAATTTCATCGACGCTACTTTCGGTCTGCGGTTTCATTCGGACAGCGCCTATCTGCGAGGCATGTTGACCCGTACCGGCGCGCTGGCCAAAACCAACACCAATGGGTCGATCATTGCGGCGCGGTCGGAAAACGACACAGGTAACAATCCGCACAATCCGATGTACGGCATTTACAAGGCAGGCGCCAAGGGCGAGCTGCTCGGACTGATCGGTTCGCAAAGTTCTATGTCCGGCGGTAATTCGATGGCGCCGGCGGTCATGATCGATGTGACTGCGCAACCGACTAAAGTTGATCGATCCAGCGACGTGACCGGCCTAGTCGATACTGGCCAACTCGGAACGTTGCTGCCCTCGGCCCAAGACGTCACTGAGGTCATGGAATCGATAAAGCGCATCAGCGACGGCAAGCTCGCCAAAGTGCAGGCCTACGCTGACGGGGTGCAGGATGCGGCCAGCAAGAAGTTGACGCAATGCAGCTATACCAAGGCGGCCTACCTTACCGATCGCTTCAACAACCCGGCATTACTGAATCCGGACATCGATCCTTTGATCGTCGGTCCCACCGGCATTTTCACGCAAGCTGAATACGATGACGATTCAGAGTTTCGCAAGACAGCTGCGGTGATGAGCATGGTTATCAACGGAAACGCCGGCGCGGGCACCATCACCATGGGCGGCTTCGACTACCACACCGGCGATCGGATGAGTGGCGAGGCGCGCGATTTTCGCGCTGGTGTGTGCATCGGCGCCTGTCTGGAATATGCGGCGCGAGTGGGTAAACCGCTGATGATCTATCTGTTCAGCGACGGTTCGCTGGCCAGCAACGGCATGATCGACAATTCGGTCGGCGGCCGCGGCAAGGGTCAATGGACCGGCGACAATCAATCCACCGCTGCCACCTTCTTCCTGGTGTTCAATCCGAGCAAGAAGCCCACCCATCTGCCCGATGCGAATCAGGCGACCGACGGGCGTATTCAAATCGGCTGGTTCAACGGCGACGGGTCGATCAACACCGGCTCGAGCCCGGCGGCCAATGCGGTCAACCAATTGGCGGCCACGGTGGTGCTGAACTACATGGCGCTGCATGGCGAACAGGCCAACTTTGCCAACCTGTTCGGTTCGAACTGGAGTGGTTTGGGCAGCACGACTGTTCAGGACAGCCTGACGGCGTTCGAGCCCATCGTGAACGGCACGATCGCCAACCCTGTCTGAGGTCTCAAGCCGATGTGACCCGATGCGCCACCCCCGTCGCCGTTTAGCGACGGGGGTGGCATCAGTAAAATCAGCCAGTTAGGTGACTTTGCTGCGATCGTGTCGGGTTCTCCAGACGTTTCGCCCTCATCCGCAACCCTACGACAGTCGCCCGCAAACCGGTCCAGGAGCTAACTGTTTGATTGCCGTCACCGCGACCGCGCGTGGCATGAGTATTGCTCCTGTTTCATCCTTAATGCGGTAAGCCTCATGTGCGGGCTCGCAAAGATCGCTGAATCAACGCCGATTTGAAGTTCGACTGTCTTTCATGAATGTGCGCCAAGTCATAAATAATCCTAATAATTTCAATAGCGTCCAGCCTGGTCCCGATGTATTGTTATACGACTTTGCTTCGAGTCTGAAAAAGGCAAACTTGTCGAAAGGCGAGGGCGCAAAGCTTCCGGTCTACGGGTCTTTTCCTAGGACAGCGGGGTTACCAGCGAGTGTTAATTTCCACGCCGCACACAAACGCGGCTTTAGACATAATGCGGTGAGACCGTCACCGTATGCATAACCTTCGAACCCTTAGCCTAGGCGTCATTGCCGCATTTGCCCTGAGCGTGTCCTTTGCGGCACCCCCTGCCGGATTGATCGGCAAGACCGCACCCGACTTCGCTCTCAAGGGGCTCGATGGCAAGAACACGCGGCTGTCGGAGTTTCGCGGCCAGGTGGTGCTGGTGAACTTCTGGGCCCGGTGGGCGGGGCCCTCCCGTCAGGAAATGCCCGCGCTGGAGCAAATCAACAATACCTACCAGCGCGCCGGGTTGATGATTCTGGGCGTCTCCATCGACGAGGACTTGAACCGTGCGCGTGAATTCGCCGATTCCATGCACGTGTCCTATCCGATGCTCTTCGACACCAGCGATGCCACCGGCACGCACTATGCGATCGAAAAACTGCCGGTCACTTTTTTGATCGACCGCGGCGGAATCGTCCGGTTTTTCAACGTTGGATTTAAACGAGGCGACGAGAAGATCTACCTCGACCAGATTCGCGAGCTGCTCCGAGAATGAACAGGCACAAGGTAATCATGAGTCTCAAATCCCTAATCAATTCTCCACTACTGCGCGTGAGCGCATTGGCCGTCGTGTTGTGCGTGGCCGGTTCTCTGGTCCACGCGCAATCGGGTGCGGTAACGCCGGCGACAACGACGCCGGAGCCTGCCGCGGTCGCGGCCCCCGAAAAGGCCACGACAAAAGCGGCACCCAAGACTGCCGCAGCTGCGGCGCCAGCCGCCGCAACGGCAAGCGCAGAAGCGACGCCGGCCGCTGGACCGACCGCCGATGCTGCCGGTGCTGCGGCCGCTCCTGCCGCGACGGCGCCTGTGTCGACCGATCCGAATTCACCCGACTTCAAGACCCTCGATCAGGAAGTGCAGGGATTGAAGAAGGACGTCATCGACCTGAACAAGGATCTGTTCGTCCTCGAAGAAGAATTGCTGTTTCCCGCCAATACCCAGGTGGCGGTATTCCTGTCGATGGATGTGGGCAGCTTTTTTGCCCTGGATTCCGTGACCGTCAAGATCGACAACAAGGAAGTCACCAATTATCTGTACACGGCGCGTGAAGCCGAAGCGCTCTTGAAGGGCGGTGTGCATCGCATCTATCTGGGAAATTTGAAAGTCGGCAAGCACGAGATCGTCGGCTTCTTCACCGGCAAGGGCCCCAACCAGCGCGATTACAAGCGCGGCGCCACCATCAATTTCGACAAGGGAGTGGGCGCCAAGTATCTGGAATTCAAGATCAGCGACAAAGTCCCCTCGCACCAGCCCGAATTCCTGGTCAAAGATTGGGAGTGATCGGTGCCCCGAGTGCATGATCGCATTCTGACGCTCATCGTCAGCGCGGCGCTTCTCGCGATGCCCGCGTCGAGCGCGTTCGCGCGCAAGACGAAGTACGTCAAAGCCGATCCGAACCAGATGGCGCCGCACGAGATCAAAGATCTGCATTACGGCGACGTGCTGTTCTATTTCTATCAGGACGACTATTTCGCCGCCATCACCCGGTTGCTCGCCGCGCGCCAATTGAACCGCGTCCCGAACCACCGTGACGAGGCTGAACTACTGCTCGGCGGTTTGTACCTGTCGCTCGGCGAACACGTGGAAGCGGGGCGAATTTTTCAGGAGCTGCTGGCGACGAACGCGCCGACGCCGGTGCGCAATCGCGCCTGGTACTACCTCGCCAAAGTCTGGTATCAGAGGGGCTATCTGCAGGAATCCGAACGCGCGTTGGGGCAGATTTCCGGTGCGCTTGACGGACGACTGGATGCCGAGCGCTACATGCTGTTGGCGCAAGTACTGATGCTGCAGGGTCGTTTCGACGATGCCATCACGGCGCTGAATGCGTACAAAGGCCCGCCGGACTGGACCGCGTATTCCAAGTTCAATCTGGGTGTGGCGCTGGTGCGCAAGGACCGTCTCAACGAGGCGGTGCCGTTGCTGACGTCCGTAGGCACGCTCGAATCGCAGAGCGAGGAAATGCTCTCGCTGCGCGACAAGGCAAATCTGGCGCTGGGTTTCGCATTGCTGCAGGGTCAGCGGCCGGTGGAGGCCAAGCCTGCGCTGCAACGCGTTCGGCTCGAAGGCGCCTTTTCCAGCAAGGCGCTGCTAGGGGTCGGCTGGGCCGAGGCGCAGGCCGGCGAATTCCAGAAAGCACTGGTGCCGTGGATGGCCTTGCATGATCGCAACCTGCTCGACGCGGCCGTGCAGGAATCCTACCTTGCCGTTCCGTATGCCTTCACCAAGCTGCAGGCCAATGGCCAGGCGGCCGAGTACTACAACACCGCCATTCAATCCTTCGATGCCGAGACCAAGCGCATCGACGATTCCATCGCGCAGATCCGCGACGGCAAACTGTTGGACCGGATACTGGGCGAAGAGAAAAAAGACACCGTCGGCTGGTTCTGGCAGTTGAAGAATCTGCCCGATGCACCGGAGTCCCGCTATCTGTACGAAATGCTGGCGGGCAATGAATTTCAGGAAGGCCTGAAGAATTATCGCGATCTGGATTACATGCGCCGCAACATCGACGGTTGGCGCGATACCGTGGCCGCCTTCGATGACATGCTCGTCACGCGAGGCGCCGCCTACGCGGAAAGGTTGCCGAAGGCCGATGCGCTGATGCAGTCGACCGATCTGAATGCGCTCACGCAGAAGCGGGTCGACTTCGAATCGCGCCTCAACGAGATCGACAAGTCCGTGGATTTCGCAGCGCTGGGCACGCCCGAGGAGCAAAAAACCTGGGCCCGGCTGAAGCGGATCGAAGAATTCCTGGCTGCGCATCCGGATGACCCGGACGTCGTCGACATGCGTGAAAAGCATCGCCTGATGAAAGGCGTGCTGATCTGGCGCATGTCCGAGAGCTTCAAGGCGCGTTTATGGAACCAGCGGCGCTCGGTGAAAGAGCTCGAATCCAATCTCAAAGAGACGCAGAAGCGCGCGCTCCTGGTGGAACAGGCGCGCAAGGCCGTACCCAGCGACTCCGGCACGTATGGCAAGCGGGTGGCGGACCTCCGCGCTCGCATGGATGATCTGCAGGCCAAGTTGAGCGAGGCCTCCGAACGACAAAACCGTTTCTTGCAGGCCATCGCCGTTCAAACGCTCGAAGGCCAGAAGCAGCGCATCGCCACCTATCAGGTGCAGGCGCGATTTGCGCTGGCATCGATTTATGATCGCGCGATTAATGCGCCGGCTGAGAATAAGAAGCCGAAGCCCGAGGCGCCGAAGGCGCCGCCGGATGAGGAAGAGCAACCTGCAGGGAGTCAGCCATGAGGCTGTTGCATCCGACGGTTGCGGTGTTCGTCTTCGGCTCGGCGTTGAGCGCCGGCCTTGCCGTGTCTGCGCCGAAACCTGCGCCCACCATCAAGGATCTGGAGATTCGCCAGATCGAGGTGAAGAAAGACGGGCCGACCGGGGCCAACGCCGACAAGACCATGGAAAGCTATCGTCGCTTTCTGGAGCTCAATGCCGGCGACGCTCAGTTGCGCGCCGAGGCTCTGCGCCGGCTCGGCGATTTGAACCTCGAGAGTTCGGAAGTCGAGCGCATCGAGAAGGATCTGGTCACCAATGAAGGGCTGCGCGCAACCGAGGCGATTACGCTGTACGCAGCGCTGCTGAAGGCGTATCCCAAATACGAGCGCAATGACGCCGTGCTGTATCAACTGGCGCGCGCCTATGAATTGAATGCGCAGCCGGAGAAGGCACTGGCGACATTGGACAAGCTGGTGGCGACTTATCCGGTCAGCCGTTATCTGGACGAGGCGCAATTCCGTCGCGGCGAGTTATTGTTCTCTGCGCCCAACTACCCCGGCGCGCAGAAGGCCTATGAAGCGGTCATCAAATTTGGCGCAGCGTCGCCGTTCTATCGGCAGAGCCTTTACAAGCACGGTTGGGCGTTGTTCAAACAAAGTGACAGCGACGGCTGCCTGAACTCCTTTGCCGGCGTGTTGGATTCGGTGTTGGTGTCGCCCAAAAATCCGAAGAAGGTGGTTGAACTCAGCAAGCTGAGCCGGCCCGACCGGGAATTGGTCGAGGACAGCTTCCGCGTCATGAGCATCACGTTCTCGTATGGTGACGGCGCAAAGACCATCGACGAGTTCATCCGTCATCATGAGAACCGGCCGTATGCGTATCTGCTGTATGCGCGCCTGGGCGATTTGTACATGGAGAAGCAGCGCTACACCGATGCCGCTGACACTTACCGGTCCTTCGTCTCGCAGGACCCGAATCACGACAAGGCGCCGTTGCTGCAAACCCAGGCAATCGAGGCGTACAAGCAGGGCGGCTTTCCCCAACTCGTGTTGCAGGGAAAGAAGGAATTTGTCGAAAACTACGGCTTGAAAGGCCCTTTCTGGGTGGGACGGGATCCGAAATCGCACCCCGAAGTTGCCGCCCAGCTCAAGACCGATTTGAAGGACGTCGCGCAGTACTATCACGCGCAGGCGCAGAAATCGAAGAGCACGGCCGACTATCAGGAAGCGGCAAAGTGGTACCGCAGCTACCTGACTTCGTTCCCCGATGATCCGGAATCCGCCAGCACCAATTTCCTGCTCGCCGACACCTTGTTCGAGAGCAAACAGTTTCTGGATGCCGCCAAGGAATATGAACACACGGCCTATGGCTATGGTCCCGGCGGCAAGGCAACCGCAGCCGGCTACGCGGCGATCGTGGCGTACGGCAAGCAGGAAGAGCTTGCACAGGGTGAACAGAAGGCCACGATCCATGCGCAGGGACTGGAAAGCTCGCTGAAGTTCGCCGCCACCTATCCGCAACATCCGGAAGTGCCGCAGGTGTTGACCCGCGCCGCGACCGAGTTGTATGCGGCGAAGGATCTGTTGCGCGCCACCTCGGCGGCACAAACCTTGTTGGCGCGCCAGCCCCCCGTCGACACCACCAAGCAGCGCGTCGCATGGACGGTGATTGCAAACTCCAGTTTCGATCAGGAACAGTATGCGCAGGCAGAAATCGCCTATGCGAACTCGCAACGCTTGATGCCCTTGAACGATCCCGAACGTCCGGCCATTGTCGAGCGGCTCGCGGCCTCCATCTACAAGCAGGGCGAGCAGAAGAACAAGGCCGGGGATGGCGCCGGTGCGGTCGAGGATTTCCTGCGCGTGTCCACGCTCGCGCCCGCCTCGAAGATCCGTGCCAATGCAGATTTCGATGCGGCAGCGTTGCTGATCAGCCAGAAGCAATGGGAACGTGCCATCGGCGTTCTGGAAGGCTTCCGCCACAACTTCCCGCAGAGTCCCCTGCAGACAGACGTCACTCGCAAGCTCGCGGTGGCCTACACCGAAGCCGGTCACCCGGGGCAGGCGGCCAGCGAATTTGAGCAGATCGCACTGTCGCCGAAGGAGACGCCGGAGGTGCAGCGTGAAGCCGTGCTGCAGGCGGCCGACCTGTATGAAAAGGGCGGCAATGCGGCGAAATCGCGCAGCATGCTGGAGGCGTTCGTGAAGCGCTTCCCGACGCCGCTGGATCCGGCCATGGAAGCGCGCAACAAGCTCGCCACCATTGCGCAGAAGTCCGGCGACTACACCGCGCGTGATGGTTGGCTCAGGGACATCATCGCCGCGGACCGAAATGCCGGAGCGCTGCGGACCGATCGCAGCCGCAGCCTCGCTGCACACGCGACGTTGACTTTTGCGGTGCCGCTGCAAGAGGAATTCAACCGCATCAAACTGGTGGTGCCGCTCAAGAAATCACTGACCGAGAAGCGCAAGACGTTGGAAGCGGCGCTGAAGGGCTATACGCAGGCTGCTGACTATCAGGTGGCAGACGTGACCACGGCGGCCACCTTCCATAGCGCCGAGTTGTACCGGCAGTTGGGCAAGGACCTGATGGCCTCCGAGCGGCCCAAGAAGTTGTCGAAGGATGAACTCGAGCAGTACGACGTTCTGCTGGAAGAGCAGGCGTTCCCGTTCGAGGAGAAGTCGATCCGATTGCACGAGGTCAATGCGGCCCGCACCAAAGAAGGGATCTATGACGAATGGGTGCGCAAGAGCTTCGAGGCATTGGCGAAATTGAATCCGGGCCGATATGCGAAAGCGGAGGTGAGCGAAAATGTCGTCGAAGCGATTCGCTAACCACTGCGCTGTGCTGTTGGTCCTGCTTGCAAGCGCCGCGCTTGCGGCCGACCCCACGCCGCCCGCGGCACCTGGGACTGCGCCGGCGATTGCAGCGCCACCGCCGCCGCCTGTTCCCGACCGCGCGGCTCAGCAGTATGCGCAGGCGCTGTCGTTGCTGAAGGCCGGGCGTGCCACGGATGCGGAATTGGAGTTCAAGCAACTGATCGCTGCCTATCCGGATCTGCCCGGTCCGCAGATCAATCTGGGCTTGTTGCTGGCGCATGCTGCGCGTCTGCCGGAGGCGCAGACTGCCTTCAAGGCGGCGCTGGCCATCAACCCCACCAATGCGGTGGCGAGTACCGAATTGGGCATTGTGGAGCGGCGGCTGGGCAAGTTCGGCGATGCGGAGCAGGACTATCTGCGCGCCATCTCGTCAGACCCAGGGTATGCGCCTGCACGGCTGAATCTTGGCATTCTGTACGACTTGTACCTTCTGGAGCCGCAAAAGGCACTCGATCAATTTGAGCAGTACCTCACACTCGCCGGCGAGAACAAGCAGGTTGCGGGCTGGGTGAGCGAATTGCGCAAGCGTGTCGGTGCTCCGGCGCCGGCACCTGCGAAGAAGGAGCCCGCATGAAGCATCGGACACGTCGACTTGCTGTTCTGACTGCGACGCTCTCGATGGGTGTTTGCGGCACCAGCGCGGCGCAGGAGCCGCCCGCGGCGGCGACGCCGGGCGCACCAGCGGTTTCGTCCGCTCCTGCGGTTGCGCCGGTTGCTGCGCCCGTACCTGCGGCCGTCCCAAAGAAACCTGCCAGTGCGCAGGCGGAGGCGGGTGAACCACGCGCCGCAACATCCGCGCCGGTGGGGCCCGGTTCAGGCGCCCGCAAGGGCAAAAATGCCGTCGACCGCGTGGATTTAGACACAACCACGGTGACCGGCAACCGCGAGCTGCCCAAGGTCATGTATGTCGTGCCCTGGAAGCGGTCCGATATTGGCGATTTGATCGGCCGCCCGGCGAACAGCCTGCTGGATGAGGTGCTGGCGCCCGTGGATCGCAACGTTTTTCGCCGTGAAATCCAGTACTACCAGGCTTTAAAGCCGGATGCGGCCACTGCCGCACCCCAAGTTGAGAAGTAATCGATAGCCGATTTGACGGAATCTGGTTGAATCTTCGCATTTGAGACGTTTGGAGTTTTTAGGAGCGCGCTGATGAATTTCTTTAACACTGCAATTACCTTCTTCAAGGACGGCGGTTTTTTCCTGTATCCGCTGGCCCTGATATTCGTCGTGGGTGTGTCAATCGCCGTCGAGCGATACATCTACCTGACCCGCGAGACCCTGCGCAATCGGGGCCTGTGGGACGACCTGGTGCCGCATTTGAGCTCGGGCAATTTCAAGCAGGCCGTGGGGTTGACGCAAAACTCCAAGGCTTCCATTGCTACGATCCTCAACTACGGCATCGCCCGGGTCGCCACCGCGCGGCGCCGTGACGACATCGAAAAGGCCATGGACGAGAGTCTGCTGGAAGTGATTCCGCGCCTGGAAAAGCGTACGCATTTTCTGTCCTCGCTCGCCAACATCGGCCTGCTTATCGGCTTGCTCGGCACCATCACCGGATTGATCGGTGCGTTCAGTGCGGTGGCCACGGCCAACCCGGCTGAAAAAGCAACGCTGCTGGCGCAAGCCATCGCGGTTGCCATGAACAACACCGCGTCGGGCTTGTTCGTCGCCATCACGTTGCTTCTGTCGCATATGTTTCTGGAAGCCAAGACCACGGCGTTGATCGACAGTCTGGAGATCGCTTCGGTGAAATTCCTGAACTCGGTCACCGAGCGCAGCGCGGATGCGCCGGCCGCACCGGTGCCCGCGCCGCGCCCAGCCGCTGCCCGAAGCCCCGTCTAAGCAGTCGATCAGTTTGCCTTAAGGTGACAGTGCTATGAAGTCGAAATCGGCCCGAATGGTCCGTCGCAACCATGCCCGCTACCATCAGGGGCGGGATGATCTGAACATCGTGCCGATGATCGACATGATGGTGATCCTCGTGTTCTTTTTGCTCTTCACCGCGGTGTTTTCCAAGACCAACGTGTTGTCGTTGAACCTGCCGTCGAGTCAATCCACTCCTATTGACCTGCCGAAGGACTTGCAGCTCGAGGTGATCGTGCATCCGGGCGAATTGGTGATCAACGACCGCAACTCAGGACCGCTCAAAGTGCTGCCAAACGTGGCGACCGGCTACGATCTGAATGCCTTGTCCGAGTTCATGCGCGTGGTGAAATCGAAGTTCCCGCAGAAAATGGACGCAACCGTGCTGCTCGGTCCGGACATTGCGTACGACGTGCTCGTGCAGGTGATGGACACGGTACGCGTGTATGAATTGCCGACCGCGCCGTTCTCCAAGGCTGAACTGTTTCCGGATATTTCCGTGGGAGACGCCCCGACATGACGTCTTATCGAATCAAGCGGCATCGCAAGCGCTTCCATGGTGCGAACCATTTTGCGCTGATTCCGTTCATCGACATGATGACCATCCTGGTGGTGTTCCTGTTGGTGCACACGGCCGAAGTGGACATCCTGCCCAACTCCAAGAGCATCGCCATCCCGCAGTCGATCTCCGAGCGCAAGCCGAGCGAGACCGTGGTGGTCATGGTCACGCGCGACTCGCTGTTCGTCGATGGCCGGTTGATCGGCACCTTGAGCGAGGTTGCCGCCATGCCGGGTCTGATCATCACGCCGCTCAAGGAAGCGTTGATGGCGCAGAACGACCGGATTTTGAGCAAAGCGCAGAAGGCCGACATCACCAAGCGCGAAGTCACCATCATGGGTGACAAGGGCACGCCGTTCAGCGTGCTGAAGCGAATCATGGCGACCTGCACCGAGGCGGAATACGGCAAAGTATCGCTGGCGGTGATGGAACGTGAAGGCCCAGCGAGAACCTAAATGACAACCGCAAACCCAAGCATGCAGGGCGGTTCGGTCGGTCTGGCGCCGTTTTTCCGGCGCTACGAACTGCCGTGGTCGCCGAGCGAAGAGACCGAGCGCCGCTATCGAGCGATCCTGCGCAATCTTGCCATCGCGGCGACGATCATCGCGGTGATCATTTTCTTCCTGCCGACGCCGGAGCGTATTTCCAATACCGACTCACTTCCCGAGCGCGTGGTGCAATTGGTGATCGAACCGCCAAAGCCGCCACCGCCGCCGCCAATTCCGCCGCCCAAGCCGGTGGAGAAGGCGCCCGTGTCCGAGAAGCCGACGCCGGTGGTCAAACCCGTCGACCCGAAGATCAAAGCCTCGAAGAGCGGTCTCCTGGCGTTCCAGGACGATCTGGCCGATCTTCGTGACAAGGTCGATCTGGATAAGTTTTCCAAGAATCAGGCGAAGACCAATGATCCGGGCGATGTCGCCGTGGTGCAGCGGTCGCTGATCTCCTCCAAAGCCGGTGGCACCAGTGGTGGCATCTCGACGAGCAGCATCAGCAGCGGACTGGCTGCAGGCTCAGGATCCCTGCATGGGATCTCGACCACGCAGGTCAAGGACCCGACCCTGGGCGCCGGCGGCAACCGCACGGCGCGCGCCGGCGGCAGCGGCAAGGCCTCGCGCAGCGCTGAAGAAGTGGCGCTGGTGTTCGATAAGAACAAGGGCGCCATCTATGCGTTGTACACGCGTGCGTTGCGCGACAACCCGGCCATGCAGGGTAAAGTCGTGCTGGAATTGACCATTGCACCGTCCGGTGACATCACCAGTGCGCGGGTGGTCTCGAGCGAGTTGAGTGACGCGGAGTTCGAACGCAAGCTGATCGCCCGCATCCGTCTGTTCAAGTTTGACGCCAAGGATGTGGCCACATTGACGACGACCAAACCGATCGACTTCTTCCCACAGTAGTCCCCCCGGGCCTATGAACATCCAATCCGAAATCGATTTCTTCAGCGAACTTGGATTGGTGGACAAGGCGCGTTTCTTGTCCAAGCTCATGGGCGAGTTATCCGAGGAAGTGAAGAGCGGCGCGGGTGATGCCGGCGACGTGTCGCGCTATAAATTTGCGGTGGAGATCAACCAGCGCCTGGCGCGGCTGATATACCAGCTGCTCAGTGAGGACCTGGCGCGGCCGCAGGATGATGTGGTGATCCGGATGCTGCTCAGCACTCGGGTTGACAAGGGTACCGAGAGGCTCATGCACAAGGCTTATTCTCGCGTCGTTACCAGTTTCGAAAGTCACGATACTACCGTTCTTCTTAACGCTACTTAGTTGCGTTTTCCCTTCGATTCCGCGCTCATGCCTCGCGGTCGCCGGAATGCGCGCATTGATTCGATCGACGTATCGAGGTCGTTTCATCGCAATCAAAGCACCGTCGCGATCAATCGCGGTTAGTGGGACGTCGCAGACTTGACGTTGCGCTCGGGTTGGCTTGTGCGAGGGCTGTTGATTTCAATAAAACATTGGGAATGGCGCTGACCGCTTTCGTGGCGGCAATGAGTCTGGTTCTCAGCGGAGTCGCGAGCGCTCGCAGCGACGGATCGTTGAAGTAGGTCAGCGCTTTGAGACATTCCTGAGGCGAGAAAGCCTGAAACAATGCTCTTGCACCGCCAATACCTTTGCCTAAGTCCAAGCCACTGGTCAGTAGGGGTTCGATATCCAGATAGTCTTTCTGCTCGACTCGCTGCAGCAGTGTTTTGAGCTTGTGAGCCAGAAGATCGTCCTTGGACGCAACCATCAAAGTTCCGTCAGGCGTCAGCACCGGATCTTGTAGCCGGCCGAAATCAAGGCCGCCAAAAAATGAGATCTTTATGCGGCGCTCATTGTCATCCGAGGCAGGCGCCAGCGCGGTCAGCGTATCAGGCTGGGTCTGCAGCATTTCTGCGCCGCGCAGGAAATCAAATCTTTCCAGAAGGTACTCAGGCACAAAATTCTTTTGTGCAAAAAAGTCAAAGTCGACCGATTCCCGATGCCCCAAATAAAGCACCACCGCGGTGCCGCCGTAAAGTACGAATCCTTCCTTTTTGAGCTCCGACAGCGATGCCCAGATTTGACGCTGCGCGCCAGGCAAGATGTCCAGACGGGGAAAGGACTTCAATCGAAGCGCCGCATCGGCATGGGCGGAACACTGGCAATTTCCGCCAATCCCAGCGTCAAGTGCCAGTAATGCCAGGAACGTTCGGAAAATTCGCCCGGTCTTGCATCGATCAGGGTCTGTTTGAAGGCGTCGATCCCGACCTGCGCCTCCAAGGTCCTGACGTCTTCAAAGGTGCCCAAATCCATCACCTGTGCGATGATCCGGTGCGGATCGTTTGCGACAACCGTCGGTGGCTGCCACCAGATGTATTTACCTGCGAAGTACTGCAGATTCATAGCTTTTATTTTAGATCATCGTGCGATGAATCGCACGTAAGGCAGGTCGGCCCGTATAGGCGGAAAGGCTGGGTCATTGCAATAGTTTGATAATTGCTGCGCCGTATTGCTCTAGTTTTCGTTTGCCTATGCCTGGGATGTCGGAGAGGGCTGCAGGTTCAGTGGGTTCTCGTTGGGCTATTTCGGCCAACGTGGTGTCGTGGAAGATGACGAAGGCGGGGACTCCCTGGCGTTGGGCTTCTTCTAGCCGCCAGGCCTTCAGGCGGGCTAAGTGGCCGGTGGCGGCGAGGCTCAGGATTCGGTCTACCAGCAGGCGACCGCGCGGTTGTTTTTGGGCCTTGGCTTTTTCCTTCGGGGTGCGGCGCAATTGCACGGTTTGTTCGCCACGCAATACGGGACGCGCGAGTTCGGTCAGTTTCAAGGCGCCGTAGGCGGTTTGGTCGACGCTGGCGTAACCCATGGCGACCAATTGACGAAACACGTTGCGCCATTCGGCTTCGCTGGTTTCCTTGCCGATGCCGTAGACGCTCAGTTGATGATGATTCCAGCTGACCATGCGTTCGTTGTCCTTGCCGCGCAAAACGTCGACGAGGTGCATGACGCCAAAGCGTTGCTCGGTGCGGTAGATGGCGGACAAGGCTTGGCGCGCGGCGACGGTGGCGTCCCAGGTTTGCGGGGGTGTGAGGCAATTGTCGCAATTGCCGCAAGGTTGCGAGCTTTCTCCAAAATACGCCAAGAGCTGCACTCGCCGGCATTGCGCGGACTCGCACAGGCCGAGCAGGGAATTGAGTTTGGCACCTGACAGTCGCTTATACGCTTCCGAGCCTTCCGAGGATTCGATCATGCGGCGTTGCTGCACGACGTCTCCGAGGCCGTACGCCATCCAGGCATCCGCCGGTAATCCGTCGCGGCCCGCGCGCCCGGTTTCCTGGTAGTACCCTTCAATGCTTTTGGGAAGATCCAGATGCGCGACGAATCGCACGTCCGGTTTGTCGATGCCCATGCCGAAGGCGATGGTCGCGACCACGACGACGCCTTCATCGCGCTGGAAGGTCGCCTGATTGGCGTTGCGGCGCGCCGAGTCCATGCCGGCGTGATAGGGGAGTGCGGCGATGCCGTGCTGCTTCAGCCAATGGGCGGTCTCCTCGACGCGCTTGCGTGACAGGCAGTACACGATGCCGGCATCGCCAGCGTGTTCGGTCTTGATGAAGCGCAGCAACTGTCCGCGTGCGTCGGCCTTGTCGACAATGGTGTAGCGGATGTTGGGCCGGTCGAAACTGGAGACGAAAACCCGCGCTTCACCCAACGCCAGTCGGGCGATGATTTCCGTGCGGGTTTGCGGGTCAGCCGTGGCGGTGAGAGCGATGCGCGGCACGTTGGCGAATCGCTCGTGCAGGATCGACAGTTGCAGATACTCGGGCCGGAAATCGTGACCCCATTGCGAGACGCAGTGGGCTTCGTCGATGGCGAACAGCGAAATCTTGACGCTCGCCAACAACTCTAGACAGCGCGGCGTCGTCAGGCGCTCCGGCGCGACATACAGCAGATCAAGATCGCCACGCAGCAGGTCCTGCTCCACCCGGTAGGCTTGCTGTGCCGTCAAACTCGAGTTCAAGAACGCGGCGCGCACACCCACCTGCGTCAGAGCTGCCACCTGGTCCTGCATCAACGCAATCAACGGCGACACCACCACGGCAGTGCCCTCGCGTATCAGCGCCGGCACCTGGTAGCACAGCGACTTACCACCGCCGGTGGGCATGAGCACGAGCGCATCCCCGCCACCGATCATGTGATCGACAATCTCCCGCTGAGCACCCCGAAACTCGCGATGTCCGAACGTGTCGTGCAGAACGGTGAGCACCGGGTCTGAGGTGGAGCGAAGAGCGGCGGAGGAGGAAGCAGTCATGATCTCAATATTAAACTCATCTTTTGAACCGTCACAGTAACCTGAAATTGCGCCAAGAGTACCGATTTGCAAGTATCCGGATCAACTCGCGCAGCGACGGACGTCTGAACCTTTCTTTTGACCGCAACGTTGATTCGGGATGGGAGTGAGCGGAGCAAGTTTTCCGCGCGTGGCGCGCCGAAAGGCATCCTCGCCGGCGCGGAGGGTCGCTAGCGCGTATGGCCTTGTGGTGAAGTCCAATCTTGCGCTCAGCGCGACCCGCGCGCCGTCGAGGCGGCGCTTAAACGCGCGGAAAACTTGCTCCGCTCACTCCCATCCCGAATGAAATGTAGCGGTTCAATTGGCGCCAGTCCGGACGGGAGCCTCTGTCGAGGTGGATTCTGAGACGTCGCTTTCGAATAAATGCTCGAGTTGCTGAGCCGATTCTTGAGCGCTTTCGATAAGCTTTTTCTCGTCATCCTTGATTGCGTATTGCCTCAGCATGGTGCCTTCGTCGTGAACCCGGAATCGCTTTGCCGTGTCCACCGCTTCGTGCTTGGATAATCCCAGCGTTTCCAGCACCTGCACTGATAGTTCAACGCTCGATACGAAGGTTTCGCGAATCTGGAATCGAACGCCGAAATCCATCAATCGGAAGGCGTGCTGGCGATTGCGGGCACGGGCTAAGATTTTCAGATGCGGAAAATGTTTGCTAACCATTTCCGCGGTGCGAACCGACGCTTCAACATCGTCAATGGCCAAAACAAAAACTTCCGCGTTTTCAGCGTGCGCGGCGCGTAGGAGTTCGAGTCTGGAGGCGTCTCCATAAAAGAGTTGATTGCCGAAGCGGCGTAAGAAGTCCACCTGCGTTTGATTGATCTCCAGGGCGGTGAAGGAGATGTGCCGAGCGCGCAGGATACGGCCGACGATCTGACCGAAGCGGCCGAAGCCGGCGATGATGACTTTGGGGTTCATATCCTCAGGGGTATCGAAGGGCCGCTTCTCTTCCTCCTCCTGCGTGAACAACTTGTCGTGCAACATCAGCAGCAGCGGGCTCAACACCATGGAGCCGGTGACGGCCAGTACGAGGATTTCGGCCACTTCGGCATCCATGATGCCTAACGTCGCGGCAAGGCCGAACAACACGAAAGCGAATTCGCCACCGGAGGGCAGGGTGAAGCCGAGGCCGTGGCTGGCGAGGCGGGTATGGCCGGTGAGTCGGCCGATGCTCCACAGAATGCCGATCTTCAGCAGCATGAATCCGAAGGTCAGCCCGATGATCAACAGCGGCTGTTGTGCCACCAGACTCAGGTTGGCCGACATTCCAACCGTGATGAAGAACAGGCCGAGCAGCAACCCTTTGAAGGGCTCGATATTGGCTTCCAATTCATGGCGGAACTCGCTGTCGGCGAGCAGCACACCGGCCAGGAAGGCGCCAAGTGACATCGACAGTCCCACCTGATTGACCAGCAATGCGGTGATGATGACGACCAGCAATCCTGCGGCGGTGAACGCTTCGGTGACGCGGGTCTCGGCAACGATGCGTAAGATCGGGCGCAGCAGGTAACGCCCGCCGACGATGACCACCGCGAGCACCGCGAGCAATTTCAACACCAGGATGCCGCCGTGTCCGGATCCGGCGCGATTGGCTTCGTGGCCCAGCAGTGGCAGGAGAGCCAGGGCGGGCAGGACGGCGATATCCTGAAACAACAAAATGCTGAAGGCGGAGCGGCCGTGCTGGGTTCTCAATTGACCGCGTTCAGCGAGGAGTTGCAGCGCGAGCGCCGTGGAGGACATCGACAGCCCGAAGCCGATGACGAGCGCGCATTGCCAGGTCTGGTCGAATCCGAAATACGCGCAGGCGCCGATCACCGCCGTGGTTCCCACGATTTGCGCACTACCCAGACCGAAGACGGATTTTCGCAGTACCCAGAGGCGCGAGGGCTGCAGCTCCAATCCGATGACGAACATCAGCAGCACGATGCCGAATTCGGCAACTTGCAGGGTGGTTTCGGCCGTCGACATCAACCCCAAGCCGGCCGGTCCTATGATGATGCCGGCCGCCAGATAGCCGAGCACGGAACCGAGCTTGAATCGGCGAAAAACAGGTATGGCAATGACGGCAGCGGCGAGAAACACCGCGATCTGGTTCAACAAGCCCATGGCAACCTCGTGAAGGCGGCTACGAGCCTATCACTTCACGATTGTGTTCGCCCAGTTGCGGAATGCTGAGCGTCGCCTTGCCCGGCTCCAGTGCAAACTTGATGGGCGATGCCACATGTTCACCGCCGTGTTCGTCGATCAGCACCATGTCGCGGGCGCGCGTATGCGGGTCGTCGAAGGCCTCGCGCAAATTTTTCACTGGTGCGAAGCAGACATCGATGCTATTGAACCACTCCACCCAATCCGCTTGGGACTTGGTCTTGAAGACGCTCTTGAAATGCTCGATGACCACCTGTTGATGCGGACCCGGGCCTCGTTCACACAGCGGGATGAAATCCTCTCTGCCCCAGGCCGTCAACAGCGTGCGGACGAACTTGGGTTCCTGTCCGCCGAGGGCGATATGGCGGCCGTCCAGTGTTGCGTAGATTTGATAAAACGCCGCCCCGCCCCAGGTACGCTCGGTCTTGCAATCGGGCGGCTTCTTTTGCGCGAAGGTCGTTCCCAACACATTCGGGAAGCTCGCCAACACCGCATCGTGCATCGACATGTCGATGAAATCACCAAGTCCGGTGGTGTGCCGCCGGTACAACGCCATGAGAATCGCGGACAGCGCCAGCGTCGAGGCGGAGAGATCGGCGACCGGGATGTGCGGATTGCCGGGCGCATTGTCTGACCCGAGGTTGCAGCTCACTGCGCCGGCCATGGCTTCGATGGCCAGGTCATGCGCAGGCCGGCTGCGATACGGTCCGGTCTGACCGAACGCGGAGATCGAGCAATACACCAGGCGCGGATTGCGCGCGCTCAAGGTCTCAAAGCCCAACCCCAATCGGGACGCGACGCCGGGCCGCGAGGACTCGATGAACACGTCGGCGCGATCGCACAACTTGAGCATGGCGGCCAGTTGCGGCGCATCCT
The DNA here is from genome assembly GCA_031394735.1 of Pseudomonadota bacterium. Taxonomy (GTDB): domain Bacteria; phylum Pseudomonadota; class Gammaproteobacteria; order Steroidobacterales; family Steroidobacteraceae; genus TMP-86. The sequence continues at coordinate 4,714 of JANMXI010000030.1, read as the reverse complement.
TCATGTCCAGGCAGACGCTGCGTTTGCCGCGGTTCAGGTTGCGGAAAAAAATGCTGACGCCGTTTTCGGTCAGGCCGATGTGACGTCCAGGGTCGCCACCCGGTGGTTCCACCTTGATGACATCGGCGCCGTGGTCGGCCATGAGTGTCGACAGATACGGGCCTGGCAGGAACTGCGACATGTCGACCACGCGCAAGCCCTCGAGCTTCATATGACTTTGTCCCGGCTGAGCGTGGCCAGTTCTTCGTCGCTCACGCCGAGCGCGCGAAACGTATCGGCGTTGTCGGCGCCGAGCGCGGAGCACACCTGGCCGGGAAGTCGCGCGCCATCGAGCTTGATCGGATTGACGAAGGAGCGAAAATCCGCGCGCAGTGGATGGGGCGTGTTGCGCAGCATCTGTATGTCGCTCAAATACGGGTTTTCCAATGCCTGCGCCAGGTCATACACCGGCGCCACCGGCAGCACCCCTTGCAATTGAGCCAGCCACTGCGCCGTGGTGGCCGTTGAAAATACTGCATCCAGTTCCGTGGTGAGCACCTCGCGATTCGCGCGCCGTGCCGCCATATCGGCGAATCGCACATCCTTGCCCAGATCCTCGCGCTTCATCACTTGCAGCATGGCGCTCCAGAATTTATCCAGCATGCACATGATGAAGATCCAACCGTCCGCAGTCTTGAACGTCTGCACGGGAACGGCGGAGGGGTGTGCGCTGCGCGGCATTCGTCCGGTGACCTGCTTTTCATTCAGATACCAGGTGCCGGGGTAGCTGAGCTGGTGCAGCGCCACGTCGAACAGGCTGACGTCGATGTCTCGCCCCTTGCCGGTTTTACCGACGCCGATCAAGGCCGCCAGCAGCGCGAGCGAGGTCGTGATGCCGGTCATGTAGTCAATGATGGACAGACCCATGCGCGCCGGCGGCGAGCCGGGTTCGCCGGTCAGATGGAAGAAGCCCGCCTCGGCCTGCATCAGATAGTCGTAGCCGGGCCAGGCGGTGCGATCGTTGTCGCGGCCATAGGCCGACAAGTGCGCGCAGACAATACGCGGATTGGCTTTCTGCAAGGCGGCGTAGGTCAACCCGAGCTTGTCGGGCTGGTCGCCACGCAGGTTGTTCATGACCGCATCCGCGGTTGCGACCAGTTTGTGGAACAGCGCCTGTCCCTGCGGCAGCTTCAAGTTCAGCGTCACGCTTTTCTTATTCAGATTGAAGGTCTGAAAGAAGTGGCTATCGTTGGGCCCGAGAAAATGCGGGCCCATGTTGCGGGTCGCATCGCCGCCTTGTTCGCGATTCTCGATCTTGATGACTTCGGCTCCGAGGTCGGCCAAATACATCGAGCCAAACGGACCTGCGCCGAAGTTTTCGAAAGTCAAAATGCGAATGCCGTGAAGGGGCAGCATCAGATGGGGTGCCGTTCAACCAGTTGGCGAGCGATGATGATGCGTTGCATCTCGTTGGTGCCTTCGCCAATACACATCAGCGGCGCGTCGCGGTAATAGCGCTCGACGTCGAAGTCGACCGAATAACTGTAGCCGCCGAGCACGCGCATGGCATCCAGGCTGTTGTCGACGGCGGCCTCGGAGGCGAACAGCTTGGCCATGCCGGCCTCCAGATCGCAGCGCTCGCCCGTGTCGTATTTGTTGGCGGCCTGCTGCACGAGGAGTTTGGCGGCTTCGACCCGCGTTGCCATGTCGGCCAGCTTCAATTGGATGGCCTGGTGCTGGCAGATGGGCTTGCCAAAGGTCTTGCGCTCCTGCGAGTAGCGCAAGGCGTCTTGAAAGGCGCCGGTGGCAATGCCGACGCCGCGTGCCGCCACATTGATGCGGCCCAATTCCAACCCACCCACCGCGTGCTTGAAGCCAAGTCCCTCAACGCCGCCGATGAGCTGATCGGCGTTCACGAAGAAGTCCTCGAGGATGAGTTCCGCGCTGTCGATCGACTTGTAGCCCAGCTTCTTGATCTTTTTGCCGACGCTGAAGCCGGGTCCTTTCTCGCAGAGGAACATGCTCATGCCGGTGTGCCGTGGCTCGGCTTGCGGGTTGGTTTTGGTGAGCATGGCGAAGTGCGTGCCGTACACGCCGTTGGTGATCCAGGTCTTGGTGCCGTTGATGCGGTAGCCGTCGCCGTCGCGCTTGGCGAGCGTGCGGATGCTTTGCAGGTCGGTGCCGGCGTTGGGTTCGGTCAGGCCGATGCCGCCGCGCCATTCACCGCTGGCAAACTTCGGCAGGTAATGCTGCTTCTGCGCCTCGGTGCCGTTGCGCTCGACGCAGGCCGCCATGATCAAATGAGAATTGAAAATGCCGGTGGGCGCCATCCAGGCGGTGGAGATCGTCGAGACGATGCGTGCATAGGTTGCAGCGGACAACCCCAGGCCACCGTATTCCTGACCGATCATGGCGCCGAACAGACCGAGAGATTTCATCTGCTCGACCAGTTCGAAGGGAAACTCATCGGCGTGATCGAATTTCCGCGCGATGGGTTTGACCTCGCGCGCAGTCCACCGCTCGATGCTTTCCAGGATCTGTGCTTCTTCGTCAGCGTTGGCGACGGTGCGTTTCAGAGGAGTCATGATTTCAGGCTCAATAGTTGGCGCGGTCTTCGACGGCATGGCCAGTCTTTGCCACCAGAATCGAGCGGTCGAACACGCACACGACCTTGCCGTCTTGATTTTTGCCGGTGGTGCGCACGCCGACGATACCGGCGGTCGGGCGCGAAGCCGACTCGCGTTTTTCCAGGACCTCGGATTCGCCGTACAGCGTATCGCCGGCGAAAACCGGGTGGGTCAGCTTGATTTCCTTCCAGCCGAGATTGGCGATGGCTTTCTGACTGACGTCGGTCACGCTCATGCCCACCAGAATGGATACGGTCAACGGACTGCACACGATGCAGCGTCCAAACTCGCTCGCCTTGCCGTACTGCGCGTCGAAGTGCAGTGGGTGTGTGTTCATGGTCAGCAGCGTGAACCAAGTGTTATCGGTTTCGGTGATGGTGCGACCGGGACGGTGCTCGTATACATCGCCCACCTGAAAGTCCTCGAAATAGCGTCCGAAGGTTTCCCGATATCGCTGCGGGCCGACTTGTTTGATAGTTTGTACCATGTTGCTGGCCCCATCCTTTCAAATAGATCAATTGTCCGGACAAATGCTACGCCTTGCCACCGGGATGTCAATTCAATAGACCATGAGTAAACGACGCAGAAATCTTCCCGTGGCCGTTCCTCGCTACCGGGTGCTGGCCGATCGATTGATCGAGGATATCCGCTCCGGGACACTGGCCGTGGGCAAGATCATTCCCGGAGAAATTGAGCTGTCGACCCGCTTCAAGGTCAGCCGCCATACCGTGCGCGAGGCGCTGCGGGTACTGGGCGATCTGGGGCTGATCGACCGGCGGCAGGGCATCGGTACGGTGGTGCGCACCAATGAGTCGACGCAGACGTATGTGCAGACCGTGACATCGCCCGCCGAGCTCATGCAATACCCGCCCGACGCCAAGCTCAGCGTGATCGATTCGCAGGAGATCAAGGTCAACCGCAAGCTCGCGCATGTGCTGGGATGCCGCAGCGGCGCCCGCTGGCTGCGCGTGAGCGCCTTGCGAAAGTTCAAGGACGACCGCCTGCCCATCAGTTGGGTCGATGTGTATCTGCTGCCCGAGTTCGCCTCCATCGTTTCAGGGATAGGCAAGCGCGCCAGCCGCGTGTATCAGCTGATTCAAAACGAATTCGGCGTCAGCGTGGCACGCGTCGCCATCGAAATCCGCGCCAGCCTGATTCCCAGCGCACTGACGGAGCTCTTGCAGGTGCCGCTCGGCACGCCGTCGTTGACCGTGGTGCGTCGTTACACCAGCGAGGACAAGCGTTTGTTCCTGGTGTCCGTGTCCGAACATCCGGGCGATCGTTACAACTACTCGCTGCAATTGTCGCGCGGCTGGCAAAGTGGCTCCGGAGAGCATTGGACCTGAGGCTGCCGTTTTCAGGCCTCGGTGTCACTCACCACGCCGGTCCGCTTCAACTCGAGCACGAGAATGCCGACGATGATCAGCGCGGAGCCCGCCAGTTGAATGCCGTGCAGACGCTCGCCCAACAGTGCTGCAGCCAGCATCATGGTGGCGATGGGGCCAATCGTCCCGGCTAGAGCCGAGCGTTGCGCGCCGATGCGGCGCACGCCTTCGGCCGACATGAACATGGGCAGCACCGTGGCGAACACGACGAGTCCGGCCATCAGCGCCCAATCCGCCGCCGCCATGCGGATGTCCTGCCAGCCGGTATGGAAGGTAAAGAGGATGTTCAGCGCAACGCCGGCCGCCGTCATCGCATACAGGGCGAACTGCTGACTGCCGAGCGTTCCGACATAGCGCTCGCTCACCAGAAAGTAGAAGGCGAAAGTCGCCGCGCAGATCAGCACCAATACCGTGCCGGTGAAATTGCTGCGCAACAGACCGATGTTGAACCCACCGACGGTGAGAAAAATTCCCGCGTAGGTCAACGCGATGGCAATGAGAATGCGCACAGAGGGCGTGCCGCGGCCGAGCAGCATGCCGGCCAGTACGATCATGGCGGGATAGCTGAACAGCACCACGCGCTCCACGCTGGCCGGCAGCAGTGTCAGTGAATAGAAGTCGATGAGTGCGCCGAAGCAATAGCAGGCGACCCGGGCATAGGCTGCGCCTGCGATCGCACGCAAGGTACCGTCGCGATTCGTCCGCCACCCCCTGAGCCACAGG
>JANMXI010000029.1:0-5871 GCA_031394735.1 Pseudomonadota bacterium | reverse complement strand
ACACCGATTTGTGGTTACTTCCGCTTTTTTCTGCTCGATGTGCGTGTTGCGTGGTTTGGTGGTTGCGCTCGAGCCAAACTGCTAAGACTTCGATCACGAGGGCAACGGATGCACCAATCCGGCTGCCGGGATCCCGCCATCCAATTCAAGCAAGTGCCCACTGACATAGTCTATATTAATCGAAATTTGATCTGACAACGAGTGTCTAGTTTTGGCGTCCACGATTGGCCGCTTACGGCGTCCCGAATTCCGGCAGTCGACCCAAACTGCTCGTTCAAGGTTGGCTGCTTGAGCTAACGGAATGCAGCGATAGCCGACGCCAGAGTCAGTGTCTCGAGTAAGCTCGATGCGGTCATTCGCCCTTATCAGCGCTCCGCCAAGCCGCAATTCGCCGCTTAACAACTCCGCATTTTTCACGCATTCGGTCAAAATGAGTTCCCATTCACTAGGCGAACGAGGCCCAAATGGAAACCCATCTTCAAATGCAATCTCAAAGCGTCGCGCGTCCGCACTTTTCATGGAACAAAGGCAAACTCATCGGTCAGAAAACAACGTGAGATTCATGTATTTTTGTCTGAATATTTCTGCGGCGTCGGTAATCCTCAACGGGCAATGGATACCCGGTGCCTCATCGGAAGAATTGTAAAACCTTTGCTCGTGCCCCTCCGCCATGGTCATAGCAGCCTTGGTAATCGACTAAAAGGGATTTGCTCAAGCATAATAATCACGACGGTACTGACAAAGCGATCACGCCGCGCTACCATATTAACAAGACAAAAAAGCGGGAGGATCCCTATTAGTACCCAGCGATTAGCAGACCGTAAGCGTAGCGCGACCCTGACGTAACTTGCATTAACCACAGCTTCCACTGCGAAGCGCATGGGATTAGCGAGCGCATGCGTCCGATCGCAGTGGCGACAACGACGACATTAAACCACTCTACAAGGGCGAATCTTGAATCCACATTCTGAAGCTCACAAGGGGCTCGCGGACGAATCCGTTAGTGCCCAGACATTACGCGCATCGCATAGCCGGCTCACCGCGGTGGAGCGCTACGTTGGGACCGCGGTCGAGATCGTCGCCGCGCTGCTGGTGGGGGTGGAAATCTTGGTCTTGCTTACGGGCGTAACCAGCCGCTACCTTTTCAGAAATCCCACCATTTGGACTGACGAGCTTGCCTCGATCCTGTTTCTATGGTTGGCGATGTTGGGCGCCGTCGTAGCGTTGCGGCGCGGAGAACACATGCGTATGACCGCCTTGGTCGGCAAAGCTAAACCAGTCACCCGTGCATTCCTGGAAGTCTTCGCGATTGTTGCCGCGCTGACCTTTCTGGCGTTGATCGCCTGGTTCGCATTCGAATTCGCGACGGAAGAAGTCGTCGTTACCACGCCCGCCCTCAACATTTCCAGCGCATGGCGAGCCGCGGCGCTCCCGGTGGGTTGCTCCTTGATGATCCTAATAGGTATATTACGACTGGCCCGAACGGCACGTTGGCGCCACTTCACGAGCTCCGTAATACTGGTTGCGGTTGCAGCGGGCGTGTTGTTCGCGCTTACGCCAGTTTTCTCTGGGCTAGGCAATTACAACTTGCTGATCTTTTTCGTGCTGCTGGTTGGCGCGCTAGTATTGAGCGGCGTACCGATTGCCTTTTCCTTCGGCCTCGCAACGTTTGGATATTTGGCATTAACCACTACGACACCCATGGTGGTGATCGTCGGCCGCCTGGACGAGGGAATGTCGCACATTATCCTGCTTTCGGTTCCACTGTTTGTGTTCTTGGGCCTGCTCATCGAGATGACCGGCATGGCGAAGGCCATGGTCGCTTTCCTCGCGAGTCTGCTCGGTCACGTCCGGGGCGGCCTATCGTACGTGCTGGTCGGCGCCATGTATCTCGTTTCCGGGATATCCGGTTCCAAGGCAGCCGACATGGCGGCAGTCGCGCCCGTGCTGTTTCCCGAGATGAAAAAGCGTGGCGCCAAACCGGGGGATCTAGTGGCGCTCTTGTCCGCTACCGGCGCGCAGACCGAGACTATTCCGCCCAGCCTGGTGCTGATCACGATCGGCTCGGTCACCGGTGTGTCGATCGCGGCCTTGTTTACCGGTGGCCTGCTGCCCGGCATCGTACTGGGGATTATGCTTTGCATGGTCGTATGGTGGCGCTATCGCAACGAAGACTTGTCGCACGTGCGCCGCGCCACGGGGCGCGAGGTCCTCCGCGCGTTCCTGGTTGCGCTGCCTGCGGTTGGGCTGCCGTTCGTCGTGCGCGCGGCCGTGGTCGAAGGGGTGGCCACGGCTACGGAAGTGTCCACGCTTGGCATCGCCTACGCCGTCATCGCCGGCATTGTCTTTTATCGCCAGTTCGACTGGCGGCGCGTGCTGCCGATGCTGATCGAGACGGCGGCGCTGTCAGGCGCCATTCTCCTCATCATCGGCGCGGCAACGGGAATGGCGTGGTCCCTTACTCAATCCGGTTTTTCGGCCAAGATGGCCGCGGCGATGACGGGCTTACCGGGCGGGTCGGCGACTTTTCTTGCTATCTCGATCGTGGCCTTCATCATACTCGGCAGCGTGCTAGAGGGGATCCCGGCTATCGTGCTGTTCGGGCCGTTGCTGTTTCCGATCGCGCGACAGGCCGGCGTACACGATGTGCATTACGCGATGGTAGTCGTGCTCGCGATGGGGGTGGGCTTATTCGCGCCGCCATTTGGCGTCGGCTATTATGCGGCGTGTGCCATCAGCCGCATCAATCCGGATGAAGGCATCAAACCCATCGTCGGCTACATGCTCGCATTGATAGTCGGCTTGATCGTGGTCGCCGCGATACCTTGGATCTCGATCGGGTTCCTATAGCCTATCCAATGGATGGTCCACGACTGAAGGAGGCAAACGATGCTCGTGAAAGACGTTATGACGCGCGGCCATGGGGCAACTCATAGGAATCGTGACCAAGCGTGACTTCATCCACCGCTTGGAGCGGCGCTACGCCTGGTGGCAAGTCTTCTCGCTCGACCCCGATGAGCCATGTGATGACGCGGCGGGTCGTGACGGTGCAGGAGGATGCGAATCTCGGCGATATGCTGGATAGCCTGGATCGCGCCGGCGTCGGCCAGGTGTCGGTGGTGTGTAATGGCAAGGTAGTAAGCACGGTGAGCAGCACGCATATTCTCCGTTTACTCACGGGACTTCAATACGCGCCGGCTACACCAATCATAAGCGACGAAGCGATTTTTAAGAACCTCGACGCGTTGCTTGCTGACGCCGCGTGGGCGACCGTTACATCGATCAGTTCGTCGATCAGTTCGTCGATTAGCCACGAGGTCAAGCATGGAGTGAACTGGATGAGCGGCGTGGTCGGATCGGAGAGCGAGCGCGAGGCCCTCGTCATCGCTGCGCAGGCTATTGAGGGCATGCCAGCGGTCAAGGCTGACTTGGCCGTCGTACCCAGGGAATCGGCGCTATCTGACGCCCGCGCGTTGGCTCGCTTGCATTGTTACTCGCCGCGTCGGGCCTCAACTTTGATCACAACATCGGGTAGAATATTGTCGAATAGATCCAACAACGCCAAGCCGGTTAGTGGCAAAAAATACGTGGAGGAGTTCAATGGCAATCGATAGGGTCAGACATCTTGCGGTCACGCGGCGTCGCGTGCTTGCGGCCGGAGCGGCGCTGCCGCTGTTCGGTATCGTCACACGACGTAGTTCGGCGGCCGAGCCGCAGTACAAGTTTAAGTACGCGAACAACATGCCGGTCACGCATCCGATCAACGTTCGGGTGCAGGAAATTTTGCCCAAGATAGTGCAGGAGTCCAACGGAAAACTCGAGGTACGCGTGTTCCCGAATAACCAGCTCGGCGGCGATTCGGATATGTTGTCGCAGTTGCGTAGCGGTGCGCTTGAGATGTTTACCCTCTCGGGCACCAACGTCCTGTCGAACTTGGCCAAGCCGACCGCGCTATATGGGGTCGGTTTCGCCTTTCCGGATTACGCACAGGTCTGGTCGGCGCTCGACGGTGATCTCGGTGCTTACCTCCGCGGCGTGATCGCCAAGCTTGGGCTGCACCCGTTCGACAAGCTTTGGGACATCGGATTTCGGCAGATCACCAGTAGCACCAAGCCGATCCAAACCCCCGAAGACCTCAAGGGCTTCAAGATTCGTGTGCCAATCAGCGCCTTATGGACCTCGTTGTTCCAAAATCTTGGCGCGGCGCCGACTTCGATCAATTTCAACGAAGTCTATTCGGCACTGCAGACACATGTCGTTGACGGCCAGGAAAATCCTCTTTCGCTTATTTTGATCGCGAAGCTCTATGAGGTGCAGAAATACATCTCCATCACCAACCACATGTGGGACGGCCAGTTCACGCTGGTCAATGGCCGTGCTTGGAAGTCTCTGCCGGCTGATCTGCAAGAGGTGCTCGCTCGCAATTTCAATGCCGCGGCGTTGAAGGAGCGCGAGGATATCGTCAAGCTGAATCAGAGTGTGGAAGGAGATCTGAAGAAGCACGGTCTCATCTTCAACCGCACCGATCCGGCGGCATTTCGCGCGGCGGTATCGAAATCCGGTTACTACAAGCAGTGGAGGAACACGTTCGGCAAAGAAGCGTGGGCGCTGCTGGAGAAGTATTCCGGTCCCTTGGCGTAAATTGCGAGCGAGGAGTCAATAATCATGTTGAGAATCGGCAGGCGCGAGTTCATCCGTGGTGTCACAGCCACCACTATCAGCACGCTCGGCATTCCCGCGCGGCGCGCGAACGCGGCCGCCGAGTTCGTATTCAAGGTAGGTACGGACATTCCGGCTACTCACCCGATTAACGTACGGCTGTCGGAGGCAATACCGAAGATTCTGGAGGAGTCGAACGGGAAGCTCGAAGTGCGATTGTTTCCAAATAATCAGCTGGGCGGCGATACCGACATGCTTTCCCAACTGCGCAGCGGGGCGCTGGAGATGTTTCTCCTCTCCGGCAATATCCTGTCGACGCTCGTGAAGCCGACCTCACTGTTCGGCGTCGCGTATGCCTTTCCGGACTATGATCATGTGTGGAAGGCGCTCGACGGCGACCTCGGCGCCTACCTGCGAAACGTCGTCGCCAAGGTTAATCTGCACGCGTTGGACAAGCTGTGGGACAACGGCTTCCGGCAGATTACGACCAGCACCAAACCGATCACCGGCCCGGACGACCTCAAGGGTTTCAAGATTCGCGTTCCGGTGAGCCCGATGTGGAGTTCGCTGTTCAAGTCGCTTGGCGCCTCTCCGACGGCGATCAATTTCAGCGAGGTCTATTCCGCTCTGCAAACAAAAATTGTCGACGGCCAGGAGAACGCTCTGCCGCTGATCGACATTGCCAAGCTGTATGAGGTGCAAAAGTATGTGTCAATCACCAATCACATGTGGGACGGCTTTTTCTTTCTCGTCAACGGAGCAGCCTGGCGCCGCCTCGCGCCGCAACTGCAGGACGTCCTCGCGCGCAACATGAACGGCGCGGCGATCAAGCAGCGCGCCGACATGGTCAAGCTGAATCAGACCGTCGAGGATCGGCTCAAGCTGCGCGGTATGGTCTTTAACCGCACCGATCCCGCACCCTTTCGCGCCACGCTCTCCAGATCCGGCTACTACAAGCAGTGGAAGGAGACCTTTGGCAACGATGCCTGGGCGCTGCTCGAGAAATACTCCGGCCCGCTGGCCTGAGTCTTCCTCAGAACGTAATCCCATGCCGTTCTAGTATCCGATTCCGTTGAAAAAATCGCGGTTTATTTTGATTTGCCTGAAGAATTTTTAAGCGCGATGAAGTAGTTATTTGAATTCGCCACTGCGTTGCGCGATTCGTTTTTCTGACTTCTTTTTTTTATCCCTTTTCTTTCTAAACTTTGTTGG
>JANMXI010000028.1:0-8232 GCA_031394735.1 Pseudomonadota bacterium | reverse complement strand
ATTGGCCCAAGGAGTCTCCGGTTGGGCGATAGGAGCCGTATGAGTCGAGAGGCTCACGTCCGGTTCTGGGAGGGCGTGGGGGTGCGATTCCCCCGCGCTACTCGACTACCTTCACGCCTACGACAGCGTCGGCGTCGCGCGGGCTTCGATCGGCCGCTATCTGAATTTCTATAATGGCCTGCGGCCACATTCGAGCCTTGACCGAATGACGCCGGACGAGGCTTACTTCCACCCGTCGCCCCTCGCAACGGCGGCATGAAATTTTCCGCAGCCGATGGTGGGTCGCAACTTCGGTCGGGCTCCGCCCTTCCTACGCCGCGACCGACCATCGGCGATCCCTAACGACCAACCCCGGCGGAACGCCACTTATCATTCGCGGGAAACTGTTCAGACAACTGGAGCCAGCTCTCAGCACGCTGACATCGACCATCTCGCAACGCAAGGTGAAGAGCGATATCTCCGTCACCAGCGGGCAGACGGTGCTGCTGGCGGGCCTTATCTCGGAGACGCAGACCAAGGCGCGGTCGGGGATTCCGGGGCTCGACCAGTTGCCCCTCGTCGGCGGCGCGTTCGGCTCGACCGGCAAGCAACGACAGCGCACCGAGTTGATAGGCCGCAGATTATCCAGGACAGCGTCGATGCTTCGCGGGTGGCCGAACAGTTGCGAACGAAAATGCGCGGCGGCCGCGTCGATGCGGTCAATTGGCCCGCAGCGCTTCAGGTCGGAGCGAAGGACAAGCCTTGAACTACGCCGTCGCGCTGGCCTGCGCGGCGGTCGGCGCCAGCTTTGGCAAGGCCAAGGCCGCCTCGGGCGCGAAAGCTACACGGTGACGACGTCGGAGGAACTACTTGTGCAATCCGACTTCAGAAATAAGTGGCTCGAGTTCCTTTGCAAAGGCGCGCCAGCGCCCAATTCCTCGGGCGTTAACGGGTTGACGCACTTGAGTACGACTTACAGTGCGTACGCGGGCTTCACGCTCATGGAAACGCACGCAGTTCGAATCCGGCGGCAGATCAACGTGAGCGAGCACGCGCTCCAAAGTCGCGTCAAAATCTTCGATCCAATCTGATATTCGCACGGTCAGGATTGGGTTCGGCAATACCGCCTTCCAATGGCTCATTAACCGATCTTGTTGACGTATATACCAACCGAGATCACCGAGATCGTGTGCATAAGGATGGGCGCCATAAAAGCGGAATGTGAAAATCGAAAGCCCCACATCGCGCGGATCGCGCACGCAATGGATAATCCGCGCACCCGGCAAGATTAGCCCAACAAGCCCAAGATAGAGAAAATTGCCGGGCATTTTATCAACGATGCGCGTCTTTTCCGGAGCCAATGCTTTTAGTTCAGCGAGATAAGAATTTCCTGCCAGGTCTAGTGCCTCGTCTTTAAGTTCCGCGATGCGCCTAGGCCCATTTATGTTGTTGCCACCTAATACGTGAGTCAAACCCTGGAGCGCACCTCGCTCGCCTGCGCCGTGTACATAGCGGTGTGACGCAAGTATTTGCTCACAGAGAGTCGTGCCCGATCTCGGCATACCGACAATGAAAACCGGCGCGGGATCGGCGTTTTCTGCTCGCGGCCCAGAAGTAAAGCGGTGATGTCCAAACGCTTCAATCGTCGCATTTACGAGATTTAGGTGATTTCCACGCGAAAATGGTTGGTCGCGGGCAAGCAGTTTATGAGCTGCCGTCCAGTTAGCGAAAGCGCGTGCCGCCTCGCCCAGTCCTGACCAGAATTTTGCAAGATTGAAATGCGCCATGATGCGATGCTCGCCCACAGCTTCTGTGCCCATTGCGGCAATAGCCTCCTCCATGGCCGCAGCTGCTTCACGCGCACGTTCGATGTCGCCTTCCTCAATCGCCAATAGCGTAACTCGCCAACAGTAAAGCGGCATTATCTTCGAAGGTATAGGTCCCAATTCGGCGATTTTCGTGATCGTCAACCGCGCGTCAAATGTGCGCCTAAGCTGCAGTTGCGCAAGCGCTTTTTGCAACAACCAGTGACGAAAAGTCGTAAGGTCTTTGGGATCTTCGCCTTGGCTTAAGAGCGCGAGCGCTTCGGAACCACGCTCTTCACTCAGAAGATCGGCGGCCAGATTGAGCCTTGCGCCGACCGTTCGCATCTCACTGTCGAGCGCATCACGCATAAGCGCCTCGGCGGCTTCCGCTTCACCGCTGATTCTCATGAAAGCTGCCAGATTGCCGGAGGCAATCGCATGACCCGGCGCGAAGTCGAGCACCCTTTTCATGGCGAGCTTGGCGTCTGCGATGGCGCCTTGACGGTATCGAGCAATCCCGAAATTGATCCAAGCATCAGCCCACAGCGGACTCTTTTGAATGGCTTCGGCAAAAGCGCGTTCTGCCATTTGCGGCGCTCCGAGGGCGAGCCACGCTTGGCCGTAGACGTAATGACACTGCGGCAGTTCCGGCGCCCTATGACAAGCCTCGCTAGCGGCCTGCAAGGCGGCCTTGGCTTCTTCGCGGGAGAGCAGGTCTATCGCATAGCGGAGGCGCGAAACGGCCGACTCCACCAACGAAGATGCGTTTAGGTTGGTTAATTTTGACGCAACGTCACTCACGCAATGTTCCCATTCGATACTCAAGACCAAGCACCCAAACCATCGCGATATGGTGGTGTCATCAACCACCCCGCGACACTTTAGGTCTTCTGGCGAAGCTATGACTACGCACAAAAATCAGAGCGACAATCTGCAGCATTTTGTCATGCGAAGCCGAGATGGGCTGCTGTTAGTTGAGCAGCTGTTGCGCCAACAAATATCAACTTATCGCCTTCCGTATCCGTCAATATGGTACGACTTCCGCGCGTCACCATCGCGGCTCTAGTGTCTGCAAAGTTTGAGAAAAGGTTGCTGACATCGACAACGTTTGAGTCTGAAGCGGTTAAACCCACAACGGTCGCTTGGCCAAACCCGGAACTCAAAATAAGCGCGTCAGCACTAGATTTGTCCGTAAATACATATCTCCTTAAAGAAAGATCATTTATTGTACTTCCGTAATTATTTGATGTATCAATAAAATTGCTAGTACTATCGTTGACGATCAAATTATCTCCAAATAATCTATTCACTTGATTTCCAGCGGTGTTTTGAACGGAAACAAATACAACGTTCTTGTTAGGTACGACGTAGGCGGTTCTTGTATATTGAATGCTTCCAACCTGCATTGAGTTATGTTTCATAGTCGGCGCATCAAGTCCTGACACCCGTACGCCGCCGACGCTATCCTGAAAGACGCCGTAGCTCGACGCGAACGACCCCGCCAATTCAAAATTCTCGGTCACGCCGTTACTGCTGACACTCAGCGTGTTGCCGGACAATGCTGCGTATGCTCCCGGAGCGTAGGTCAGTCCGGCGAGGTCTAACGAGGCGGATGGACCGAAATCCGTCAGCGTATTGGCGAAGGTCGAGTTGTTCACGACGGTTGCGTCCAGCCGCAACACGCTTCCCGCGCCGACAAATTGAATTGTGCCCGAACCGGCCGTTCCGGCTGCGGTGATTTCGAGCGTCCCCGACTGGATTTGAGTGCCGCCGGCGTATGTATTTGCGGCGCCGAGCACGACAGTGCCTGCTCCCCCGAGCAATAGCTGGCCGACCCCCGTAAAATCGCCTGAACCCGCCATGTCGGCGACGACGCCCGACACCGTCGTGGCTTGTTGAGGGGTTTGACCGACTCCAATTTCAACAATTCCGCCTTGGATGAAAATACCGTCTCCCGCCGATACAAATACGCCGCCGACGCTATCCTGAAAGACGCCGTAGCTCGACGCGAACGACCCTGCCAATTCAAAATTCTCGGTCACGCCGTTGCTGCTGACGCTCAGCGTGTTGCCGGACAGTGTTGCGTGTGCATCCGGAGTGTAGGTCAACCCTGCGAGGTCTAACGAGTTGGATGGCCCAAAATTCATCAGCATATTAGCGAAGGTCGAGTTGTTCACGACGGATGCGCCCAGTCGCAGTTCGCTTCCCACGCCGGCAAATTGAATTGTGCCCGAACCGGCCGTTCCGGCTGCAGTGATTTCGAGCGTTCCCGATTGGATTTGAGTGCCGCCGATGTAACTATTTGCGGCGCCGAGCACGACAGTGCCTGCTCCCCCGATCAATAGCTGGCCGACCCCCGTAGAATCGCCTGAACCCGCCATGTCGGCGACGACGCCCGACACCGTCGTGGTTTGTTGAGAGGTTTGACCGACTCCAATTTCAACAGTTCCGCCTTGGATGAAAATACCGTCCCCGAAAGCGCTCCCTACTTGAGAACCCTGACCGCCGATGACCGCGCCGGCGCCAAGATTTGATCCATCGGCAATCGTAAGTGAGGCGCCGGTTTGCACAAATATGTCTCCGCCGGCGCCGAGACCTCCGCCGCCGACACCCTGATAGGCATCGCCTTGGCCGCCTCCAAAGCCGCCCTGCGCGTTGGCGGCGGCGTTTACACCGCCACCCCCACCGCCGCCGAAACCGCCAGAACCACCAACTAGGCCGCCACCCCCACCGCCGCCAAATCCGCCCGAGCCACCAAATCTCGTTCCGCCGCCGCCGCCACCGCCAAATCCGCCTGAACCCGTAAGGCTCCCGCCGACTCCGCCGCCGCCCGCGCTGGTGCCGCCCCGCATTCCGACTTGGAGGGAGCCCCCGCCACCGCCGCCGCCGAACAATCCTCCGGCGGTCTCCGCCGTTGGGACATTGTCCTCATCATTTGACAAAATACCGAAGGCAATCGCGCCAGGTCCCCCACTGACTCCTCCTAGAATGATGCCAGACGACCCGTTTGCGCCTCCGTCACCACCGTTCCCGTTGACGCCCCCGCCGCCACCGCCGCCTTTTATGTCGCCATTTCCGCCATTTCCGCCGAGCCCGCCTCCACCTCCGCCTCCGCCGCCCATATCGATCGTTTTGCCGCCGTTGCCCCCGATTGCGGCGTTGTCAACAAAGTCGACGCCAGACAAGCTAACAACCCCGACAACCGTATCGCTGTTGCCGACGAAAAGGCCGCCGCCCAGTCCCGCGCCCCCGCCGCCCGCGGCAGCAGCTGGCGAGCCTGTTCCGCCACCGCCGCCTCTAGCGACCGTATTTGCTATAGTGAGATCGTTGATCGTGACGGCTCCGCCGTAGACAAACAGGCCGCGCTGACCAAATGAATGACCGGACGCATCCGCGCCATCAAGTGTCGCGCCATTTCCATTTATTGTGAGTTTAACGCCTGCATTTAATGCAATTGCGTTAATTGCTGACGTTAAATCAATGGAAGCGCCCTTAGCGAGATCAATCACGAAGGATCCCGACGCGGCTTGACCAACCTCGCTTATTGCAGTGTTTAGCTGCTGGAGCGACGCGACACTGTCGATAACAGTGGGGCTGCTAAATGAACTGGACATGGAGCACCTTCCGCCTACGACGACACGTTTTGCGAGAACGGTTCCAATGCGACACTTGGATCTCGCACCTTGGTAACCTGCAGATCATGGCGTTGAACACTAGGCGCAATAATCGCACCATAATCGCGTCGTCAGACGAAGACTGGTTGCCTGCATCTATTATACGCCGCGATCAGCCACTGCATAATAATTGCTATATGCGTCCTATATATAAACAGTATCTAGCGATAGATAAATATATCTAAACGCCACTCGTGATAATATCACAGTCAATCAGTCGTTACGTACTTGTTTATGCGTTATGATTTTGTATCGTTACAAATTATATGAACTTCTCCTGCTCGTAAATCGTATCGCAGCGTGATATTTGAAAGAATGCGGCGGGGGTGAGTGACGGGGAGTTTACGTCACTCAACGCCATCACGCCGTTGCAATTTTCCATTTGTGGGAGATCGTAGCGACTATTCGCCCGACTCTACTGAGAAGCGTAATGGAATCCGCATTAAATCGCCAAATGTTCCCGGATGCTGTTGAGTATAATAAAGGTAGGGTCGTAACCCGGACCTCTCGAAATTTAAACTCGTGTCAATTGGATCGAGAAGCGATGGATACGCCGTAGTTGCTCCGTCGAGTCCTGGCGTTGAAATCATAGTCGGCGCAGACCAATTCATCAAATCCCACGAAACATTAAAGGCAAATCCTCTCGGTGGAAACCACTGTACCGCTAAGTACATATGCAGAGCGACATTGTAGGTGACCGAACGCGCGTTCTGAAGTACTGGCACGGGTGCGCACGGGTCGGTTTTGCTTTTTGTCCAACCGCGGCCATTCCATACACTCCAGGAAGACGCGTTCGAAAGATCGTCTGAACGCATAACGCACTGTCTGGATTGAGCTGGAGTAATATTTGGTTCAGTTTCATAAATAAAGAATTTGTAGTAGTAAGATCCCTTTTTTATTATATTCGACCCCCCCAAATCACCATATCTGGTAGGTGCCGATGGAGTGCACGGAAACGAATTACTCCAAGGCGTGGTGGGATTGCGGACAATATAGTCTAGCGGCGAGACGAAGCTCGCGCCTCCGTCCCGCGATACCGCGAGCGTCATCGCGCTGACCCAACTATCAATCATATCGCCATGGCAACTAGGTTTAACAATATTTCCGTACCATTCGTTATGCATAATTTCGTAGATTGTCTTTCCGTCGAACGTGTACGGCCCTTGCAACCATTGGAAATATCTAAAATTCTGAAAGGTCGAATCCCGGGACGATTTATGAATAACGGCACACTGATGCTTGACTGAGTTGAGTGTTGGGCCGACAGCTCGGCGTGCGTCAAGATGGGATGCGATCAGAGTTACGTTGCCATCAGCGGTTCGGTATGCCCGCGCCGGATGATCCGGAATGTCGAAAAATTCGCACTTTTCGGTTTGGTAGTCGACTACCATCTCCGGCGTTCCAATTGAATTAGCCGCGATCGGCGGATAAACGACCGGTGCGTTACCAAGGAGCGTCGCGCTGCCATCCACTCCAGTCGCGTATACGAACCAAATGTGTCTCGCTTGTTTATATTGGGTAGGAATAGACCAACTAAAGCCATGGCTTCCAGTCGTTTTATAGCGCGCGTTTATGTCAATACGCGAACCGTTAGTTGAAATAGACCCTAATTGTTTTCCGACGCCGTTCGGACCATCTAGGTATATAGAAACGTTACTTGTAGCAGAGGTGGCCGCAAGATCGAGTGCCCAACCTGCAATTTGCCCTTTCGCGATGTTGTCAACATTTCCAATCGCCGCAGCCGCGGCCGGCGTTGCGGCACACCAACACGCTAACGTTGCGAGAGAAACTGAAAATAGCCAAGAGCGTAACACTGATGGTAGCGAGAAGATACGCATATTGTGCCAAGCCTCGCACGCAACTGCAATGGCAGAATCGCTGCCTGACGCAGTTCACAATAACAAAATTGGAAAACCGGATCGCGCCGGCGGGATCTATCGGCTTCATGCCTCTTCGCCACGCTGAATGTACGAAGCAGATCTCATTTCCAAAATAGATGTCATTTCTTAATTCGCCCTGAATAGCGCTTGCTAACACTGTGCGTTATTTTATAGTTAACGTCAAGGCAGCGATTAAAGTTAATTTGGATGTTCTTTTTGTTACCTGGATCAACGGTCATTGCTCGCTAACCCTAAATCGTGACTTTCTCGCCCTCGTCGAGGGTGGCGACTACGCTTCGCCAGTCGTAGAGGGGGTTCGAGTAGCAACGGAACAGCCATTCGGATTGGGAACGTGTGCCTGTTGACCTTCGTCGAATAGGACGCGAAAAGCGCGCCCTGTCCTGTCAGAGCCTGCGCAGGCGCACGAACTTTACGTCGAGCCTACCGGCGGCGCTGCGCCTAACCTCGGTACATGTGCATAATCATCACGGGGACAACTTTCCAAATGTCCTTGCAAAAGACAGCACTTTTGCCGGTAAGTTTTGCGAGCAGGAAAATACCACGTTTTCCGGGCCATTCCGAGATCGGTTGGCGATCCTGCAAAACTTACGATTTTTGCCAGACCGTGCGTTGCCGGAGGTCAGGTCGCGAGCGCACAGGAGGCTGAATCCGACTTTCTGTTCCGTTGCTACTCGAACCCCTAGAAAGGCTACTCGCACCTTCACCCGCGCCCGCGCCCGCAATTAGAGACCGCTTAGAGCCTGACCGAAAATTCGGTTGACCGGCCTCGCTGGGGCTGATTCCCTGGGTTTGCAACAACTTGGGGAGATTCGCGATGCCTTGGAACGAAGCCGATCGGGCGAAATATGATGTCATTCGGGCGCGCTATTCAAG
>JANMXI010000027.1:0-21055 GCA_031394735.1 Pseudomonadota bacterium | reverse complement strand
CCCGTCCAGGGCAGCGCCGAATTGCCGGACTATTTCCCACCACGCACCGCCTGAACAGGATTCACCATCCTGTGTTCTGGGATGCGCGATCCGCAGCCAGCGCCAGTCCGGTTCAAAGATCGACGATTTCCACCTGATCTTCGCGCAAGGTCCGGCCGAGAAACCGCGATCCCACCTGCGCAAATCGTGCGGCCCCGTCGGTGGCAAGCCAGTGGATGCCACCTTGGCGAGAATCGGAGGAGCTTGCAACGGGCCGGTCGGGTGCTCCCAGCAACTCCAGTTCACGCGCCACGAATTGCGCAGTGGTGTCCGCAGAATCCACGAGATTGACGCCGGCGGGCACCGCGGCACGGATCGCCGACAGCAATTGTGGAAAATGCGTGCAGCCGAGCACCAACGTATCGGGTGGATTGTCGCCCTGAAACAAATCGTCGAGATAGCGCCGCGCTACGGCGTCGGCGATGGGGCCGTCCACCCAGCCCTCCTCCGCGAGCGCAACAAACAAGGAGCAGGCGCGCGTAGCCACTCGCGCGTCAGGGGCAAGGCGACGAATTGCGTGCTCGTAGGCGCCGCCGGCGATCGTCGCCTGTGTTGCGATCACCGCGATATGACGTGAGGCCGAGACGCGCACCGCCTCGGCCGCGCCGGGCTCGATCACGCCGAAGAGGGGCAGCTGCGGAAACGCCGCACGCAATGCCGGCAGCGCAGAGGCAGAGGCCGTGTTGCAGGCGACCACCAGCGCACGCGCGCCGCGACTGATCAACCCTTGCGCGCATTGCAGCGAATAGCGCGCGACGGTTTGCGAACTTTTCGTGCCGTAGGGAAGCCGGGCCGTATCGCCCAGATAGAGGAACTCTTCCGACGGCATGCGCTCGCGCAATGCGCGCAACACCGTTAGACCGCCGACCCCGGAATCGAATACGCCGATCGGTGCGGCCGGCTGAGGCGAGGACGGGGCGCTCACCGGCCGCGTCAGCTCTCAGGCCGCATGTGCGGGAACAGCAGCACGTCACGGATGGACGCCGAATCGGTGAAGAACATCACCAGCCGGTCGATCCCCAACCCCAGACCAGCCGTCGGTGGCATACCGTACTCGAGCGCGCGCACGTAATCTGCATCGTAGTACATGGCCTCTTCATCGCCGTCATTCTTGCGTGCCGCCTGGTCCTTGAAGCGCTGCGCCTGATCCTCGGCGTCATTGAGTTCGGAGAAACCGTTGGCCAATTCACGACCACCGATGAAGAACTCAAAGCGGTCGGTGATGAACGGGTCGTGGTCATTGCGCCGCGCCAGCGGCGACACTTCAGCCGGATAGGCGCAGGCAAAAGTCGGCTGCTGCAAAGTATGTTCGCCGTTACGCTCGAAGATTTCGATCTGCAGCTTGCCCGCGCCATCGCCCGGCTTGTAGGGAATCTTCAGCGCATCGCAGGCCTCGCGCAGGTAGTCCAGGTCGCGCAGCCGCCCCGCTTCCAACTGCGGATTGTTGCGCAGGATGATCTCTTCAATGGTGAGCCGCGCAAATGGTTTGGACAAATCGTAATCCACGCCCTGATAAACGACGATGCGCGAGGGCAGCAGCATGTCAGCGATGCCGCGAAATACGTTTTCAATGAGCTGCATCAGGTCTTGGTAATCCGCAAAGGCTTGGTACAACTCCAGCATCGTGAACTCGGGGTTGTGCTGTGTCGACAGCCCTTCATTGCGGAAATTGCGATTGATCTCGTACACGCGCTCGAAGCCGCCGATCGTGAGTCGCTTCAAGTACAGCTCCGGCGCAATGCGCAGGTACATGTCCATGTCCAACGCATTGTGATGCGTCTTGAACGGACGCGCCGCCGCGCCACCCGGGATGCTCTGCAGCATGGGGGTTTCCACTTCCAGGAAGCCGAGCACGTCCAGATAGTCGCGCAGAAACTTGATGATGCGCGAGCGAGCGCGGAATACGCGGCGGCTGTCCTCATTCATGATGAGGTCGACGTAGCGCTGGCGATACCGCAACTCCGTATCGGAGATGCCATGCCATTTGTCGGGCAGCGGCCGCAGCGACTTGGTCAGAAGCCGCGCGCCATCCAGCTTGACGGTAAGTTCACCGGTCTTGGTGCGGAACAAGGTGCCGTGTCCGGCGACGATATCGCCCAGGTCCCAGGTTTTGAAGTCCTCGTACGTGTCGCCCAACGTATCACGCTGCAGGAACAACTGAAGAGCACCGCTGGAATCCTCGATCTTGGCAAAGCTTGCCTTGCCCATCACGCGCTTGGCACGTAACCGTCCGGCGACGCGGACCACAATGCCGGCAGCTTCCAACTCCACCGGGTCCTTCGCACCGTAGGCGGTTTGCAGATCGCCTGCCCGCGCATCGCGACGGAAATCGTTGGGGAAGGCGCCGCCGCGTTCACGTAGTCGCGCAAGTTTGGCGCGCCGTTCGGCAATCAGATGGTTCTCGTCGTTGTCGGTCATAGGCCTTGCTTCAGACTGGCTTGCATGAAGGGATCGAGGGCGCCGTCGAGCACGGCGACAGTGTTGCCGATTTCCACGCCGGTACGCAGGTCTTTGATGCGCGACTGGTCGAGGACGTAACTGCGGATCTGATTGCCCCAACTGACGTCGGACTTGGAATCCTCCAGCACCTTGGCGGCCGCGTTGCGCTTGTTGAATTCCAATTCGTAGAGTTTTGCCTTGAGCATTTTCATGGCGGTGGAGCGGTTCTTGTGCTGGCTGCGTTCACTCTGACAACCCACCACGATGCCGGTGGGCTCATGCGTGATGCGGATGGCCGACTCGGTTTTGTTGACGTGCTGGCCACCGGCGCCGCTCGAGCGGAAGACATCGACGCGCAAATCCGCCGGGTTGATCTCGATGTCGATGTCATCGTCCACTTCCGGGGATACGAACACCGAGGCAAATGAAGTGTGGCGACGATTGCCCGAATCGAAGGGGGACTTGCGCACCAGACGATGCACGCCGGTCTCGGTGCGCAGCCAGCCGTAGGCATAGTCGCCGCTGATCATCACCGTCGCACCTTTGATGCCGGCGACTTCGCCAGCGCTTTGATCGATGACCTCGGTTTCGAAGTCGTGCGAATCTGCCCACTTCAAGTACATGCGCAGCAGCATCTGCGCCCAATCCTGGGCTTCGGTACCGCCGGCACCGGCCTGAATGTCGAGAAAGGCGTTATGAGAATCCATCTGGCCTGGAAACATGCGCTGAAATTCCAGCTTCTCGACATCGCCACTGAGACGGCGCACGTCGTTCTCGATTTCGGCAACGGTCTTCAGGTCGCCGTCGCTCTCAGCCATCTCGAGCAATTCCGAGGAGTCGGCAAACCCTTGCGTCAGCCGGTTCAACCCGCCGACCACGTATTCGAGTTTGGCGCGCTCCTTGCCCAGATCCTGTGCCCGTTCCGGATTGCTCCAGACATCAGGCTGCTCGAGTTCGCGCTCTACTTCCTGCAAACGCTCGCGTTTGTTGTCGTACTCAAAGATACCCCCTGAGAGATCCGGTGCGCTCTTCGAGTTCTTTGATGAAACGTTTGATTTGGTTGATTTCCATGGGTTGCATGCTATCACAGCGTCATGCGGGACTCAGGTAGGAGGCATTCAACTGCACCCGCTCGCTGCCGTTGTAGTCGTTGATCTCCAGCCGGTACAACAACTTCACGCGCGCACCGGCACGCACCGCCTCGTTTTCCAACTCACTGCCGAGGTAGCCGAAGCTGATGCACTCGAGCGGTCCCGCCGCTCCCTTCACCTTCAATTTCAAGTGCCGTTCACCGACCAGGCGTGTTTCGAGTATGCCGAAATCGCCGTCGAACACCGGCTCAGGGAAACCCTGCCCCCAGGGTCCCGCCGAGCGCAATAACCGGGCGGTGTCCAGATTGAAATCCGCCGCCGCCAATTCACCGTCGGAATGCAGATGGCCACGCGAATCGCGCCCGACACTTCGGGCGGTCACCTCGGCGGCGAAGGCTGCGCGAAACTCCGGCAGCAGCGCGGCTTCCAGGGTCAATCCAGCGGCCATCGCGTGACCACCGAATTTTTCGATCAACCCCGGATGGCCGGTGGCGATGCCATCCAAAACATCGCGGATATGAATGCCCTCCACCGACCGCGCCGAGCCGCGCAGGCTGCCATCCGGCGACGGCGCGAACGCGATCACCGGACAATGCAGTCGATCCTTGACGCGTCCTGCCACCAGTCCGACCACACCCTGATGCCAGGAAGGATCGAACAGACACAACCCGGCAGGTCGTTCGGCATCCGCAGCAATGCTCTCCCGCAAATGCAGGTTCGCGATGTCGATGGCCTCGGCCTGCATGCGCAATTCGATTTCGCGACGTTGCGTATTGAGCTGCGACAACTGCTGCGCCAGCGCCGCCGCGCGTCCACTCGCGGTCGCCAGCAGGCATTCGATCCCCAGGCTCATATCGGTGAGCCTGCCGGCGGCGTTGAGTCGCGGCGCGACCGCAAAACCCAGATCCCCGGAGCCGGCGTTGCGCACGGAGCGACCGGCGGCCTCCAGCAAAGCGCGAATTCCCGGCACGCATCGACCGGCGCGGATTCGCGCCAGACCCTGATGCACCAGAATGCGATTGTTGCGATCCAAGGGCACGACATCGGCCACCGTGCCGAGCGCCACCAGGTCCAACAGGTCGGCGGGATTGAAATCGCCCGAGCCGATGAGCCGCGTGAGTGCAACGACCACGTAGAACGCAACACCGACGCCGGCGAGATTGCGGCTGCCAAACGCAGACTCCGGCAGATTCGGATTGACAAGGACGTTCGCCGCCGGTCGGTCGTGCCCCGGCAGATGGTGATCGGTGACCAGCACCTCGATGCCCAACGTACGCGCGACCGCGCAGCCGGCCAGACTGGCAACACCGTTGTCCACCGTGACGATGAGCGTCGGCTTGCGCAACGCAGCCGCGGCGACGATGCCGGGTGTGAGTCCGTAGCCGAAGCGGAAGCGATCCGGCACCATGAAATCCACGTGCGCGAATCGCAATGCCCGCAGCGCCCGCACCATCAAGGCGCTGCTGGTTGCGCCATCGGCATCGAAGTCGCCGACGATCAGCACCCGCCCGCGCTCACGGTGCGAGAACAACAGCTCCGCCGCCGACTGCACGCCTTCGAGTGAACTGATCGGGAGCAGACGGTCCAGACTCAACACCAGTTCTTCATCGCAGGTTATGCCGCGCGCCGCGTAGACGCGTTGCAGCAGCGGATGCACAGGGTGTTCAAATGCCGGCGCCGCCACTGCGCTACGGCGGCGAATCTCAATCCGTGTCGTCAAAATAATCCCACCAGGGTTTGCCGCGCCGGAAAACGAACCGGCGCGGCATTCTACGCACGGTGTGGCATTGCCGTCCGGCAGACAGATAGACTGCGCGCAATGTTCCCTGTCGCAGCGCCTTGACGCTCGAATCAAGTGCTGCTTGCGCTAACGCACCAAAGGCTTCTTCGGCAGGACCTGCGGTGCATACCAGCAGCCGGCCCGCACTCGGTGCCGTCACGCCTCCGAGCGCCGACCATGGGGTGAACAGCACATCCTCTCCGATGATGTCGAACGGCAACGGCGGCATCGCGGCCAGTGGCGGGCCGCCACCCCACAGCCACAGCGCATTGATCTCAAGCTCGCCCCGCTCGCGTCGCAGCCGGTTGACAGGATGATCGAACAACCACATTTCCAATTCACTGCCGAGGAGTGACAGCCGCGCCGCGTCCTCGCCACTCGGTCGGAAATCCCACAGGTCCTGCCCTATGGCGAGCGCCGGATCGAGCGTTCGCGCGCGCACGCCGCTTGCGAACAGGGCATACAGACGGCCTTGCGCGCCTGCGGCGAGGCGGACGGCATCGGGCCGGTGCGCTCGGGTCACGCCACAAAACACAGAATTGAAATCCTCCGCGAGTACGCATGCTTCATCTTCGGTCAGGCGCAGCAATCCGTTTGCCGGCAGACCGACGCTGACCATCGAAGCGCGCGCATGCAGAGCAGTGACGAGCCAGACCTGCGCGGCAGACGCGGCAGGGAGCAGCACGCGGTCCTGACAGCACAACACCGGCGCCACTTCGAGCGTGCCGGCGCCCGGCGGGCACAACAGTCGCTGCACGTCGGCACGCCAGTCGCTCACCAGTTCCGGTGCGTCCGCAACCGCCAGCAATCGTTCCAGCGCCGGGTTTCGCAGCCGCGGCGAATCGGCACGAATCTCAAATCGCAAATAAATGCTCGGCAACGCGTTCCCGCTATTCAATTTTTAAGTATCGTAGGGTATGCGATTTGCAGCCGATTCGAATCCCGGTATGAACCTGATCCGCGCCTACGCGCCCGGCACGCTGACCATCAACGATGCCGTTTTGCACTCGAGCGTGAGCTTGAGTGCCGGCACTCTGCAACCCTTGCCGGCGGTGCGCGATGCGTCGGATCTGCAGTTGGAACACGCCGAAGCGTTGCTGTTGACCGATCCGGAAATCGTGTTGCTGGGCACGGGTGCGACGCAGGTGTTTCCCGACAGCCGGTGGCGGGCCACCTTCCTCACCCGAGCGATCGGCCTGGAAGTCATGACCACTGCGGCGGCCTGCAGAACTTACAATGTGCTGGCGGCGGAAAAGCGCCGCGTGACGGCATTGCTCATTCCGTAACACGGATTGGGGCGCGATCGCCCGTGGAAGGCAGCGCCCCGCGGTAAAAAACCGCAGGGCGCGAAAGAAAAACTGAGAATCGAAGATGGCCGTATTCCGAGGAAATATTTTATTTCTCAGAAACGTTTATTGGAAAAATATTGTTTTTGTTCTTGTTCTTCTTGTTGTAAGAAACCCCCGTCACTTCTCACCGCTTTCTCTTCCGCACCCTGCAAGTGGACTCTTAACCCTGTAGGAGATTCACTGTCTGCTAACGCCGACAGTTAAGCATACTCGTTGCAAATTCAGCAAGGTTCACAAGGAAACTTAATTAACATTATATTTTTCAATAAGCTAAGATACTTATCTCGAAATTAGTTATTTTCCAGATAGGGTCGGACCGGCACCGGCCTGCCGTTCAGCCGAATCTCAAAATACAGCGCCGGGATCTGTCGCGGTCCCAGCCCCATGGCGCCGATGCGCTCCCCTGCCTTCACACTCTGCCCTTCCTTCACCGCCACTTCCCGATTGTGCGCGTACGCGGACAGCAGACTGTCGGAGTGCTTGATGATCACCAGATTGCCGTATCCACGTAAGCCGGAGCCCACGTACACAACCTTGCCTGCACCCGCGGCATTGACGTCCTGCCCGAGGCCGCCACGGATCATCAGACCGCCGCCGGCCACCGCCGTCGGTTGCCCCAGCGGACGGGTTGGCCACACCCACGCGAGCGGCGTGGCTGGCGTGGCGGTGGATGCGGCGGCAGACCCGGCTGCAGTGCCGGCTGCCGTGCCGGTCGGCACAGGGGGCGGAGGAACGGCAGGCTGCGTCGCGGCAGGGGTGGGCCCCAGGTCCGGCAGTGGTCGCGGCTTTTCCACTCGCGGAATATCGCGATGCGGCGTTGCGCGGGACTGTTGAGACGCTGCACCGGGCCCGTTCGCAGGCGTGGCGGCGGGCCGAGGCGAGGGCCGCAGGGCGGCGCCGGGCGTGGGTCGCAGCAGCAAGATCTGACCGGGCTCGATGCGGTAGCCGGTGCCCAGATCGTTCCAGGCGGCTAGGTCGTTGAAATTCAGATCGAAGCGCCAGGCGATGCTGTACAGCGTGTCCTCGGGCCGCACAACATAGGTCTCGGGACGTATGGGCGGCGCCGTGCTGCAGCCGGTTGCCAGCAGCGCGCAGATACACAAACCGGCCAGCCAACGCGAAGAGTACACCGAGATCGCTTGTAAATTTAGCGCAACAAACCCGGCAACAGGGGCACGAAACTCACCGCACCGAGTGATTCTTGCAAGATGCGATGTTCGCGCCGCGTGTAGCGCATCAATTGCTGGCGCCCTTCCGTCCCCACCGGTGCAATCAACCGACCTCCCACCGCCAGCTGCTCAAGCAACGCTGGCGGGACTTCCTGGGGCGCGGCGGTGAGCAGAATGCCCTCGAACGGCGCGCGCGCAGCCCAGCCGACATTGCCATCGTCGTGGCGGAAATTGACATTGCGAATCTTCAGTTCACGCAAGGTGCGACGCGCCCGGCCCACCAGCGCAACGATACGCTCAACGGTATAGACCTGGCCCACCAGCGGTGCGATGACTGCAGTTTGGTAACCGCAGCCGGTGCCCACTTCCAACAGGCGTTCGATGGGACCGCCTTGCAGCAGCGCCTCGGTCATGCGCGCCACGATGAACGGCTGGGAAATGGTCTGGCCGAAGCCGATGGGCAGCGCCGTGTCCTCATAGGCCCGGCTTGCCAGCGCCTCATCGACGAACAGATGTCGCGGTACCTGACGGATGCGATCCAGCACTCGGACATTGGAAATCTTCTGTTCCTGCAACCGCTGCACCAGCCGTTCGCGGGTTCGCGCCGAGGTCATTCCGATGCCGGCGAGTCGCGAATCGCTCATGTGTTCAAGGCTTGCCAAACCAGCTTTCCAACTCGGGCAGCGCCGAGTACCGCGTCAGATCGATGTGCAACGGCGTCACCGATGCGAAGCCTTCGGCCACCGCATGAAAATCCGTACCGGGTCCTGCGTCCTGACCTGCGCCTGCCGGACCCACCCAATACACATTGCGACCCCGGGGATCTTTGGCGCGCACCATGCGCTCGCTGCGATGACGCATACCCAATCGCGTGACCTTGATGCCGCGCAATTCGCCGGCCGGCAGATCCGGCACATTAACGTTCAGGATGGTGGCACTGGGCAGCGGATGCGACGCCAGCCGCTTGACCATGTCGAGCGCGATTTGCGCGGCGCTGTCGAAATTGCGCGGACTGCCTGGCTCCACCACCAGTGACACCGCGATGGCGGGCAGACCCAGAAAGCGTCCTTCCATGGCGGCGGCGACCGTGCCCGAATACAGAACGTCATCGCCCAGATTGGCGCCGTCGTTTACCCCTGAGACGACCATGTCATGGTCGAAGTCGAACAATCCGGAGATGGCCAGGTGCACGCAATCCGTGGGCGTGCCGTTGACGTAATACGCATCGGTATCGAAGCGCGCGGCGCGCAACGGGACATCCAAGGTGAGTGAGTTGCTGGCGCCGCTGCGATTGCGATCGGGCGCCACGATGCTGACATTGCCGAGCGGCTTGATTGCAGCAGCGAGCGCAGTCAGCCCTTCCGCCCGGTAACCGTCGTCGTTTGATAAAAGGATTTTCACGCTATTTGCTGGCGAGTTGTGCGACGGACACTATACTGCATCACCGCATCAGCAGATACCAGAACGAGTTCCCCACATGCGCAAGCCGGTCGCGAAGAAAACTCTCGTCGAACTCGACACTCACGATTTTCGCGAGGCCGTGCGCGGTGTCAAGCCGTTGCAGCCGCCGCCGATACCCGCAGGGCTGGCGAAGCCAAAACCCCGGCCTCGAACGCGCGCTGCAGCCGGCGCGCTGCGCGCCGCGGCGGCAGAACTGCGCACCGGCGCCAAAGACTACGGCCCGCCGGTGATCGAGTCCGACACGCTGCCTGATGAGACCTTGAGTTTTCGCCGTGCCGGCATCCAGGATCACCTGTTCAAAAAACTTCGCCGCGGACTGATTCCCGCGCAGGCACAGATCGATCTGCATGGCCTGACGCAGCAGGCGGCGTGGGATTGTTTGCTCGACTTCATCACCCGCAGCCGTGATGAGAATCTGCGCTGCATACAGGTCGTGCACGGCAAGGGCTATCGCTCCGGAGCGCGCGGACCGGTGCTCAAATCCGCGGTCAACTCCTGGCTGCGTCGCAACCACGATGTAGTGGCCTTCACCTCGGCGCGCGCCATCGACGGCGGCGCCGGCGCGTTGTACGTGCTGCTGCGAGCCTGACCTGCCGCTGCACCTGTAAAACGCATCTCTCGGTGCCTGCGTCGGTGCGGCGCGCAGCAAGCGTTGCGCGACTACTCTTCGGCCGATTCGTGCACCGGCATCGCTTCCAGGTCGCAGATCTCGCGCAATACCGCAGTGGCGAATTGACCGCGACCCAGTTCAAACGCCAGGCTCAACGTTCCGCCGTCCTGCTCGCAGTGAAGCTCGCGCACCGCCGTGCGCAGCGCGCGACGCTCCTGCTGCAAACCTTCCTGCGCCATTAACGCTGCGATGCCGGGGAATTGCGCCGCGACCTGCATTTCCAGCGCCTTCACGCCTGCGCCGCTCTGGGGTTCGCCGCGACCCCACAGCGGGCCGCTGGGGTGAATGTCAAAGCGCGCCAGCCGCTCGCGCAATTCCGCATCGACGCTGTCGACGACGAAGTGACTGTTGCTACCGTCCAGGCAGGCCAGATCACCCGGCGCAAGCTGCGACCAGGAACCTGCCGCGACGCGCGCAGCAAGCGCGGCGTTGAACATCACCGACCGTGCCGCAGAGAGTGCGAAGTCGCGCGGTGCACGACCGCGTGGCGCTTCGCCCGACTGTATCCATTGCGCCGCACGCTGTAGATTGAAGGCCTCGCGCCCGAAGCGCTGCGGTCCGAAATAGTTGGGCACGCCATGCTGCCGCACCGCGTTCAGCTTGACCTCCAGCTGCTCGCGCGACCAGCCTACTTCGCGCAGGCGGATCTTGAAACGATTGCCATCGAGCGCGCCGCGTCGCAGCTTGCGTGCATTGGCGCGCACTTCCAACACGCGAAACTCCTGCGTACTCACGGCGGCCCAGAAGTCACTTCCCTGCGGCGCGGCGGGAACGCTGAACCATTGCACCGTCAACGCATGTCGATCCTTCAACCCAGCGTAACCCACCTCGCCGGGATGCGTCTTGGCCAGCCGCGCAAGCTCCGCCGCCACCCAGCGTGTGTTCGCGCCGCGCTTCTCCACGCGCAGCAGCCAATGGCTGCCGGCATCGCTGGGCTCGAAGGAGAGAATTTCATCGACACAAAAATCTTCCGGAACCGCACGCCATTGGACCGCCGGCAGCGGCGCGCCATGTGCGCGCGGCGGATGCAGCGCGGCGTTGATCCAGGCATCCATGCCTTCCGAGTTCGCCGTCATTTGCGTTCCGGTTCGAGCAGGACCACGGCGTTCGCCGCCAGACCTTCTTCGCGCCCGATGAAGCCCAGCTGTTCCGTGGTCGTCGCCTTGATGTTGATGCGCGCAGACTCTACCTGCAGATCCTGGCGCAAATTCTCGATCATAGCCGTGGCGTGCGCGGCGATGCGCGGCGCCTGTGCGGTGACGGTGATATCGGCGTTGACGACCTGCCATCCGGCGCTGCGCATCCGGGCAGCCACTTCGCGCAGAAACAAGCGGCTGTCGGCACCGCGGAAACGTGCATCGGTATCCGGAAAGTGGCGTCCGATATCGCCCTCGCCCAGCGCGCCCAGAATGGCGTCGCACAAGGCGTGAATCACCACATCGCCATCGGAGTGCGCAAGGATGCCGCGGTGATGCGCGATGCGCACGCCACCGAGCGTCACGTGATCGCCCGCAGTGAACGCGTGCACGTCAAGCCCCTGACCGATTCGCATAGTGTTACCTCGTAGCGATGTCAGCGTTCGCGCTGCCACCTTCAGATCAGCAGCGCGGGTCACTTTGATGTTGTCGTCCGATGCCGCGATGAGCTGCGCGCCGATGCCGATGCGCTCCAACGCCTGCGCCTCATCGGTCACAGTGACGCCGGCGCGCGCGGCATCCTGCAATGCGCGCTGCAATTCCTCGAAGCGAAACGCCTGCGGCGTCAATGCGCGCCACAACCCGGTCCGATCCACCGTACCCACGCAATTCCCGCCGGCGCCCTTTTTAAGCGTATCGGCGACCGGCACGGCGAGCAAAGCACCGGCAGGGTCTGCACGCAGCGCCTGCAACAAGGCGGCGAGGTCGGCGACGGGGAGACAGGGTCGGGCCGCATCGTGAACCAACACCCAGTCGCGCGGCGCGGCCAGCCCGTGCAACGCCGCAAGGCCGAGCAACACCGATTCTTGACGGCTGTCGCCGCCGCGGCAGGTTTGCAGCTTGTGAACGCTGTCGGGAAATTCTTGCGCGATGCTCGCCGCAATAATCGGCCAATGATCATCATCAGCCGCCAGCGGCACGATGACCTTTTCAATCGAGGTTTCGCGCAGCAGCGGGCGCAAAGACCATTGGATGACAGAAGCGCCGGCGAGCGCGGCGTATTGCTTGCGTGACGCGGCGGTGAAGACCACCGGCGCCGATCCGTCCACCGTGGATGCAAAGCGCTCACCGCGGCCGGCGGAGGGCACGATGGCCCAATAGCGGGCCGAAGAATTGGAGGAGGTCATTCCGCCCGGGCGGTAATCGGAGCATGCGCAGCGGCGGGAGGCGCTGCGGCAGCCGAATCGGCGGGTACCAGCGTTGCGGGCGTCACCACTTGGTAGAAAGTTTCACCGTTGCCGATCATCCCCAATTCGCTACGTGCCCGCTCTTCCAGGGCGCTCATGCCCTCTTTCAGGTCGGTGACTTCTGCCGCCAATTGCCGGTTGCGTTCGGTCTGCTCGTGGTTGTCGGCCAATTGGGTGGCCAGAGCTTCTTTGAGACGAGAAACCTCACGAACGCCTTGATCAGAGATCCAAAGGCGATACTGGAGCATCATCAGGGCCGCAGCCAGCGAAAAAGCGAAAATCCTCATGGGGACATGAGCTTAGCATGATCACTTGAGAAAGTGGAACCGATATCACGCGTATCTGCGCATATCCGGCCTCACTCGGGGCTGTATAGCCCGCCCTTCGTTAGGGCAGCGGCACCGACAAGGCCCGCTTCCCGGCGTAGCTGGCTTTCGCACCCAACTCCGCCTCGATGCGCAGCAGCTGATTGTACTTGGCGACGCGATCCGATCGCGACATGGAGCCGGTCTTGATCTGCGTGGCGCTCGTGCCCACCGCGATGTCGGCGATGGTCGTATCCTCGGTTTCGCCCGAGCGGTGCGACACGATGGCCGCATAGCGCGCGGCAGCCGCCATGTCGATCGCCGCCAGTGTCTCGGTCAGGGTGCCGATCTGATTCGGCTTGATCAGAATCGCATTGGCGATTTTCTTCTGGATGCCTTCGGCAAGAATCTTGGTGTTGGTGACGAATAAATCGTCCCCCACCAACTGCACCTTGCTGCCAAGCTTCTGCGTCAGGATCGACCAGCCGGCCCAATCGCCTTCGCTCATGCCATCCTCGATGGTCACGATGGGATATCGCACCACGAGGTCCGCGAGATAGTCTGCAAATTCCTGCGCGCTGAATTTGCGGTGCTCGGATTCCAATTCATACACGCCGTCTTTGAAAAACTCCGTGCTCGCCACATCCAGCCCCAGGTACACGTCTTTGCCCGGCTTGTACCCGGCGCGCTCGATCGCCTGCATGATAGTGCTCAACGCCGCTTCATTGGACGGCAGATCCGGCGCAAAGCCGCCCTCGTCGCCCACTGCTGTATTCAAGCCCTTTTCATGCAGCACTTTTTTCAGCGTGTGAAAAATCTCTGCGCCATAGCGCAGCGCTTCGGACAGCGACGGTGCGCCGACAGGGAGGATCATGAATTCTTGAATGTCGACGCTGTTGTCGGCATGCGCGCCGCCATTGATGATGTTCATCATCGGCACCGGCATTACAAATTCGCTGGTCGTGCTCAGGTGACGGTACAGCGGAAGCTTGCGATCCGTAGCCGCAGCCCGCGCCGCCGCCAGCGACACGGCCAGAATCGCATTCGCGCCGAGCTTGGACTTGTACTCAGTGCCATCGGCAGCGAGCATTTTGCCGTCGAGGCCCTGCTGATCCTGCGCGTCGTAGCCGTTCAGCAGATCGCGGATGTCCTTGTTGACGTGCTCCACGGCCTTGCGAACACCTTTGCCGCCGTAGCGCTTTGCATCGCCATCGCGCAGTTCCATGGCTTCACGCGATCCGGTCGATGCGCCCGAAGGCACGGCGGCTCGACCGAGCACTCCGGATTCCAGCACCACATCGGCCTCGACGGTGGGGTTGCCGCGCGAGTCAATGATTTCCCGCCCGCGCACATCGACGATTCGACTCATAACAGAGATTCCTCAAATGGAGATTGTTTGACGCTGCGATCGATCTGCACCAGCGTGGTGAGCAGCGCCTGCATGCGCGCCAGTGGCCAGGCGTTGGGGCCGTCGGACAGAGCCTTCGCAGGATCGGGGTGGGTTTCCATGAACACGCCCGCCACGCCGGCCGCGACTGCGGCTCGCGCTAATACCGGCACGAATTCGCGCTGCCCGCCGGAACTCTCGCCCTTGCCGCCGGGCAACTGCACCGAATGCGTGGCATCGAACACTACCGGGCAGCCCGTGGCGCGCATCACCGCGAGTGAGCGCATATCCGAGACCAGATTGTTGTAGCCGAAGGAAAATCCGCGCTCGCACACCATGATCTGTTCATTGCCGGTGGAGCGCGCCTTGTCCACCACGTTCTGCATTTCCCAGGGAGACAGAAACTGACCCTTCTTGATGTTGACGGGTTTGCCCTGCGAGGACACGGCAAGAATGAAGTTGGTCTGCCGGCACAAAAACGCGGGGGTCTGCAGCACATCGACGACACTCGCCACCTCGTCCAGCGGCGTGTCTTCGTGAACATCGGTGAGCACCGGCACGCCGATCTGCTCGCGAACTTTCTGCAGCGACTTCAACCCCGCATCGATGCCCGGACCGCGGAAGCTTACGCGCGACGAACGATTGGCCTTGTCGAAGGAGGCTTTGAAAATGAACGGCACCTGCAGCGCGGCGGTGATTTCCTTGAGCTTGCCGGCGACGTCCAGGATCAGCGCCTCGCTTTCGATCACGCAGGGGCCGGCGATCAGAAACAGCGGCCGATCGACGCCGACGTCGAACCCGGTAAGCTTCATGCCGTGGCGCGTCCCGGCTGCAACGCCGCGCGATATTCGCGCGCCGCGCGAATGAAGCCGGTGAACAACGGATGACCGTCGCGCGGCGTGGAGGTGAACTCGGGATGGAACTGGCTGGCCAGAAACCACGGGTGGGTCGGCAATTCGATGAATTCCACCAGGTCATCGCCGGAAAAGCCGCTGAAGCGCAGGCCCGCGGCGGCCATTTCGTCCAGGTAATGATTGTTGAACTCGTAACGGTGACGATGTCGTTCGAATATCGAATCTTTGCCGTACACCGCGCGGGTCAGAGAATTGGGTTGCAGCCGCACTTCCTGCTCACCCAGACGCATCGAGCCACCGAGGCTGGATTTTTCGTCGCGAACCTGTTGACCGCGCGCCAGATCCTGCCACTCGGTGATCAGACCGATGACCGGGTGGTGCGTCGCGCGATCGAACTCGGTGCTGTTCGCGTCCTTCAGCGCCATCACATTGCGCGCGTACTCGATGATGGCCAGCTGCATCCCCAGGCAAATGCCCAGGTAGGGAATGCGATTTTCGCGCGCATAGCGAACCGCCTGGATCTTGCCCTCGATGCCGCGATCGCCGAAGCCGCCCGGAACCAGGATGGCGTCCATGCGCGCAAGACACGCCGTGCCCGAACGCTCGATGTCCTGCGATTCGATGTAATGGATGTTGACGCGCGTGCGCGTTTTGATCCCGCCGTGCATCAGCGCTTCATTGAGCGAAATGTAGGAGTCGCGGATCTGCACGTACTTGCCGACCATGGCGATGTCCACCGTGGCTTCCGGGTTTTGTTTGGCCGTCACCACCGCGCGCCAATCCGACAGATCGGCCGGCGGAGCCGTCAAATTCAGTTTCTCCACCACGATGTCATCCAGGAACTGCTCGCGCAGCAGCAGGGGAATCTTGTAGATGTCGTCGGAGTCGACCGCGGAGATCACCGCCCGCTCCTCCACATTCGTGAACAAGGCGATCTTGCGGCGCTGTTCATCGGGCAGCGTCTGCTGGCAGCGGCACAATAATACGTCGGGCTGGATGCCGATGCTGCGCAATTCCTTGACCGAATGCTGCGTGGGTTTGGTTTTGATTTCGCCGGATCCACCGACCACCGGCACCAACGTCAGATGCATGTACAGACAGCGATTGCGACCCAGTTCCACGCCCATCTGACGGATCGCCTCGAGAAACGGCAGCGATTCGATGTCGCCGACCGTTCCGCCGATTTCGACCATGCACACATCTGCGTTGCCGGCGCCCAGCCGGATGCTGTGCTTGATTTCATCGGTGATGTGCGGGATGACCTGCACGGTGGCGCCGAGGTAATCGCCGCGCCGTTCTTTGGCAATCACCCGCTCGTAAATGCGCCCCGTGGTGAAATTGCTATGGCGGCCGGTGGTGGTGTGGATGAAGCGCTCGTAATGTCCCAGGTCCAAGTCCGTTTCGGTGCCATCGGCAGTGACGAACACCTCGCCGTGCTGAAAGGGACTCATGGTGCCGGGGTCGACGTTGATGTAGGGGTCGAGCTTGACCATGCTGACTTTGAGGCCGCGCGACTCGAGAATCGCGCCCAGGGATGCCGCCGCGATGCCTTTTCCAAGGGATGAAACGACACCGCCGGTGACGAATACGAATCGAGTCATGATGAGTCACCGCCGATTAAAAATGGATGACGCACGCCACCCATGCAGCGCACGCAATCGAATGAAAAGTTACGAATTAAATTTAGAATTCGACGGGAATTCAGGTTAGCAGATCGGTCACCGGGCGACAATCGAATTCACCTTCTTTCAATCCTGCGGCATGCTTTCTAGACCAGCGGCGGCGCCTCGTCCCAGACCAGCGCCAGGCCCGGCGCGCCGGCCGCCACGCGGTATCGCGCATCCGTCCACAGATCGGCGACCGCCAGCAAGGATTTGCCGGTGTAGAGGTAAGGAATGGTCGCGCGCATCCAGGGCACGATCCCGTGTTGCTGGAACAAATGCCGCACCTCGCGCGTCGCTGACCCCAGTGCAGGTTTGAGCGCTTCACCACCGACGCGCGGCCGCACCTGCAGAACTGCGGGCAACTGAGCGGCGTCGAGACCGCCGGCGCGCGGCCGCAGGCGCAAAGTGCCCAAGCCGGCGCCCCACCCCAGCACAAGTTCGGTTCGCCAATTCCAGTCGCGAGGGATGGGCTCCGTAATCGTGTCCGGCGTCAGATAGATCCGAGTCTGATAGCGGCGCAAGGCATGTTGCGCCCAATGAACGGCCGGCATGCGATCGCCGCGCGCATCGAGCATCTGTCGCAGCCCTTCTTGCAGCCGCCGTTGCGACGGCGCACGACAATTTGCAGCGTCGACGAAGGCACGCAGAACCGCCAACTGCCGCGAGTGACTCAAGTGCCGCAGGCGTGCCGCGCTAAGTGCCGCGCCGTCACGGCACGCGTCCAGGTCTGCCTGCGTGATGGCATCGCACCAGCGCTGCGCTTGCGCCACATGAGCCGCCGAGCGCGACAGCACCGCGGCAGCCGCCGGCCAGCGCTGCGCGAGCACAGGCCAGAGTGCGTGGCGCAGAAAGGCACGGTCAAAGCGCGCATCCGCGTTCATGGCGTCCTCGACATGCTCAATGCCCTGCGTGGCGAGCCAGGCGCGCAAATCCACAACCTCGACGTCGAGCAACGGCCGCAGGTGCCAGCCACGCCCAAAAGCGCGCGCCATGGGCATCCCCGCAAGGCCGGCAGGCCCGGCGCCGCGCAATGCCTGCAGCAAAAAGGTCTCGGCCTGATCCGCAGCGTGATGCGCGGTGAGCAGCGATTCGCCCTGCCGCAGATCCGCTGCGAGCGCCGTGTAGCGCGCCTCACGGGCGAGTTCTTCGACGGAGCGGCCGACGTGCGCGTCGATGCACAGGGTATGCACCGTGAGTGGCACGTCGAAACGGTGGCAGATCCGTTCACACAGGACCGCGAACTGCCCTGAGCCCGCTTGCAAGCCATGATCGATGTGGACGGCTCGCAGCGTCTGCGCGCCAAGTTCAGGGCGCAAAGCAGCCATTGCCGCTAGCAAGGCGGCCGAATCTGCGCCGCCGCTTAGACCGACGACATACCCAGTCGCGTTCGCCGGCTGCAGTGCACGCAACGCCCGTTGCAGGTCATTCGCGGAAAACACCGAAGGAACTCAAGCGCTTCTGACGATTATCCAGAAGCGAGGTGATGGGCTGACGGCACAATTCCGCCAGGTTTTTGATGACGCTGGCCTTGAGTGCTTCGGCCATGGCCTGCGGGTCGCGATGCGCCGCACCCAAGGGCTCTTTGATGACCTCATCGACCAACCCCAGCTTGCTCAGGCGATCGGCGGTGATATTCATCGCATCGGCAGCGACTTCTTTCTTGTCGGCGCTCTTCCACAGAATCGAGGCGCAACCTTCCGGCGAAATCACCGAGTAGACCGAGAATTGCAGCATGACCAACCGGTCGCAGACACCGATGGCCAAGGCGCCGCCCGACCCTCCCTCGCCGATGACGATGCTCAAGATGGGTGCGGCGAGGTTGGACATCTCAAACAAATTACGCGCGATGGCTTCGCTCTGGCCACGCTCCTCGGAGCCGATGCCCGGGTACGCACCGGGCGTGTCGATCAGCGTGACGATCGGCAGACGGAAACGTTCGGCCATTTTCATCAGACGCAGCGCCTTGCGATAGCCTTCCGGCTTGGGCATGCCGTAGTTGCGCCGCACGCGCTCCTTGGTGTCTCGGCCCTTCTGATGGCCGATCAACATGACCGGCATTCCCTCCAGACGCGCGAGTCCTCCGACGATGGCCAGATCGTCGCCGTACATGCGATCGCCATGCAATTCATTCCAATCGCTGAAAATCATCGACACGTAGTCCAGTGCATACGGTCGCTGCGGATGACGCGCGAGCTGCGTGATCTGCCACGGACTAAGATTCGCGAAAATGCTGGTGGTCAGCGCGCGGCTCTTGGACTGCAGCTTCTTGACCTCCTCGGTGATCTTGACGCCGGCGTCCGACCCCAGGAACTTCAGTTCCTCGATCTTCGCTTCGAGTTCGGCGATCGGCTGCTCAAACTCTAGAAAATTCATTGCCATGAAGATGATTCCTCAACACGAACATCGTTACGCGGAGCATACGCTAGATACCAGCCTTCGCGCCCCACCACGCTGGTCAATTTGTCCAGGAACTCGCGGCTCGGGCGAACGCTCCAGTGATCGGCAAGGTTCAGCCGGCCGGCATAGTCGGGCCGGTTGAGCACCACGCTCACCGCGCAGGGACCCCGCAGATACGGCTTCAACAATTCCTCGAAGCGCGTCATGCCCGTGGGACCATCGAAGGCCGCCGGCCATCGCACCCACAGTCGACGCGCGAACCGTTCACGCGCCCGATCGATGTCCATCATCGACTTGGCCTGGAGCCGCCAGGCTTCGATGAAGTCATCGAAGCGCAAGGTTCCCTCGACCACCAGCACCGCATCTTTGACGATGATATCGCGGTGTTGTTGGAACACCTCATCGTACAGCGACACTTCGAGCCGGCCGGTGCGATCATCCATGATCAGGATGACCCGGTTCGGACGACGGCGGATCTCCAGCACAAGACCGGCGATGGTGGCGGGTTTGCCGCCCCAGCTACGCCCACCCTCGGCGGCGGCCGGCGGTCGCGGGCCGCCGGCATCGCAGAGGCGCGAACTGACCAGAAACTTCAAGTCCGGCTCATAGGTGGAGATCGGGTGGCCGGTCAGGAACAGGCCGAGCGTTTCGCGCTCTCCGGCCAGCCGAACTGCTTCGCTCCAATCCGGCAGCAAGGTTTCCGGCGCGCAAGAGTCGTCGCTTTCGGCCGCGATGCTGATGCCGAAAAAATCCACCTGGCCGGTGCTCTGTGCGCGCGAGTTCTGCTCGCCCATCTGCATGGCACGATCCAACTGCACCATCAGCGTGGCGCGGTTGGGACCGATGCGATCGAAACAGCCGGATCGGATCATGGCCTCCAGCACACGGCGGTTGACCCGCTGCAGATCGATGCGCTTGCACAGGTCCGCCAGGCCCTTGAACGGACCGTTCGCGCTGCGCTCGGCGATCATCGCTTCCACTGCAGCAGCACCCACGCCCTTGATCGCGCCCATGCCGTAACGGATGCTGTTGCTCGTCGCCACTTTGAATGCGTACACGGATTCGTTCACATCCGGTGGCAGCACCTGCAGCTTCATCGACACGCATTCGTCGATGAGCACGACCACCTTGTCGGTCTTGTCCATATCGGAGGACAGGCCCGCCGCCATGAACGCCGCCGGGTAGTGCGCCTTGAGCCAGGCTGTCTGATACGACAGCATCGCATAGGCCGCAGAGTGCGATTTGTTGAAACCGTAGCCGGCGAACTTTTCCATCAGGTCGAAGATGTACGTGGCGTTGGCCTCTTGCACGCCACGGCTCACCGCGCCGCTGACGAACACGCTACGTTGATTGGCCATTTCCTCGGCTTTCTTCTTGCCCATGGCCCGGCGCAGCAGGTCGGCGCCACCGAGCGTGTAGCCGGCCAGAATCTGCGCGATCTGCATGACCTGTTCCTGATACAGGATCACGCCGTAGGTCGCGGCCAAAACCTGCTTCAAGTCCGGATGCAGATAGTCGATGGTCGCCCCAGTCTTGTCGTGCTTGCGCGCGATGAAGTCGTCCACCATGCCCGACTGTAGCGGCCCGGGACGGAACAGCGCCACCAACGCGACGATGTCTCCGAAGCGGTCCGGCTGCAGACGCCGGATCAGGTCCTTCATGCCGCGCGATTCAAGCTGGAACACCGCGGTGGTCTTGCAGCTCTTCAGCAAGGTGAAGGTGGCCGCATCGTCCATCGGCAATTCGTTCACGACCAACGGCGGCTCGCCCTTGAGTGCGCGCTCAGCGTTGATGTCGCGCACCGCCCAATCGATGATGGTCAGCGTACGCAGACCCAGAAAGTCGAACTTGACCAGGCCGGCGGCCTCGACGTCGTCCTTGTCAAATTGCGTGACGGTGGTGCTGCTGCCTTCTTCGCAGTACAGCGGCGTGAAATCCGTCAGCACCGACGGTGCGATCACCACGCCGCCGGCATGCGTACCGGCATTGCGTGCCAGACCTTCCAGCGAACGCGCCAGATCAATCAGCTCCTTGACCTCCGCGTCGCTGCCGTACAGTCCGCGCAGT
>JANMXI010000026.1:0-63066 GCA_031394735.1 Pseudomonadota bacterium | reverse complement strand
GGCTTCATGGACGACCGCCCCAGCTATCTTCCGCCGCTCGCCATCGGCGAGACCATCCGCGGCATGACGCTGGGCCGCGTGCTGCGTTCGAAGAACGCGGCCTTTCCGGAAGGCACTATCGTGCGAGCTCTGGCAGGCTGGGAAGAACTGTCCATCCTGGACAGCGCCGCCCTCGGACTCGAAGCGATCCCCGTGGCAGCCGGCATTCCACTCGAACACTACATGGGCGCGTTGGGCGCGTCGGGACTGACGGCCTGGATTGGCTTGAACGAAATCGGCCGCGTGCAACCCGGTGAAACTGTCTTGATTAGCGCAGCAGCTGGTGCGGTGGGCAGCGTCACCGGTCAGATCGCTCGCCTGCAGGGCTGCCGCGTCATTGGGCTGGCAGGGTCTGCCGCCAAGGCCGCTCAACTGCTCAAGCTGGGGTTTCATGCCGCCATCGACTATCGCGGCACCCCAGACCTTGCCGCAGCGATTCGAGCGGCTGCACCGGCGGGCGTGAATGTGTATTTCGACAATGTAGGCGGCGCGACGTTGGAAACGCTGCTGCCGCTGATGGCCGACCACGGCCGGGTGGTGGTCTGCGGCATGGTGAGCGACTACAACGACCAGGACCATCCCTATGGCGTGCGCACGCTCTGGCAACTCGTGGTCAAGCGTCTGACCTTGCGCGGGTTTCTAACCTATGAACACGACAACCGCATTCCAGAAGCCCAGGCGCAATTGAGCGCGTGGGTGAGTTCCGGTGAGTTGATCGCCTTGAACAACGTCCGTGACGGGCTGGAGGAGGCGCCTCAGTCCTTCATCGACCTTATGAGCGGTCGCACTGTCGGTAAGACGCTGGTCCGATTGCCTGCAAGCTGAACCCAAGCCGATGTCGTGCGCTGCCGCGCGACATCTGTCAGGACTGGGCTTGGCGACGTTGCTGAACCGCCCGGACAATGGGCGTGGGATCGAAGTAGTAGGGTTTGATCTCGCACACCTTGCCGTCACGGAAGCGGAACATCTCCGCCAGCGGAACACGCACTGGCGGATCGCCCGCCAGCACCATGTCCAGCAAGGTCACGGCGTAGTCGCCGCGCACCGTCGTCTCGGTGATGGACAGATCGACCACGTCCATCATCCCCATCACCTTGACGTATAACTCCTGCAACGCGCCCCGTCCCCGATAGACCCCAGCGAAGGGCATGGTGTCGGCCTCGGTCACGAAGAAATCCTCCGTGAGATAGCCCGCCGCCGTGCTCCAGTCACCCTTGCCGGTCGCCTCATAGAGCTTCTCTATGAGAGCGTAGTGCGCGTCCTCGCGTGCCCCCATCAGAACTCGTAGCCCAGGGTCACACCGTACGTGCGCGGTTCGCGCGCCGCTGCGAATGACCACAGACCTGCCACGGTGAAGGCCGCGTTGGTGCCGCGATCATCGCTGAGGTTGCGTCCGAACACGGTGGCGCGCAGTTTGCCGCTGTGTGTGTCGAACACGGTGGAGATGCTCGCATCGACGAGGTTCTGCGCCGCGGCGCGCACGCGCGGATCGTTGCCGTTGACCACGTTGACTCCGCCCACCTGCGTGATGGGTCCGAGCGAGATCTGCTGGTCGTATTCGGCAATGTGGCGATAGCCGACATTCATGTTGATCTCACCCCAACTCACCGGCACCTTGTACACCGCGCCGGCGGAGAGCGTGAATTTCGGGTTATAGATCAGATCGTTGTTCGAGTAATCGAAGGTTTCCAGGCCCGCAGCGCCCGGCGCTTGCGTGATGAAACCGTTGAAATGTGAGTTCAACGTGCCCAGCGACACATTCAACGTCAGGTCCTGCGTGGCGCGCGCGATTACGTCGATTTCCACGCCGCGGATCACCGCCGACCCCACGTTGCTCACGATGGTTTCGTTGCCGGTGGGGCCGCCGGGGATCGTGGTGTTCTGCTGCAGGTTCTTGTATTTGGCGTTGAACGCGGCCGCATTGACGGCCAGCCGGCGGTCGAGGAACTCCAGCTTCGCGCCCACTTCAACTGAATCCACCGTTTCTGGCTGAAACGGCGTGTTGGTGGAAATGACGGACTGCGCACGGTTGCTGAAACCGCCCATGTCAATGCAGCCAACAGGCCGCCAGTCATCCAGATGCTTCGCATATCAATTCCCCTCGCCATCGAATTGAAAGGATGCCGCAGTAAACTTACGTTGAGTGAACGCGACAACTTCGGTTTTTTGCCAGGCCCTATGCTCGCAGACCGAACGGAATTTGCTAGCTAGAAGAATTGCTAGTCACCTGCGAGGGTTGTTGCATCGCCAATACAAAAGGGAGTGACGGATCGCGACAATGTGCGACGCCAATGCCTTGGATAGTCAGGCGGGCGAGCGCCTCACCTGTCGGAGGTTGCTTGCTCTTACGGCCAGTTGGCCCGAGCGTCGAAGCTGAATTCCTTCTGCATCCGCTCGTAGATCGCCTTCTCGTGGGCTGATACGGCCGGCGGATTGACGATCTTGATCATGACCAGCTGATCGCCGGGGGTGCTGCCGGGCAATCCACGGCCGCGCAAGCGCAGCTTCTGGCCCGATTGCGCGCCGGCCGGAATGGTCAGATCCACGGAGCCTGCCAGCGTCGGAACGGTCACCTTCGCACCCAAAGCAGCCTCCCAGGGTGCCAGCGGCAACTCCAGGGTCACATTCATGCCCTCCACCACGAAACGCGAATGCGGCCGGATCCGGATCTTGAAGATCAATGCCGGTCGATCGCTGCCCGCGGCGACACGCAGTGCCTGGCCTTCGGTGACGCCGGCGGGAATCTGCACATCGATGCTCTTGGCCCGGCCCCGGTCGTTGAGTTGAACTCGACGCTTGGTGCCCGTGAACGCCTCCTCGAGGGTCACTTCCAGATTGCCCGCGTCGGCCTCGGGTTGAACGAATTCCTCGCCCGCGCCGCCGAACATTTGCGAAAAGAAATCACTGAAGCCATTCAGATCGTCCCGGGATGCACGGCGCGACCCGCCGCCGCCAAAGCGCTGTTCCCAGTCCGGCGGTGGCCTGAATTGTTGGCCGGCCCGATAATTCGGACCGAGTTGATCGTACAGACCGCGCTTTTCAGGGTCCTTGAGGACCTCGTAGGCCTCTTGGACGGCCTTGAACTTCTCCTCGGCGTTCTTTTCCTTGCTGACGTCC
Source organism: Pseudomonadota bacterium (assembly GCA_031394735.1). Lineage (GTDB taxonomy): Bacteria > Pseudomonadota > Gammaproteobacteria > Steroidobacterales > Steroidobacteraceae > TMP-86. The sequence goes on along the minus strand of JANMXI010000026.1, from coordinate 59,910 downwards.
GGGTGATACTTCCGGGCGAGCTTCCGATAGACGCGCTTCAGCTCCTCCGCAGTGGCCGTGCGGTCGATTCCTAACGTCTTGTAGTAGTCCTTGTATTCCATGGCATCTCTTTTGAACCCTCCCACCATTGAGTCAAACGCACGATTCTCAAGAGCGGAACCTCACTCACCTTACTACATCCAACCTGCGGTTGACCTTCACCTCCGGGCTCGCGCAGCAATTCCACCCCGCTCCCTTGAAAATCGGTGCGAAAGTCCCGACCATGAACCCCTATGAAACGAATCTTCCTGTTCATTCTGACCAATATCGCGGTTCTGGCATTGCTGAGCCTGGTCCTGTTCGTGCTCGAAAGCGCCTTCGGGGTGCATTTTGGACAGGGCGGATACGGCGGATTGCTGCTCATGGCGGCCGTGTTCGGATTCGGCGGCTCGTTGATTTCGCTGGCCATTTCCAAATGGACCGCCAAGCGAATGATGGGCGTACGCGTCATCCAGCAGCCGCAAACCGAGCAGGAACATTGGCTGGTCAACACTGTGACGCGCCTGGCCAATCAAGCCGGCATCGGCATGCCTGAAGTCGGCATTTTCGACTCTCCTGACATGAACGCGTTCGCCACCGGCGCGCGACGCAATGCCGCGCTCGTGGCGGTCAGTTCGGGACTGCTGGCCAGCATGTCCCGCCCGCAGGCCGAAGCCGTCCTCGGCCACGAGATCACGCACGTCGCCAATGGCGACATGGTCACGCTGACCCTGATCCAGGGCGTGGTGAACACCTTCGTCATTTTCCTGTCGCGCATCATCGGCAGCTTTGTCGACCGCGCGGTTTTCCGCAATGACCGCGAGGGTTCAGGCATCGGCTACTTCATCTCCACCATGGTGGCGCAGCTGGTACTGGGCATCTTCGCGAGCATGATCGTCATGTGGTTCTCGCGGCGGCGTGAATTCCGCGCCGACGCCGGCGGCGCCAGCCTCACCGGCAAGCAGAACATGATCAGCGCGCTGGAAGCGCTGAAACGCGGCCATGACGGCCCGCTGCCGGAACAGATGCAGGCGTTCGCCATCAATGCCGGCGGCGCGCGCGGGCTGCAGCGTCTGTTCATGAGCCATCCGCCCCTGGATGAGCGCATCGCGGCGCTGCGCAATCAATAGCCCGTCTGTATCATCCCCCACCCTTTAAGATCGCGAAACGCGAACGAGCCTCAATGATTTACGAGCCTGATCCCGAAGCGCGCATATCCCTGTGGACGCGCCTGGTCCGCACTTTGCGAGGGTGGTTCGACACCAGCAGTTCGACCGCGCGAGCAAACGATCACCGGGTCGAATGGGGCCGCGTCCTGCCATTCTTGGGGATGCACGTCGCCTGTTTGGCGGTCATCTGGGTCGGCTTCAGCTGGGTGGCGCTGGCAACTGCCGTGGCGCTGTATTTCGTGCGGATGTTCGCCATCACCGGCTTTTATCATCGCTATTTTTCACACCGTAGCTTCAAGACTTCCCGCGCCGGTCAGTTCCTGTTTGGTGTCCTCGGCGCCTCGGCCGTGCAACGCGGACCGATCTGGTGGGCCGCGCATCACCGCCATCACCATGCCTTTTCCGACAAGCCCAACGACGTTCACTCGCCGCGGCAGCAAGGCTTCTGGTGGAGTCACATGGGATGGTTTCTGTCTGGCAAGCATTTCGCGCCGGATCTGAACCGCGTCAAGGATCTAATGAAATTCCCGGAACTGCGTTTCCTGGATCGGTTCGACATATTCGTGCCGTTGCTATTGGCTGTCGGCGTGTTTCTGTCCGGAGTCCTTCTGGAGAACGTCGCGCCCGACCTGGGCACCGATCGATGGCAGATGCTGGTATGGGGATTTTTTGTCTCCACTGTGGCGACCTATCACGGCACCTATACGATCAACTCCCTGTCGCATGTCTTTGGCCGCCAGCGCTACAAGACCAACGATGACAGCCGCAACAATCCCTGGCTGGCGATGCTCACGCTGGGTGAAGGCTGGCACAACAACCACCACCACTACCCCTCCTCCGCGCGACAGGGCTTTTACTGGTGGGAGGTCGATATCACCTTCTATCTGCTGAAAATGCTCTCCTTCACAGGGCTGATCTGGGATCTGAACCCCGTACCGGCCACCATTCGGGACTCATCGCGCCGGCATTGAACCCGCGCCATCCGCCCCGGGCGGACTGACCGGGCCCGGCCACCGGATTCGGCCGCAATTTGATTCGCCGGGGCCCCGCTGACCCGATCGATGGCCAGTGGCGCTCCGCCAACACGTACTGCAAAATAAACGACAGCGGGTGCATCCACCCGGCCCCACTGGACGAATAAAACAAGGTCGCCGGCACTTGCGCCGGCGCGATAAAGGATCGCCACGTCGCATGCGCATTGCAGTCATCGGATCGGGAATTTCCGGAATGACGGCCGCTTACCGGCTGTGCCGGGAGCATGACGTGACCGTTTTCGAATCGGCGCATTACATCGGCGGACACACCAACACCGTGGATGTGGAGCACGCCGGCCGACCCTATGCCATCGACACCGGATTCATCGTCTACAACAATTGGACCTACCCGCGCTTCATCGAATTGCTGGAAGAACTGGGCGTGCCCTGGCAGCACAGCGACATGAGCTTCAGCGTACGGTGCGAAACCACCGGCTTGGAATACAACGGCACGTCCCTCAACTCGTTGTTCGCCCAGCGCCGCAATTTCTTGCGCCCCTCGTTCCTGCGGATGGTCGCGGACATCGTCAAGTTCAATCGCCGCGCGCCCCAATTGCTGCGCGATGCAGCCACCGACCTGAGCCTCGGCGACTACCTGAGTCGCGAGGGCTACTCGCGCTATTTCATCGATCACTACATTATCCCGATGGGCGCTGCGATCTGGTCGTCGCGCCCGGTCGACATGCTGCATTTTCCGGTGCGATTCTTCGTCGAGTTCTTCGCCAATCACGGCTTCCTCAGCGTCAACGACCGACCTACTTGGCGGGTCATCCAGGGCGGTTCACGCGAGTACATGAAGCGGTTGGCGGCGCCGTTGGGCCGCGGAATTCGGCTGAACACCGCGGTCGCGTCCATCGTACGGCAGCCGCATCAGGTGGTGCTGCGAACACGCGCGGGCGAGGTCGAACATTTCGATCAGGTCTTCATCGCCTGCCACAGCGACCAGGCACTGCGGCTGCTGTCAGATCCATCGCCGCAGGAATCCGAGATTCTCGGCGCGATCGGTTACCAGGCCAATGAAGCGGTGCTGCATACGGACGAGCGCATGATGCCGCGCCGCAATCTCGCTCACGCGGCCTGGAACTACCATCTGCCCATCGAACAGTACGAGCGCGTCACCGTCACCTACAACATGAACATCCTGCAATCGCTGCAGGCGCCGGTGCAATTCATGCTCACCTTGAACCGCTCGGCCGACGTCGATGAGTCCAAGGTGTTGCAGCGCTTTGTTTATCATCATCCCGTGTACACCGCGGCAGCGGTGGCGGCGCAAAAGCGACACGCCGATATCAGCGGCTCGCGGCGCACCTATTACTGCGGCGCCTATTGGAGCTACGGTTTTCACGAAGACGGCGTACGTAGCGCGCTCAGTGCGCTGGGCCATTTCAAACAGCAGTCCTCCCATGCACAGCCGCATCTACAAAGGGTGGGTTAGGCATCGGCGCACGGCGCCGACCCGCAACCGCTTCACCTATCGCATGTTCATGCTGTACATCGACCTGTCGGAATTGCCGAGGCTGTTCGACGGCGTGCCTTTCTGGTCGGCGCGGCGCTGGGCGCTGGCCCGCTTCAAGCGCAGCGACTACCTCGGTCCCGACTCCGTGCCGCTGGACACGGCGGTGCGCGATCTGGTGGAGAAGCGCCTGTCGCGCCGGCCGCAGGGTCCGATCCGATTGCTCACGCATCTGCGCTACTTCGGTCATTGCTTCAACCCGGTCAGCTTTTATTATTGCTTCGATGCTGCCGACAGCCGCGTCGAAAGCATCGTCGCGGAAATCACCAATACGCCTTGGGCCGAGCGTCACGCCTACGTGCTGGATGCAACCCACGACCAGGAACGTGTGAAGCGGTTCGCCTTCGACAAGCGTTTCCACGTATCGCCGTTCATGCCCATGGACATGCAATATGATTGGCGTTTCAATGCGCCCGGCGAGCATCTGTTCGTCCATATGCAAAACTTTCGCGACGGTCACTCGATGTTCGACGCCACCTTGTCACTGAACCATGAACCGCTTAACGCAAAGGCGCTGGTGTGGCTGCTGCTCGGGTTTCCGCTGATGACGGTGAAGGTGGCGGCCGCCATCCATTGGCAGGCGTTGAAATTGTGGCTGAAGAAAACCCCGGTGTACGACCACCCGGTGCGAACATGAGACCCTCGATCATTCCCGCGCCTGCCGATACGCAGGACCAGCCGCAGCTGCTGTCGTTGCTGACGCGACTGGCAAAGACATTGCTGTTGTCACAACTGGGCAAGATCCAGTTCGGCCGGCTGCGCCTCGTCGACGGCAGCCAGGAGCGCGTGTTCGGACGCGTGACCGCGGAGTCGCCGTTCGAGACCACCATTCGGGTGCGGTCGCCGGCGTTTTATTCCGATGCCGTGTTCGGTGGCACCGTCGGTGCCGGCGAGGCGTACATGAACGACAGCTGGCGCTGCGACAACCTGACAGCGTTGGTGCGGCTCATGGTGGTGAATCGCCATTTGATGAATGACATCGACTCGGGCTGGTCACGGCTCAGCGAGCCCCTGTTCAAATTGGCCCATTGGCTCAACCGCAATGACAAACTCGGCAGCCGCCGCAACATTGCCGCGCACTACGATCTGGGCAACCAGTTTTTCGAGCTGTTCCTGGACGAGACCATGGCCTACTCGTGCGGCATTTTCGAGCATCAGAACTCCACGCTGTACGAGGCATCGATCGCCAAGTTCGACGCCGCCTGCGCAAAGCTGGCGTTGCGGCCGGGTCAGCACCTGTTGGAAATCGGCACCGGCTGGGGCGGACTGGCGATTCACGCCGCCAGCCGCTATGGCTGCCATGTGACGACCACCACCATTTCGCAGGAACAACACGATATGGCCAAGGAGCGCATCGAGCGCGCCGGCCTCTCGAGCCGCATCACGCTGCTCAAAGACGATTACCGCGACGTACGTGGCGAATTCGATGCGCTCGTGTCAATCGAAATGATCGAGGCCGTCGGCCATCAATTTCTGGATACGTATTTCCAGCAATGTGGCCGGCTGCTCAAATCAGATGGCGCCATGCTGCTGCAAGCCATCACGATTGCCGATCAATTCTACGAACAGGCGGCGCGCTCGGTGGACTTCATCAAGCGCTTCATCTTTCCGGGTAGCTTCATCCCCTCGATCCAAGCCATCGTAGATTCCGTGGCACGCACCACCGACATGAAATTGTCGCACCTGGAAGACATCGGACCGCATTACGCGCGCACCTTGCGCCTGTGGCGTGAGCGCTTTCAGTCGCGGCTGCCGGAAGTTCGGGCGCAGGGCTATCCCGACTCCTTCATCCGCATGTGGGAATATTACCTGTGCTACTGCGAGGGCGGCTTCGAAGAGCGGCAGTTGGGCGATGTGCAGATGCTGCTGACCAAGCCGCGTTCGCGCCGCGCCGCCTTCGCGACCACCGCGGTTCGCGATTCATGCGCAGTCTGAAGCTGCCCATCCACACTGCGCGGCTGACTTTGCGCGAATTTCAAGAGCGCGATCTGGCGAGCATCGTCACCTACTCCGGCGATGCGCGCGTGACGCGCTACATGTTTTTCGGTCCGCGCGACGAGGAGTCGAGCCGCGAATATCTGGACAGCGTCCTGGAATCGCAAGAAGAAAGGCCGCGCACTCGCTTCGAACTGGCCGTCGAACACACCCAGACCGGGCGCGTCATCGGCGCCTGCGATCTGTCCATGATCGAAAAAGGCGTGATGGACCTGGGCTATATGCTCGAACACGCAAGCTGGGGCGTGGGCTACGCGACGGAAATTGCGCTGGCGCTGGCGGATGCGGCTTTTTTTGACCTGAACGCCGAGCGCGTCATTTCCACGGTTGACATCAACAACAAGGCTTCGGTCAACGTGCTGGAAAAAGCCGGGATGCAATGGGAAGCCACGTTCCGCAAAGCGCGCCGAGCCAAGAACCGTTGGTGGGATTGCCACCTGTATGTGCTCGCTCGGACGATGTGGGAATCGACACAAGGATCGCGGCAAGCGAACTGACGGCACGCCCCTGCGCGCGCGACAACAGTGTCCGCTAGCGTGGCGCGCCTGACTCTTCGTCCTTCTTCTCCTGTTCGTCGAGTTGCCGCGCGCGGCGCGTGGCGCGATCCAGCACGTCCTGCGTCGGCATGCCCGCCTTGGTGCTGCTGCGCAGCGTCATGATCCCGCCCACCAGCAGACCCACAACAACGATGATGATGATGGCAGCGGTGGACATGGACGCTCCTAAACGCGAGTGACGAGACGCATCAGGCCTTCCTGGGCGGTGCTGGCAACCAGCCGACCATCGCGCGCAAAGACACTGCCGCGCGCAAAGCCGCGAGCCCCCGAGGCACTGGGGCTGTCGGTGGAATACAGCAGCCAGTCGTCGACGCGGACACTGCGGTGAAACCACATCGCATGATCGATGCTGGCCATGATCAAGGACGCGGACATCGGTGCAATGGCATGCGGCATCAGCGCGGTCTCGAGCAGCGCAAAATCCGACACATAGGCGAGAAGCGAGCGATGCAGCGACTCGTCTTCCGGCAACTTTCCCACCGCTTTGAACCAGACGCTTTTTTGCGGCGCCAGCTTCTGTGGATTGCGATAGTCGGTAGGCTGCACGGGGCGGAACTCGAAGGGCCGCGAATTCTGCAACACCTTGCGCAACCGGTCGGGCACGTGCGCAATCCACTCCTGCGCATGTGCGCGCAGGTCGCGCAGTTCTTCCGGGGGAGTCACCACCGGCATCTGGATCTGATGGTCGAGCCCTTCTTCGGGGGTTTGAAACGACGCCGACATGTTGAATATCTGCTCGCCGTTCTGAATCGCCACCACCCGTCGTGTGGAGAAGTGGTTGCCGTCGCGCGCGCGGTCCACCTCGTACACGATCGGAAAGTTGAAATCTCCACGTCGCAAAAAATAGGCGTGGAAGGAGTGCACGGCACGGTCGGTGACCGTCCCGGAGGCGGCAACCAGCGCTTGGCCGAGCACCTGCCCGCCGAAAACCTGGGGGCTGCCAATGTCCCGACTTTCACCGCGAAACAGATTGATTTCGATGCGTTCGAGCGTCAAAACCTTGAGCAGATCGGCAAGCAATTGATCCATGCCGTCACTTTACAATATTGACCCGACGTCCGGGTCGATGCGTTTGCATCTTTTCCCCCTGTTGACAGCAGAGGCGGTTGAACCGTAACTTGGCCTCGCCGCGCGATCGAGGTGACTATTGGCCGCTTGGAATCTAATCGTCCTGAAGTTCGGCGGCTCGGTGCTGCGGTCCGCCGCAGACCTGCCCGCCGTCGCCGACGAAATCTACCGGCATTTGCGCGACGGCAAGCGTGTTCTTGCGGTGGTGTCGGCCTTCGAGGGCCAGACCGACGAACTTTTGCGCACGGCGAGCGCCCACTTCGGCGACGACGCCTCCACGGCCACCGCCTGTTTCGTTGTTACCGGCGAGCACCAGAGCACAGCGCTGCTGGCCGGTTGCCTGGTGCGCTCCGGCGTGTCCGCACGCGTCATGGCGCCGCGCGAAATCGGATTATCGGTGCACGGTTCAGCACTGGATGCTGAACCGCATTCCATCGACCGCGACGCCATCTTCGGCGCCTTCGAACGCCAGAGCGTGCTCGTCGTTCCGGGATTTTACGGCATCAATCGTGACGGCCAGATCAGTCTGCTGGGTCGCGGCGGGTCCGACTATTCGGCGCTGTTCCTGGCGCACCGACTCGGCGCCGAATGCCGGTTGATCAAAGATGTGGCCGGTGTTTTCGCTCGCGACCCGGCGTTGGCCGGACCGGGTGCCTTGCGATTCTCCGCGGTGACCTGGGAGGCTGCGTTGAATGCCGCCGGCGGGCTGGTACAGCCGCGCGCCCTGCAGTTTGCGCAACTCCATCGCTTCGGCTTTTCGCTCGGCGGACTGTCATCGACAGCCGACACGCAAGTCGGTCCGGGGCCTACAACCATCGGCGCAACGCCCGAAATCCCACCGCCGCTGCGCATCGTGTTGCTGGGCTTGGGGACGGTCGGCAGCGGGGTCTACTCACGGCTGCGCGAACAGCCGGAGCGCTTCGACATTCAACGCATCGTCGTGCGCGACCCCGGCAAACACCGTCCCGTCGATGTGCCCGATGGACTCCTCAGCACGGATCTGTGGGAGGCGGTGAATCTGCCGGCGGATCTGATCATCGAATGCATCGGCGGCGTCTCGCCGGCGGGCAATGCGGTGCTGCACGCGCTGCGCAGCGGCTGCCCGGTGGTGACGGCCAACAAGTCGATGGTCGCACGGTATTGGGAATCCTTGAGCCGCTATATGCGCGAGACACCACGTTTGCGATTCAGCGCGGCGGTAGGCGGTGCGCTGCCGGTGCTCGAAACCCTGTCCAAGCACGCAGGTAGCGTGCGCCGCCTGCGCGGCGTCATCAACGGCACCTGCACGTTCGTGCTCGATGCCATGCGCAACGGCGCAAATTTCGAGACGGCCATCGAGTCAGCGCGTCGCGCGGGATTTGCCGAATCCGATCCCACGCTGGACACCTCCGGTACAGATGCCGCTGAAAAGCTCGCACTGATGGCGCGGGTTGCGTTCGGTGTGGATCTGCCGGCGGACACCATCCCCACTCGCGGCATCGCCGCGCGTGACGCAGTCGCCAAAGTGAAGCTCGTGGCCAGCGCGGTGCGCGAGCAAGACTCGATCCGCGCGCGGGTGGGCCCCGAAGAACTCAACGAGCGCGACTATCTGGCCGGATCACGCGAAGCGCAGAATCGCGTGGAAATCGAGTTGGACGACGGCCACATGCTACGCCTCGAAGGCAAAGGCGCCGGCCGCTGGCCGACGGCGATCTCGGTTTGCGGCGACGTGATGGACGCGTGGCGCGACAAACAAGCCGAATTGACTAAGAACCGGCAACGCCAAGACGTTTCTGCATGATCGGGCTCGTCGTCGTGTATTGCAGGAACTGGCGCTTTTCGGGATTCAAGTGATGCTGAATGGCAAACGCCGTCAGCGCCGCTTCGTGAAACCCGCTTAGGATCAGCTTCTTTTTTCCCGGATAGGTGTTGATGTCGCCGATGGCGAAAATTCCAGGCACGCTGGTCTGGAATTTCTCGGTGTCGACCTTGAGCGCCTTCTTTTCCAGCTCCAGTCCCCACTCGGCAATCGGTCCCAGTTTGGGATGCAATCCGAAAAATGCCAGCACATGTTCCGCGGGCAGCGTCGGATTCCGGCCATCGGCCGTCTGAATGGTCAGGCCGGTGAGCCGGTCGCCGTCGACGCGCAGTTCAGTTGCCGTACCTTCGTGGAAATGCATCTTGCCGGCGTCCACCAATTCCTTCATGCGCGCCGCTGTCGCAGGAGCACCGCGAAATTCAGCACGACGATGGACCAGATGCACGCTCTTTGCCTTCTCACACAAGGCCACGGTCCAATCCAAAGCGGAATCGCCGCCGCCGAGGATGACCAATTCCTTGCCGTGATAGTCCGCTGCGGACTTCACGCGGTAATGCACGTGCCTGCCTTCGAAATTCTCCACGTTCGGCACGCTCAGGCGGCGCGGCTGAAACGACCCGACGCCGCCGGCGATCACCACCGTGCGCGCGATGAAGCGCGTACCGGCGGAGGTGCCCACCTGAAACGCGCCGCTTTCCAGCTTCTGCAGTTCGGTGACTTCCTGGCCCAGATGGTAGGTCGCATTGAAGGGCTTGGTTTGCTCCAGGAGCCGGTCGATGAGTTCCTGCGCACCACAGATCGGCAATGCCGGGATGTCGTAGATCGGCTTGTCCGGATACAACTCGGTGCATTGACCGCCCGGCTGAGCCAGCGAGTCGACGATGTCCACCTGGATACCGAGCAATCCCAGCTCGAAAATCTGAAACAGCCCCACCGGACCTGCGCCAATGATCACCACATCCGTATTTTTAGGCGCACCGACAGGGCGCGCAGATTCGACCGTCATGACTGTTCTTTCGACTCCATTGGGGACCGTTGATTCGAACTGAAATTGTAGCTGATCTGGCCCATAATCCCGTATGCCCACCGTCATTTGGTTTCGCCAGGACCTGCGCCTCGCGGACAACCCCGCCCTGACCGCCGCCCTTGCCGGATCCGACCCGATCATCCCCGTCTATATCTATTCGCCCGAGGAGGAAGCGCCCTGGGCGCCGGGCGGCGCGTCGCGCTGGTGGCTGCACCACAGCCTGCTGTGCCTGCGCGCGGAACTGAAAGCCCTAGGTTCAGAGCTGATCCTGCGCAAAGCCGCCGAGTCGGGCGCGGAATTGCTGAGCCTCGCCAGGCAGACGCAAGCCACCCGCATCGTCTGGAATCGACGCTACGAGCCGGCCGTGATCGCACGCGACGCGCGCATCAAGTCCGAGTTGCGACGGGCGGGCTTGCTGTGCGAAAGCTTCAACGGTGCACTGCTGCACGAGCCGTGGGAAGTCAAGACCAAGACGGGCGGACCCTATCAGGTGTTCACGCCGTTCTGGCGCCAGGCATTGAGCCAATCGGACCCGGTCGCGCCGCTCCCCGCGCCTGACTCACTCACCGCGACGGCCAGCTGGCCGTCATCGGCGACCCTGTCGGAACTGGATCTGCTGCCGCGCATTGGGTGGACTTCGGGTCTCGACGCCACCTGGAAGCCCGGCGAGAAGCAAGCGGCCGCCGTTCTACAGCGCTTTTTGCAGGCGTCATTGGATAACTACGCGGCAGCACGCGACCGCCCGGCCATCGACGGCACCTCCAGACTCTCACCTTACCTGCACACAGGGGAGATCAGCCCGCGGCAGGTCTGGCATACCGTTCGCGCGCATGCCGACGCGAACGCCCTATCCGGCTGGCGCGACTCACGCTATCTCACCGAAATCGGCTGGCGCGAATTCGCGCATCATCTGCTGTATCACTTTCCGGAAACTCCGCTGCAACCCTTGCGCGCGAACTTTGCGAATTTTCCCTGGGTGCAGGACCCCGCAACCTTGCGTGCCTGGCAACGGGGGATGACCGGCTATCCCATCGTCGATGCCGGGATGCGCCAGCTGTGGCAGACGGGCTGGATGCACAACCGGGTGCGCATGATCGTCGCCTCCTTTCTGGTCAAGGATCTGCGCATCAACTGGCAGGAGGGTGCGCGCTGGTTCTGGGACACGCTGGTGGATGCGGATCTTGCCAGCAACACACTCGGATGGCAGTGGAGCGCCGGTTGCGGGGCAGACGCAGCGCCGTATTTCCGGATCTTCAATCCGGTGTCGCAGGGCGAGAAGTTCGATGCAGCCGGTGACTATGTGCGGCGCTTCGTGCCGGAACTTTCAGCCTTGTCCAACGACTGGATTCATGCGCCCTGGAACGCCCCCGAATCAGTCCTGCGCGCCGCGGACATCGAGTTGGGTGTCACGTATCCGCGGCCCATCGTGGATCACAGCGAGGCGCGTAAACTTGCGCTGACTGCGCTGGCAACCCTAAAAAATAAGTGATGCTTGTAATAATTTCAATGCCTGCCACATGTGCGATGTCGTAAAACTATGTACACTTTGTTTTCATCGGTTACTTGAAACGCTGCCATGCTCGAACGAGTAGAACCTCCCGTAGAAAATTCGATTGAGATGCAAAAAGAATCCACGCGCCCGATTCGCGCGCTGAACCGGGGCCTCGACGTCCTGATGGAACTCAACCGCCTGCAGCGAGCGGCCATCAACACCCTCGCGCTGGCTGTCAACCTGCCACGCACGACCACTTACCGCATTCTCGAAACCCTGCGCGCCGCCGGTTATGTCGAGCGCGACCGACGTGACGATTGCTACCGACCCACCATCATGGTGTGTGCGTTGTCGGGCGGATTCGATGCCGAAGCCACCGTCGCGCAGCGCGCGAAGCCGTTGCTCGCGGCGTTGTGCAAGGAAATCGTCTGGCCGCTGACCATCGCGACACCCTCCGGGCCGAACATGCTGGTCCGCGAGACCACCGACCGGCAGAGCCCGCTGGCGCTGGAGCAGAACAACGTCGGCACCCGCATCCCCATGCTCACCAGCGCGGCGGGTCGCGCCTACCTCGCCAATTGCACGCAGGCACAGCGCGACGCCATCGTCGATCTGCTGTCGCGCTCCTCGCGGGCCGAAGACCGGCTGGCACATGACCGCCAGGAATTTGAACGATTGATGAGCGAGACACGCGCTCAGGGGTTCGGCATGGCAACGCGCGCGCGTCGTGTGTCCGAAGAAACCAGCCTGGCCATTCCCATCCAAAGCCAGAACCATGCGCTGGCCACATTGATGGTGCGATTTTCCGCCACGGCCGTGCCGCTGCGCGCCGCAGTGGAGCAATTCCTGCCGCGTATGCGGGAAGTGGTCGCGACGTTGGAACGAGAGATCTAGCGGCCAATCCGGTTGCCGACACCCACCGTCGGCAATCGCTGCAGGACCTGATCGGCGATCTGCGAGTATCCTCCGCCGAAATGATGCCCACCCGGCATTTGCAGCGAATGTCCACCCCCACTCAGTTGCGGGCAGAGCGAATCACTTTCTTCGGCGCCGTACAGACACACGTAAGGACGCGAGGACCAGTTGGTCAGTTCGGGCAGGATCGGCAGACCGCCCTCCGGATTGCCCAGCCAATGGCTGACATGAAACTCAAAATACGCCGGCTCACTCAATGCCAGCAAGGTCGTGAAACCCACCATGTCACGCGTCGTCGCTGACAAGCGGTTGACCATGAACGGCAATGTGTCGGCGCCTTGCGAATAGCCCACCAACAGCGCCTGCGACTTGCCCCAGGCCTGTGAATAATGGCGCAGAACGCGCTCCAGATCCTCCGCAGCACTTTGCGGCGTGCGCGGCGACCAGAAGTATTTCAGTGAATCCCAACCGACCACCGGAATGCCGCGCTTCGCCAATTCGCCCGCAACGCCGCGATCCAGGCCTACCCATCCGCCATCGCCGGATAAGAAGACAGCGAACCATTGCGGATATGCACCGCCGCTCGACATGAGTTCGGTGAGCGGCAAATCGCTGATGCCGGAGAAGAGTGTCGCGCTGCCGGGAGCCACAGCAGCGGTGGCGATGTCGTCAAACGCGCGTTCGAATTGGTCAGCCCAATTTTTCTTCACGGAATAGCCATGGCCCACGGCAGGCAGCATGACGATCTGCGCGCCTGGCACCTTCGCGATGAATGTCTGCGTGGCCTGCGCAGGACAAACCTGATCCACACCGCCCTGCAACGTAATCCAGCGACCGCTCAACTTCTTCGCCGGCAGAAAATTCACGCCTTTGAATTTGCCTTTGGAGTTGCGGCGTGAGACGAACTCGATGCCCGATCCTTTGCAGAGCGGCTTTTTCAAATCCAGATCGGGACAGAACCCCACGCTCAGCGCGCCTTTGAACAGCTCTTCCGGGGCAGACGCCAGCGTCGCGTAACTCAGCGTCGCGCCGGAGGAATAGCCGGCCAACGTCGGTTGCAGATAGTGCGTGATGCCCACCTTGGCCTGCAGATAGCGACTCAAGGTCTCAAGATCGCCGGGCGTGGACACACACTTGTCCGACGCGGATTCGATCTGCGCCCTGTAATGCCGCATGTCGATACCGGCAACCAGCGCGCCCTTGTTCACGAGACGCTGCGCCATGTCGATTACGCCCAGGTTCCAGCCACCGTCACCGGAAAGAAACAACACCACTTCGCGCGGCTCGCCCGCCGGCATGTACAAAGGGACCTGCCCAAAGCGGCCCATCGTGATGGTTTGTGTCGGCAGGAGCGGCGCAGACTCCTCGGCGGCTGCAGCCAGCGCGGCGAACGTCAGAAGACAGATCGCGGCGAGACGCATCGACCTCGATCCGCTCCTCATCATTTTCTCAACACCTTGGTGACGCCGCCGGAAATCAGCGAGGTCACGTCCAGCAAGGCGCCTGCCATGGACAGGCCGCCGGGTGCGGCCAGATACCGTGGGCGCCAGATGGGCAGAAACTTTTCCTTATACTTGTGCAACCCTTCGAAATTGTAGAAATTCTCGCCATAGCGATGCACCAGCCGACCGACCTTGTGCCAGGCAGGCGCAAGCGGATGAGTTTCCAGGCCGGACAACGGCGCCATCCCCAGGTTGAACCAGCGATATCCCTGCGCCTTGGCCCACAGCATGCATTCTATGAACAGAAAATCGATGACGCCCTTGGGCGAATTGTCCCGGTGCCGCATCAGATCGACCGACATTTCCTGCAAGGCACCGGCTTTCCAGACATTGGCGAACGCCACCACCTTGCCTTCGCTGCGGACCACTGCGCAATCGAAATGAGACAGGTATTCCTCGTCGAAAAATCCCAATGAAAATCCTTTCTCGGCGGTCTTTCGCATCGCAAGCCACTCGTCGGACACGGCGCGCAACTGCGGCATCACCGTCGCCAGATCGGCACGCGCGACGATCTCAAATCGTGCGCCATCGCGTACCGCGCGCCGGTGCGACTGACGCAAATCGGCGCGCTCACTGCCCTCGAGGGAAAATCCCGCCAGATCGACCCGCGCCTCTTCGCCCAGCTTGATCAGGCTCAAGCCCAGATCCACGTACAACGCGAGATTTTCCGAGGAGACTTGATAAAACACCGGCGAGGCAGCGACGCGGTCGCATTGTTCCAGGTAGACCCAGGCCAACTGTTCACACGCAGCCGCTGAACCCACCGGATCGCCCATGGCGACCCAGCTGCTGCCGGAGACCTCGTACATGATGAACGCCGTTCCGGTCGCATCGAACAGCAGATTCTTATCGCCCAGCAGGGCCAGATTCGCGGTGGTGTCATTGTTCTCGCCAATCAGTCGACTGGCGCGCTCGTAGTCCTCGGAGGTCAACGGCACGAAAGTCGGCGGCGCGGGCCGCAGCAGGCGCCACAGCCCATACGCGCCGGCAAGCAATGCCGCGATCAGCAGCGCGCGCAAACTGCGCGGCGCACTGGCCTCGAAGGCGAACTCCGACCACACAGAGTTTGCATACGGCACGTGCCGATAGGCCAGGATGACCAGCCACAAGGCAACGCCCAGCACCAGCACCACTGCCCCGATCCACGGCCCCGAGAAACGCTGGTCGATGAGGGAGGCGCGGCGGTTGAAGCGCGCACGCGCCATGATCAACAGACCATCGACCAGCGCCAGAATGGTGGCTTCCTCGTAATCGAAGCCTTTGAGCAGCGACGCCAGGCAACCGGCGCCCAGCAGCCACACGGTGATCCACCAGGCGCCATCCAGGCGCCGATACAAACCGTTGGCGAGAATCAACAGCGCGACACCGACCGCGCTTCCCAACAGATGTGAAAACTCCAGGATCGGCAGCGGGACGAAATCGCGCAATTCCGCCAGCCGCTCCTCGAGTCCTGGTGTCGCGGACGAGAACAGCAGGACGGCACCGGCCGCGAACACCGCGATGGCCGTGGTCTGCGGCATCACGGCCGTGAGCCATCCTCGCGCCAGCCGGACAACCCGGTTCAGCGATTCCCGATGCACCCACAATTCGTGAATCGCCAGGAGTACCAGTGCGATCAAAAAAGGAGTGAGGTAATAAATGACGCGGTAGCCCAACATCGACACGATGAGCTGATCGGCGGGCACGGCGGGGAGCAACAGAATCATCACGGATTCAAAGACGCCCAGACCCGCCGGGATATTGGTGACGATGCCGGCCGCGACACTGACCAGGAATAGTCCGGCAAAGGCGATGAAGGTGATATCGGCATTGTCCGGCAGCAACACGTACAGGACGCTGGCCGCGAGCAGCAGATCCGTGCACGCCACTGCAACTTGAGCCAGCGCGATCTTCGGCGAAGGAATGGGCAGTTTGAATTTGCCGAACGACAGCGCCTCGCTTCGGCGGAAGGTGAGCACGATGTAGCCGAGCACCAGACAGATCAACGCGGCGCCCACCGACACGGCGAGGGATTCACGCACGTGCAGGACAGAGCCGGAGACGCCGGCCTGCGTCAGCAGCGACACACCCAGCAGCAGCGCCGCGCCAAGCGCAAACGTCAGAGTACCGAATGCGACCACGGTGCCGATCTGCGTCGGATTGAGGCCGGCCGCAGAATAGGCCCGATAGCGAATGGCGCCGCCGCTCAACGTGTTCATGCCGACGTTGTGACCGATGGCATAGGCCACAAACGAGGTCACGGCAATGCGCGAATACGGCAGTTTGACGCCCGCAAAACGCAGCCCCAGTAATTCGTACAAGGTCAGGCAGCCATAACCGCAGCAGGTCAGGAGTCCGGCCCAGGCAAGATCGACGGTAGGGGTGGCGATGAGGCCGTTGAGAATGGTGCGCCAGTGATACTGCGCCAGAACATGGTGCAGCCAGAAAAAAGCCAGCACAAACAGGACGATTCCCAGCAAGGTCGTCCACAGGGGAAGTCGTTTTTTGGAGCCGGCGGAAGTCATGCCTTGTCGGTTAGAGTAGCGCATTGCCGCCGACCCTGCAGCCCTGCACAGTCGCGTCTGAAACTGTTAGGGTTACGTCAACCAGACAAGCAACAGAGGATTCGACTTCCATGACTCCGGGACCGGAAAACCTACAGGTACAAATGGATTCCACGCAGGTCTACCGCGAAGACACCTTCACGGACCGGCGTGTCGGCACGATCAAACGCATGAGCCCGGTGACGGCGGCCGGCGACCCGGACACGGCGCGCCCGGTCCTGTACGTCGGGCAGGCGCAGATTATGACGCCGATGGGCACATTGCCCTTGAGCTTTGAAATCGATGCCAACTCCCTCGACGCGGCCATCGAGAAATTCGGGCCCGCGGCCGAAGTTGCCGTTCAGCAGACCATGCGCGAACTGCAGGACATGCGTCGCGAGTCGGCATCGTCGCTGGTGATTCCGGATGCCGCCGGCGGCGCATTGGGTAACCCGAATGACTTGATGGGACGCGGCGGTCGAATCCGGCGCTGAGTTGCCGCCGATGCGCGGCTCAAGCTTCAGCAGTTTCGAGCGATTGCCAGCGGGTGTATGCAACCTCGACCTGTGCGACCAAGGTCTCCAGCCACTGTAATTCTCGCGCCACCTCGGCGGGCGGCTGGCGATAGAAGGCCGTGTCACTGATACGCGCCTGCAGCTCCGCCACCTGTGCCTCGAGTTGCTGAATCTGTCCGGGAAGCGATTGGAGCTCCCGCACCTCTTTGAATGACAGCTTGCGCGCAGGCTGAGGCCGCGGCACCGGCCCGGCAGCCTTCGGCGCGGCAGCAGTTGTCGGGGACACCGATTTCTGCCGTGTTCGATCCTCGGCGACCGGCGGTCGTCGTTGCCGCAGCCAGTCAGCATAACCGCCGACGTAGTCATTGATGATGCCGTCGCCTTCGAAGACCAGCGTGCCGGTGACGACATTGTCGAGAAATGTTCGATCGTGGCTGACGAGCAGCAGCGTGCCGCTAAACTCTGCGATCAGCTCTTCGAGCATGTCCAACGTTTCCACGTCCAGATCGTTGGTCGGCTCATCCAGCACCAGCAGATTCATCGGCCGCGCGAACAGCCGTGCCAGCAGCAGACGGTTGCGCTCGCCGCCCGACAGCATGCTCACCGGCGCCTGCAGGCGCTCGCTCGAGAACAGGAAATCGCGCAGGTAGCTGGCGACATGGCGCGGTGCGCCGTTGATCATGACGGTATCGCCACTGCCGCCGGTGACATTGTCGATGATGGACAGCGCGGGATTCAGTTGCTCGCGTTGTTGGTCGAAGTAGGCGCTTTGCAACCCCGTGCCCATGCGCACCTCGCCCGCCGATGGTGCAATTTCGCCGAGCAACAGTTTGATCAGCGTGCTTTTGCCGCAGCCGTTCGGTCCGATGATGCCGACGCGATCGCCGCGCAGGATGCGCGTGGAAAAATCCCGCACCACGACCCGGCCGTCGAACTCCTGCCGCACATTCAGTGCTTCGAACACCAGTTTTCCCGACTTTTGCGAATCCTGCAGATTCGCCTGGATCTGCCCGCCGCGCTCACGGCGCTCAGCGCGTTCGCGGCGCAACTGCTTCAGCGCGCGCACTCGGCCTTCGTTGCGCGTGCGGCGCGCCTCGACGCCCTGACGGATCCACGCCTCTTCCTGCCGCAGCTTCTTGTCGAACAAGGCTGCATGGCGCGCCTCGACTTCGAGTGCATCGCGCTTGCGCAGCAGATAGTCATCGTAGCTGCCGGGCCAGGAACTCAACACGCCCCGGTCCAATTCGATGATGCGGCTGGCCACATGTCTCACGAAGGTGCGATCGTGACTGATGAACAGCAATGCGCTCGAAAAACCCAGGACGAACTCTTCCAGCCAGGTGATGGCTTCGATGTCCAGGTGATTGGTCGGCTCATCCAGCAGCAGCAGATCCGGATTGCTAACGAGCGCGCGCGCCAACAAAACACGTCTGCGCCATCCGCCGGATAGCGATTGCATCTCCAGCGTGGGATCCAGATTCAGTGTCGCGACCGTGCGTTCGACGCGCTGCTGAATTTCCCAAGGTTCCAGACCTTGCGGGTTGCTCGCAAGGCCAGAGGCCACTACCTCTTCGACCCGCTGATCGGGCAACACGCCCATCTCCTGCGCAAGCACGGCGACACGCGCGCCGGGTCGAACCCACACTTCGCCGCTATCGCACTTGACTTCCCCCGCGATCAGTTTCAACAGCGAGGACTTGCCTTCGCCATTGCGACCGAGCAGACACAAGCGCTCGCCGCGACGCACCTGCAGGTCCACGCCGTCCAAAAGCGGGCGCAGACCGTAGGCCAGTGACACTTTGTCGAGACGGGCAATAGGCATGGGTGCGTATCATAGTGTGCTCAGCGGTCAGAATCCGAACCAGATCGATGCGTACACGCCTCGTTGTGCCGGCTTGCCGGCGATCTGCCCCAGATCCACCCAGGCCATCGTCGCAGTCACCCTCTTGGTCGGGTTCCAGGCAAGAAAGACATCCTTGGTGCTGTCTTCCGTGAACGCACCCAGGTTGCTGGGCTTCATGCGCCATTCCGCGCCCAACAGCAGGTTTTCAGTGACGACAACGGCCGCCGACACTTCCGGCATCATCCGATAGCCCGAATGCCGGTCACCACCGAATCCCAGCAACCCAAATTGATTGGCGCGCGTCCGTCGCAACGTGCCGTTGAGCACCAGATTACGGCTGCCAATGGCCGCAAAATACAGCTTGGTGGCGGCAACGTAGAACTCCAGGTCTTCCGCCTTGCGCGCACCGACCGCCCTGGGGATTTGATCGTAGTCGAGGGTGCGCTTGCCCTGCACGCCGATCGCTATTTGCGGCAGCCAACGGTCGGGCGCGAACACGGCGTCGCCGGCCACGCGGAGCTTCAACCCCAGTACGTCCTGACCCAGCTCGAGACCGGGAATCACCGACCCTGCGTCAAAACGCTGTCGGGCAAAAGAGAGTTCGAATCGATCGTAGAGACCGACTGAAACGCCACCGCTTCGCAGAACAAAATCCGACGTGTGGACATAGGAGTAAAATGCACTGCCGCCCACCTGGTCGGTGGTCTCCAGGCCGCTGATCAAGGCCCACGGAACCAGTCCGCCACCGGCGGAGCCCTCGACTTGCGTAACGGCGCCGGTCCACGCCAGACGGTCCGCCGCTGCGGCGCCAAGCGAATTCAGCAACAAGCCCAGTGAAATAACCGCAAGACAACATCGCCTAAACATCGTCACGTGCAACCGCTCCCATCGTCCAAGTGGGTAAAACGACGCCTATGGTCGCGCATGTGCAGGCGACATATTGTGTCGTGGCGCACAGCCTCAAGCCACGGATTTAACTACGATTGCATCCGACACTGGACGAAAAACATGATGCCTATCACAGTTCGAATCGCCGTCATTTTGCTGGCTCTGACCGGCGCGTTGGCGCACGCCGACACAGCCACCCTGTACACACGCCTGGGCGGTGAGACCGCGCTCAAAAAAATCTCCTCTGAGCTCATCGACCGTGTCGCCGCCGATCCGCGCGTCGGCTCCAGCTTCAAGGATTCCAATCTGCGTCGCGTCAAGGAAAAGCTGACCGAGCAGCTGTGCCAGATCAGCGACGGTCCCTGCACGTACACGGGTGATTCGATGCGCGAAACGCACGCGGGCCACCATATCCGTGAAACGGATTTCTACGCGATGGTTGAATACCTGAAGGCCATCCTGCGCGAGCACGGCGTGGGCTTGCGCGAAACCAACGAACTGCTGCGCCGGCTTGCGCCGATGAAACGCGACATCGTCGAGGCAGCGGCGAAGACTGCACCGCCGTGAACTCGTTCATCGCTTTAAGTCTGGCAGGATGCCTGTTGCTCGTCACCGTGTCACCTGCAGCCAGCGTAAGCGTCACTTTGCACAATTCGTCCGACGCGCCGTTGGAAGATGCGGTCGTCATATTCGATCCATTGGATGCGGCAATCGCTCCTGCGCATGCCACGGCCATCGTCGATCAGATCAACAAGCGCTTCGTACCGCGCGTCAGCGTCGTGCAAACCGGCACCGCGATCAATTTCCCGAACAGCGACCACATCCGCCACCAGGTGTACTCGTTCTCGCCTGCCAAGATCTTCAACCTCAAGCTCTACGCCGGATCACCGAACACGCAAATTCTGTTCGACAGTGCGGGCCTGGTCGTTCTCGGGTGCAATATCCACGACACCATGGTGGGCTTCATAGGCGTCGTCGACACGCCTTACTTTGCGAAGACTTCGTCCAGCGGCACCGTGGCGCTCTATCTGCCCGCCGGGAAATATCACCTGCGCCTATGGCATGCGGGACTTGCACAAGACTTCCCGGCGCGAACCCTGCAGATCACCAATGCCGCACAGTCGCTGTCGTTTAAGCTCGCCATCGCCTACGACAGCGCCGCTCCGGCGGCGTGGCCCGAGTAAGACGCCATGCGTTTGCGCACCCGCATCGCTGTCATTTTCATCCTGCTGCTGACCACGGTGTTGTCGGTGGCCTTGAGCATCGTCTCGGCGGCGAATCGATCCAATGCAGAGGCCGAGGTGCAGCGACAGTTGAACGTCGGTACGCTGGTATTTACACGCGTCCTCGACGCCAACCGGCGGCAGCTGACCCAGGCTGCGCAGGCTGTGGCATCCGACTATGGCTTTCGTGAGGCGGTCGCCACGCGTGATACGGATACCGTCGTGTCGGCGCTGGAGAACAGCGGCGCGCGCATCGGTGCGAACGTAGTCGTCCTCGTGTCCTTGCAGGGTCGCGTGCTGGCCGCGTCAGGGACAGCCCTGAAGATCGGGTCAGAGTTCACGGCATCACGGCTGTTCCGCGCCAACGCCGCGCCGGAGAATGTCGCGACCATCATGGTCGATGGCGGACATGTCTATCAGGTCGTGATGGTGGCGGTACGCAGTCCGTTACCGGTGGCATGGATCGCCATGGGATTCGAGTTGGGATCCGTGGCAGCCAGGGAAATGGCCGACATCACGGGACTGGGCGTTACGCTGGCAGTGGGCCCGGCCGAAAGGGTTACCGAAGTGGTGAGCACGCTTGCGCCCGCGCAGCGCCGCTCGTCTGATCTACTCGAACGCCGGCTGCAACTGTCGACAGACCGGCCGGCACCGGTCGTCGCGATCCTGTCGCGCTCGCTCTCCGAAGCGCGCGCGCCCTTTGAACGCCTCACCAATGTGCTGTATCTAGTGGCGCTTGCCAGCCTGGCGGCATCCGCTCTGGCGGCGTACCTGCTGGCGCGCAACATCACCCGTCCTTTGCAGAACCTGACCGAAGCCGTCGACCACATTCGACGCGGCAACTACAGCGGAGCGTTTGGCGTGCAGCGTCGCGATGAACTCGGCGTGTTGTCGGAAGGTCTGCAATTGATGCAGCAGGCCGTGCAATCGCGCGATCAATCCATCCGTCAACTTGCCTACGAGGACACACTCACCGGCCTGATGAATCGCACGGCGTTCGTCGCCGCACTGAAAGAGGCACTGAACTGGCGCGGCGACGAGGTGCCCGTCGCTGTTGCCATGATCAACATCGAGCGCTTCCGCCGCGTCAATGAATGCCTGGGCTACAGCGTCGGCGACGAAGTGCTCAAGACGATTGCCGGCCGCTTGAATACCAAGCCGCGGATTGCCGACGCCGTGGCACGACTGGCCGCGGATCAATTCGCCGCTTTTGTACGTATCGACGCAAACACGAATCTGAATGCCTGGGGCGCTGCGTTACTGGAGCGCTTCAAGGACGCCATTCTGGTCGAGTCACAGCCGATCGACATCAGCGCCAAGGTCGGGCTCGCCACCTCGACCCTGCATGCGCAGGCCGCCGACGAATTGATCCGCTGCGCAGATCTGGCATTGGAGCGTGCACGATTCACGAAGCGGTCGCTGACCGTGTACGAGCCGGTGTTGAAGCCCGTGGCACGCGATCAGCTGTCGCTGCTGGGTGATCTGCAGAATGCCGTCAGCCGTGACGAACTGGTGCTGTATTTCCAGCCCAAGGTCGATTTCCTTGCAGGTCATGTGGCAGGCGTCGAAGTCCTGTTGCGATGGCAACATCCCACCCGCGGACTGCTGGCGCCGGGCGCCTTCATACCCTTCGCCGAGCAAACCGGATTCATCCGGCGCCTCACGCGCTGGGCGCTGGACAAATCCGTGGCACAGGCCGCCGCCTGGGAAAAGGCCGGCACGCCGTTGCCGGTGGCGGTCAATATCAGCGCAGAAGACATTGCGGACCCGCTGCTGGATCAGCGCGTGGCAGCCGTCCTGTCGAAGCACGATCTCTCGCCGGCACTGCTCACCCTGGAAGTGACCGAAAGCGGATTCATCGACGACCCCGACCGCGCGCTGCTGATGCTCGAGGCGCTGTCGGCGCTCGGTGTGCGCTTGTCGATCGATGATTTTGGCACCGGCTATTCATCGCTCAGTTATCTGGCCCGCATGCCGGTGAACGAGGTGAAGATCGACCGCAGCTTCGTGCAGGGCCTTGCGACCGACTGCGACTTTGCCGCGATCGTGCGCGCCGCGATCGATATGGGCCACAGTCTGGGACTCAAAGTGGTGGCCGAAGGCATCGAGACGGAAGACTCGGCTGTCCGATTGAGCAGACTGGATTGCGACTTTGCGCAAGGCTATCTGTTCGCCAAGCCCATGCCGGTGGCCGAACTGCAACGATGGCTGGTTGGTCGCACGCGACTCGCCGTGGTGGCAACGCCGCGCAATTTCCTGGTGGATGATGACAGCTTGCTCGATGCCACCGATGTGCTTAGGATTCCGCGCCGTGCGCAGTGACAAACCGACGGATGCGCTGGCAGGCATCCTGAATCGTATGCTCCTCGGCGGCAAAGCAGATGCGCACTACGCCGGCCGTCTCGCGGCCGAATACGCCGCCATCGAGAACCGACACCTTTTCGGCCGCGTACAGCGCGCGCATGAACTGCTCACCTGTAAAGCCAGCGCCGCTCACGTCGACCAACATGAACATACCCGCTTCAGGCAGATGACACCGAAGCCCCGGAATCCCCGCAAGCCCCGCCCGTAGCAGCTCACAGCGATTCGCGCAGTACTCGCGCACATTGCGCTCAGCCTGTGGCGCGATCGACAAGGCCGTCAACGCCGCGTCCTGAGTGAACCCTGGCAATCCGAACAGCATGCACATGGCCAGATGTTCGGCATGCGCGACCAGCGGCGGCGGACCCACCAACCAGCCGACACGCCATCCCGGCATGGACAGTGATTTGGACAGACTGCATATCGTCACCACCTGATCCGGCAACCTCGCCGCAAGACTCGGAACCCGCCCGTTCGATGCCAGGCCCGCGTAGACCTGATCGGCGATGATCCAGAAATCGTGGCGGCGCGCGAGCTCGCCGATGCCGGACAGCTCTTCCTCGCTCAAGATGACGCCGCTCGGATTATTCGGCGAGGCGAACATCAGTGCGCGGGTCTGCGGCGTGATGCAGCGGGCGAGCGCATCCAGATCCGGGCGAAAGCCACTTCCTGCCCTTGAGCCCGATCGAACCAGCCGCGCTCCGCTGACCTCGATGGTGGCCGGATAGGTCGCGTACATCGGGTCGAGCGCGATGATTTCATCTCCCGGACCTGCCACGCACATCGAGGTCACGAACAGCGCATTTTGCGCGCCGGACAGCACGATGACATTGTCGACGCCCACCGGCTGAGCGTAACGGCGAGCGTGGTCCGCGGCGATGGCCTCACGCAAAGCCCTGCGGCCCGGCGCAGGCGTGTAATGCGTGTCGCCGGCGTGCAATCGCTCGATGGCACGCTCCACGACCGGTGCCGGCGTGTCCAGATCCGGATCGCCAACGCTGAGTAGAATCACATCTTCGCCGCGCTCGCGGGCTGCCAAGCCCTCGTAATGCGTGAGCCAGGCATCGGCGCCTTCGCCGGCGATACGATCCACCAGAGGGGAAAATTTCATGGCGTCGTATCGATTTCAACCACCAACGCCGGATTGAACGCGTCGTTGGGTTGATGCGGCAGATAGCCGCGAGGATTGCAAACCACCCGTGTCGCTCCTATCGTGAAGTCACAAGATTCATGTGTATGGCCATGAACCCACAGTTTGACTGAGTCGCGGAACAAATGCCCGAGATCGCTGACGAACGCAGGGTTCAACGGGTCATGCTCATACTTCGGGTGCACGCTTCTGCGATGTGGCAGATGATGCGTCACGACTACGGTGGGTTCTTCACAGTCCCGCTCCAATTCGGTCGTGAGCCATCGGCGCTGCTCGACGTGAATCTGCCGCGTCAATTCGGGCGACAGCGGCTGGCCGGGAGCATGTTCGATCAACGCGTAGTCGCGCATGCCGCGGCGCGCGTCCGCGATCGAACGGGCGATGCACGCAGGGTCGGCCCCATAGAACTCGAAGTCCGTCCACAGCGTCGTCCCCAGAAACCGCACTCCCTGGATTTGCAGGCTGCCGTTGTGCAGAAAGTGAATGTCGTACTTGGTCGAGGCTGCGCGCATCTTGTCGAGCACGGTGGGCATATCGGCACCAAAGAACTCATGATTGCCGGCCACGTAGACCACCGGCAATGAGGGGAAATGTCGTCGCGCCCAGGCGAATGCCGCATCGCCAATATGAATGTCGCCGCCGAGGACGATGACGTCGGCCTGCAACGGCGGCGGCGTCCAGTCTCTGAACTCCAGGTGCAGATCGGAGTAGATGGCGAGCTTCATCAGGCGGATGGCAGTCGATGGCTCACACGGCAGACAGGCGTCGGGCGCCTTCCAGCAGCGTTGCATCGTCCTTGGCGAAGCTCAGTCGAATCAGACCGTGATCGGTTCCATCGCTATAAAACGCGGACAGCGGAATGGTTGCGACGCGGAAGTCGCGGATCAGGCGCAGCACGAAATCGCTATCGCTCTCCTTGGAGAAATGTCGGAAGCGCGCCAGCATGAAAAAGCTTCCCTCGGTCGGCAGCAATTCGAATCGTGAGCTTTTCAATGCCGCGGCGAGCAAGTCCCGTTTCTGCTGGTAGAAAGCCGACAGTCCTTGGTAGGAAGCCGGATCCGCGAGCCTGTCAACGAATGCGTATTGCATTGGCGTGTCGGCGGCGAACATCATGAACTGATGTATCTTGCGGATCTCTTCGGTGAACGGCTTCGGCGCCAGACAATACCCGACACGCCAACCAGTGACGTGATAGGACTTTCCGAAAGAAGACACGATGACGCTGCGCGCGGCGAGCTCGGCGTTGCGGGCAACACTTTGATGAACCGCGCCGTCGAAGACGACATGCTCGTAAACCTCGTCCGACAGGACGACGATCTGTGTCCCTCGGGTGAGCGCTGCCAGGCGATCGAGATCCGCAGGCCCGAACACCGTCGCGGATGGATTGTGCGGCGTGTTGATGATGATCATCCGAGTCCGTGGGGTGATGGCCAGCGCCACGTCGCTCCAGTTCACGCGGAAGCCCGCGGCAGGTGATAACTTCAGCGCAATGGGCACCGCGCCCTGCAATCGAACGATGGGCGCATAGCTGTCGAATGCCGGCTCAAAGTAGATGACCTCATCGCCGGGGTGCACCAGCCCACTGATGGCGGCATACAGACCCTGACTGGCGCTGGCGACGACGGTCACCTCGTCATCGACATCGTAGGCAGCGTCGGCGACATGCTGGATCTTGTGAGCGATTGCCTGACGCAGCGCCCGCAGACCCGTCATAGGTGCGTATTGATTGTGACCGTCGCGCATGGCTCGTGCCGCAGCGTCCACCAACGCCGGATCACAGGCGAAATTCGGCGCGCCTTGCGACAGGTTCAACGCGTCGTGCTCAGCGGCCAATTGACCGATGACGGTGAAGATCGTGGTGCCGACGTCGGGGAGTTTGGAGCGGGGGGTGGGAGAGCTATACATCCCCTAACTCTAAACCATTCATCGCGAAATCCGTAGGCGGCCGCCTACGCGATAAATCTCTTACAACGGATAAAACCCCAGCCTGGCTTAGCGGATAACTGCCGGACTGAATTCGACCTGCATCAGCGGGTGACACAGCCGGTCATCCGCGGGGCAGTCTTCCGTCACCAAGAAGGACCATTTTCGTGAAACAACCGCCGCGCAAAGCCCCCAAACCTGCCGCGAAGAATAGACCTCAAGATTCGAGGATCGTAAGTTCGACGGGCGCCGGATCGACCTCCTCGGGTGCCAGTCATCCAGGCGCACCGCTCAACGATATGGCGGCACATGGCGTGGAACAAGAAACCGTCGCAGCGGCGATGCCCGTCAATACCCAAAAATCGAGCGAATATGGCTATCAAAACGCACTCTCGCCGGTCGAAGGTCCCACCAACGAGATGCCGTCAACCCGCACAGGAGCAGGCACGCTGAGCGAGAAGAATGCGTCGCCAAAGACCGGCGATGCAGCACTCGAATCGACGGGCGTCCCGGGGTCTTTGGACCACGTGCGCGTCAATGCCGCGGGACAGACTTTGACCACGAACCAAGGCGTTCCAATTTCTGACAATCAGAATTCGCTCAAGGCGGGACTGCGCGGTCCGACCTTGCTGGAGGATTTCATCCTTCGCGAGAAAATTACGCATTTTGATCACGAACGGATTCCTGAACGCATCGTTCATGCGCGCGGCTCAGGCGCTCACGGTTACTTCGAGTCGTACGGGCCGCTCGTCAAGTACACGAAGGCTGCGCCGTTCGCCTCGAAGGGCAAGATCACGCCGGTTTTTGTCCGCTTCTCGACGGTGGCGGGCGAGCGAGGTTCAGCCGACACCGCACGCGACGTGCGTGGATTCGCGGTCAAGTTCTACACGGATGAAGGGAACTGGGATCTTGTCGGCAACAACATGCCTGTGTTTTTCATACAAGACGCCATGAAGTTTCCGGACCTCATTCATGCGGCAAAGCCGGAGCCCCACAACGCGATACCCCAGGCTGCCACCGCACACGATACCTTCTGGGACTTTGTGTCACTGATGCCTGAGTCCACGCACATGTTGATGTGGGCGATGTCGGACCGCGCCATTCCGCGCTCGCTGCGGATGATGCAAGGATTTGGGGTTCATACCTTTCGATTGGTCAACGCCAAAGGCGTCTCGGTATTTTGCAAGTTTCATTGGAAGCCACTCCTGGGCACGCACTCACTGGTCTGGGATGAAGCGGTCAAGATTGCCGGCGCTGACGCCGATTACCATCGTCGCGATTTGTGGGAGGCCATCGAGTCGGGGCACTACCCGGAATGGGAAATGGGATTGCAGATTTTCACGGAAGAACAGGCTGAAGGCTTCAGCTTCGATGTGCTCGACGCGACGAAATTAATTCCTGAAGAGCTGGTGCCCGTCACGCCCGTGGGGCGAATGGTGTTGAACCGGAATCCGGACAATTTCTTCGCCGAGACGGAGCAAGTGGCCTTCTGCACGGCTCACGTCGTCCCGGGCATCGATTTCAGCAATGACCCGCTGCTGGCGGGTCGACATCACTCCTATGTCGATACGCAGATTTCCCGCCTCGGTGGTCCCAATTTTCACGAATTGCCAATCAACGCACCGTTGGCGCCGGCATTCAACAATCAGCGCGATGGCATCCATCGCCAGGCGATCCCTCGAGGCCGCGTTGCCTACGAACCCAATTCGCTGGGTGGCGGCTGCCCTTTCCAGGCCGGCATGAAGGGCTTTGCTTCTTTCCCCAAGTCAATCCCTTCGGATAACACACCGGTCGACAAAGTGCGCGGAAAGGCGGAGAAATTCGCCGAGCACTACAACCAAGCGACACTGTTCTTCAATAGTCAGACGCCGGTAGAGCAGGCTCACATCATCGGCGCCTTTCGATTTGAATTGAGCAAGCTGACGGTTCCTGCAATCCGACTCCGAATGATCAGTTCGCTTCTCAATGTGTCGGTGGAACTCGCTACCGCGGTCGCCGCAGGCCTCGGGCTCGAACTGCCGGAACCGATGCCCAAAGCCACCGATAGGAAGGTGAAGCCGGAGATCACCCAATCGCCCGCGTTGTCGCTGATGGCATTACCGGGAAGCGGTGGAATCGAGACTCGAAAAGTGGCCATCCTGATTGCGGACGGAGTCGATGCCGCCTTTGTGGATGCGATGCAGAAATCGCTGACGGCGGCCGGCGCTGTCACCCGGTTCATTGGCACGCGCTTGGGATCCGTGAAAGCAAGCAACGGCACCCGGATTGAGGCCGACGCAACGTTGGAAAACTCGCCAGCAGTGCTATTTGATGGAGTGGTACTCCCGGCCGGCTCAGAATCCTTTGCACGATCAGGGGGGGCGGTGGAGTTCGTGAAAGACCAATTCCGACATTGCAAATCGATCTTGGTGATGGGCGCCGCCACCGCCCTGCTCGACAAAGCGGGGATCGCGCATGACGAAGCGGATGAAGGCTTGATCATTGCCGTTGGCAAATCGAATCCTGCAAAGATATTCATCGCCGCGCTCGAGAAGCATCGGCATGTGTCGCGAGATCAAGACCCCCCGTTGGTATAACGCAAGCAAGGCGCACAACGATGCAACGATCACTTTGGCACGGTGCCATTTCTTTCGGGTTGATCTATGTCCCGGTGGATATGTATTCCGCGTCGCGCGAAAACTCCCTTCCGCTTCACTTGCTCGATAGTCGCGACTTCGCGCCCGTCGGGTACAGTCGAATCAACAAGGTGACGGGCAAGGAAGTCGATTGGGGGAACATCGTCAAAGGTTTTGAACATAAGAAGGGCGAGTATGTGGCGCTGTCCGACGCCGACTTCAAACACGCAAACGTCAAAGCGTCCGAGACTATTGCCATTGACACCTTTTGTGAAGCGAGCGAAATCCCGCCCAAATACTTTGATACGCCCTACTACCTGACTCCCCGCAAAGGCGGTGAAAAGGTGTACGCCCTCCTCCGTCAGGCATTGGAATCCACCAAGAAGGTGGCGGTCGCAACGTTCGTCATGCGTGGCCGGCAGCACCTGTGCGTTGTGGCGCCGAACGACAAGGCGCTGATGCTGTTGACGCTTCGATTCTCCGACGAGATTCTGCCGCCTGCGCAAGGCAAAGCAATGAGTGGCAGTCAGTCGGCCGTCAGCGCCGCCGAGCTTGCCATGGCGAAACAGTTGGTCGGCGGAATGACGGGGAAATTCAAACCCGAACGTTTCAAGGACACCTACCGAGCTGATTTGAAGCGGCGGGTGCAGGAAAAGATCCGCAAAAAGCAGACCCATTCGATCGAGCTGGAAATCGAGGATGATTCCAAACGACCCACCGCCCAAGTGATCGACCTCATGGATGCACTGCGGGCCAGTTTAAAGAAAAAGGGAAAGGCGCCGGCAAGGAGCGTAGTAAAAGCGGCTGCTCGGCGGCGCGCCTGTTGATAGCGCAGCAACGCCGTGGCCAAGCGTTCCCTCTCAACCTACCGACGCAAAAGGGACTTCTCGAAAACCGCTGAGCCCAGCGGATCTGACAGTGTCCCCGAATCACGTCAGCTTAGATTCGTGATTCAAAAGCATGCGGCGCGACGACTTCACTACGATCTTCGCCTCGAGCTCAATGATGTTTTCAAATCCTGGGCGCTCACTCGCGGGCCCTCGGTGGACCCCGCCGACAAGAGACTGGCTGTCGAGGTGGAAGACCATCCACTCGACTACGGTGATTTCGAGGGCACGATCCCCAAAGGAGAATACGGCGGGGGAACGGTGCAACTTTGGGATAGGGGCTTTTGGCATCCGGAAGGCGCCATGTCACCCCGTGACGCGTTGCGCAATGGAGATCTCAAGTTCACATTGGCCGGTTCGAAGCTCAAAGGCGGTTGGGTCCTGGTGCGAATGCGCAAGGACCGCAACGGCAGCAGCCGGAACAATTGGTTGTTAATCAAGCACAAGGATGCGCACGCAGCGAGTGGTGGAACCGACGCATTACTACGGCAGGACCGCTCGATCACCTCGGGTCGCACAATGGACCAGATCGCGGCGGGTAAGGCCGTCAAATCGATGCCGGCCTTCGTCGAGCCGCAGTTATGCAAACTTGTCGATCGACCACCAGCAGCAGGCGGATGGGCCCATGAGATCAAGTTTGACGGTTACCGCGCGCAACTGCGGGTGGTCAACGGCGCCGCCACCCTTCGCACACGTCGTGGCCTCGATTGGACGAAACAATTCGCGGCGATAGCGTCCAGCGCCGCAAAACTGCCGGATTGTTTAATCGACGGCGAGATCGTCGTATTGGACCAACATGACGTGCCCAGCTTCTCCGCCTTGCAGGCAGCGCTGGCCGAACACTCGTCGGAACAGTTGATCTTCTTCGCGTTTGACTTGATGTTTCAAGAGGGTGAAGACCTTCGCTCGCTGCCGCTGAGTGCCCGCAAGATGCGATTGGAGGCCCTTCTCGCGCGCGGGAGTGACGGAAAACAGCTCCGCTACGTGAAGCATTTTGAATCGCGCGCCGACACGGTGCTGTTGTCTGCCTGCAAGATGGATTTGGAAGGCATTATTTCCAAGCGTTTGGACAGCCCTTACGTGTCGGGGCGTTCGGGCAATTGGACGAAGGCCAAATGCCGCGCAGGTCACGAAGTGGTGCTGGGCGGCTGGACGATGGCCGGCGGGAAATTTCGGTCGCTCCTGGCCGGTGTGAATCGAAACGGCCATCTGACCTACGTGGGACGCGTTGGAACGGGCTATGGGGGCGACGTTGCAAAGCGCTTACTGCCGCAACTGAAAAAGCTCACCCGCGCTGAAAGCCCATTCCAAGGCGACAATGCACCGAAGAAGGCCTCCGCTGTTCGATGGCTGAAGCCCTCCCTCGTTGCAGAAATCGAGTTCGAAGGGTGGACCGAATCTGGAAATGTTCGCCAGGCGTCATTCAAAGGACTCCGCAAGGACAAAGCTGCCGGCGAAGTCGTTGCGGAGATGCCCGAGCGCCCACCGGCCAAATCCTCGACGCGTCGGACAGGCTCCAACGTCATGGGCATACCCATTACCAAGCCTGACAAACAGCTATGGCCCGACGCGGGCGACGGCAAGCCGGTTTCGAAGCTGGATCTCGCCCGCTACTTTGAATCCATCGGCGAGTGGATGCTGCCACACCTCGCGGGGCGACCCGTCTCGCTGCTCCGAGTTCCGGATGGGCTGGGAAGCCAGCCATTTTTTCAACGCCATGCGACGGTCGGCATGTCCAATCTCTTTGAGACGGTGAAAGTTCGCGGTGAGCGGGAACCGTATCTTCAAATCGACCGTGTCGAGGCGTTGGCAGTCGTGGCGCAGATGGGCGGTCTGGAGATTCACCCGTGGAATTGCGCTCCTCGCCATCCTGCCCTCGCCGGACGACTGGTCTTCGATCTTGATCCAGGACCTGACGTAAAGTTTGCTTCAGTCATCACCGCTGCACTCGAAGTTCGCGACCGGTTGCGGGCCGTTGGACTTGAATCCTTCTGCAAGACGACTGGCGGCGAAGGTTTGCATGTCGTATCACCTCTCATGGGTGGCAAGGATGCCGTCGCGTGGCCGATTGCCAAGAACTTTGCACACATTGTCAGCGCCCAAATGGCGCAGGACAGTCCCACCAAGTACGTGATCAACATGGCAAAGCGTCAACGGGTTGGAAAAATCTTTTTGGATTACCTGCGCAATGATCGTACGGCGACTGCTGTTGCGGTGTTGTCTCCGCGCGCTCGCGCAGGTGCGACGGTGTCAATGCCGGTTCAATGGAAAGAGGTTCGAATTAGCCTGGATCCGGCGCGGTTTACGATCAGGACAGCGCCTGCCGCGCTTCGAAAGAGAAAGCCGTGGGAAGGATATGACGAAGCTGCAGGATCGCTGTTGGCGGCCGTTCGCGCCGTCACCAAAGCGTCAAAAAAACCGATTCGCTGAATGCGCTCGAATTCGTGGTTTCCCGACAATAGTGCGCGCGGCACGGACGGATTACTGCGCGGCCTTCGGCCGCTTGCCCCTTCGGGCGAGCGGCGCAGTGCTCGGGGCCTCAATCGATCTGTTTCGCACCAACCAGCCCGCGCGGACGCAATGTCGTGAGGCGCTCAAGGCATCCCAAAAATCTCAACGATGCATGTTTACTGTATCCGTGGCACAGTAAGCGTCTCGGGGATGATTCAGCTGGTGAAATTCAGATAGTTGAAGGCGTCCTGCAAGGTTAGGAGCCTGTGACCGGCGGCCCGCTCGACTCTTCAAGAAGAAGATTTCATCTGCAAAACGGGGGGGAGTTGGACGCTCACGACGAACGGAAGCCTACTGCGGCGGAGTATGGCCTAGCATCGTGCGCCCTCGTTGTGGCGGTATTCTTACGTTGGTTGCTCGATCCTTTCATGGGCAATTCGCTGCCGCTCGCCACCGTGTTCGCCGCCGTGGCGCTGAGCGCTTGGCGTGGCGGTTACAGGCCTGCGGTGCTTGTCACGGTAGCCGGGTATTTAACCTGCGCGTACCTGTTCATCGAGCCGCGCGGTGCCGTCGTCGTCGACCCGCGAAATCTTATCGGGCTGGGTGCGTACCTTTTTACGTGTTCAATTATCATTGCGTTGGGTGAAGCGACTCGTCGCGCGCAATTCCGACTCGCTAAAGAGGCCGCGGCAGCTCGGGAGAGGGCTGATTTATTCAGAATCACCCTGGCCAGCGTCGGGGATGCGGTCATCACAACCGACGCCGCCGGTCTCATCACCTCGATGAATCCGGTCAGCCAAGCGCTGACAGGCTGGACCCAATCGGAGGCTGTTGGACAACCGATGACCTCGGTTTTCAACATCATCAATGAATACACCGATGAGCCCGTTGAGAATCCCGTGGCGTCAGTTTTAAAGCAACGACAAGTTGTTGCGCTAGCGAACCACACCCTCTTGATTGCCAAGGACGGCAAGCGTTGCCCGATTGAGGATACGGCGGCGCCGATTATTGATGACGCCGGAACGTTGGTCGGAGCGGTGCTCGTTTTCCATGACGTCAGCGCCCGACGGGAGGCGGAGAACCATCGTCTTGCGACTTTTGCGGAAAACACTCGATTGCTCGAATTGAACCGCGCGATCGTAGCGAACATGGGCGAAGGGTTGTACACCGTCGATACGCAAGGTCTGGTGACGTATATCAACCCGGCAGCGGAACGCATGTTCGGTTGGGACAGTAGCGAATTAATCGGCCGCAAGATGCACGATATCACGCACTACAAGCACCCCGACGGAACGCCCTTCCTAATTGCGGAGTGCGCGGGTTTCAAAGTGCTCCATGAAGGCCAGGTCTTGGTCGACTATGAAGACGTGTTCATCCGCAAGGATGGCAGTTTCTTCCCGGTCGCTTGTTGCTCTTCGCCGCTGCAACTGGGGGAAACGAAGTTGGGACTTGTAGTCGTTTTTCGGGACACCACCGCAAAGCGGGTCGCGGAGCAAGCGTTATCGGAAAGTGAAAAACGCTTCCGGGCGGCGATGGATGCTGTTCAGGGCGTGCTGTGGACCAACACGGCTGAAGGGGAAATGCGCGGTGAGCAACCGGGTTGGGCGGCGCTCACCGGACAAGCCTTTGATGATTATCAGGGGCTTGGCTGGGCAAAAGCTGTGCATCCAGACGATGCACGGTCCACGATCGATGCGTGGCTGGAGGCGGTAAAAGAGAAGCGCCTATTCATGTTCGAACACCGCGTGCGACGACATGATGGCCAATGGCGGCGTTTCTCCATTCGCGGCATTCCTATTCTGAACGCCGACGGCAGCATTCGCGAATGGGTGGGTGTGCATACTGACATCACCGAAAGCTTGATGGCACAAGAGGCGCTGCGCACCTCGGAGTCAAGGTTGCGGGAGTTGAATGTTGAACTCGAACGACGTGTCATCGAGCGTACACAGGCGCGCGGAAAGACGTGGCAATTGAGCCCTGACCTACTCGGGGCGCTGAATTCCAATGGATACTTCGAGACCTCCAATCCGGCGTGGCAAACTATCCTCGGTTGGTCGGAAGCCGAAGTGGCGAGCACCTCGATCTTTAAGCTGCTGCATCCGGATGATCTACTGCATACGCGAGCTGGGTTTGAATTAACACAAGTGGGTCAGCCAGCAATGCAGTTCGTGAACCGCTATCGATGCAAGGATGGCAGCTACCGCTGGATCTCCTGGGTCGGTATTCCAGAGGACGACTTGGTTTATTGCACTGGACGGGATATCACGGCCGAAAGAGCCGCGGAACTGGAACTCTCCGAAGCTCAAGAAGCCCTGCGGCAATCGCAGAAAATGGAAGCCATTGGCCAGCTGACCGGGGGCATCGCCCACGATTTCAACAATCTATTAACGGGCATCATCGGAGCGCTCGATGTCATTCGTAAGCGAATGGCCGCTAACCGGCTTGACGATATTCCGCGGTTCTTGGACGTAGCCACGTCCTGTGCGCGCAGCGCGGGCGCCCTCACGCATCGACTGCTTGCCTTCGCACGAAGGCAATCGCTCGATCCGCGTCCGAACCATGTCAACCGCCTCGTCAAGGGGATGGAAGATTTACTCAGTAGAACGCTGGGTGAAGAGGTGGAGTTGCAATGCCGACT
Organism: Pseudomonadota bacterium; assembly: GCA_031394735.1. Taxonomy (GTDB): domain Bacteria; phylum Pseudomonadota; class Gammaproteobacteria; order Steroidobacterales; family Steroidobacteraceae; genus TMP-86. Next base: position 24,806 of record JANMXI010000026.1, on the reverse strand, counting down.
GGCGGAGGAATTATGGACAGCGTTTATCGATGCGAATCAGTTAGAGAACGCTGTATTGAATCTCGCCATTAATGCGCGAGATGCCATGCCCGAGGGCGGACTATTGATGATCGAAACCCTCAATGTGCAGGTGCAGAGCACTGGCGCCGTACTCGCTCAAGAGCTTGTGCCCGGTGATTATGTGGTTGTCAGCGTTTCAGATACGGGGACCGGTATGTCGCCAGAAGTGTTGGCGAAGGCGGTTGAACCCTTTTTCACGACGAAGCCCGTGGGAGAAGGAACCGGCTTGGGACTCGCCGTTATCTCCGGTTTCGTGAAGCAAAGTGGCGGGTATTTAGATATTCATAGTGAAATTGGCCAGGGAACGACCGTCAAACTCTATCTTCCCCGCTCGTTGCAAGATGTGATCGACACGGAGCTCGTGTCCCTCGACACACCGCGAGGCGGCGGGGAAACAATTCTCATCGTGGAAGACAATGACACGGTTCGGACCATACTCAGCGACGCCTTGAGAGATCTGGGCTACACAATTATGGAAGCATCTGACGCCCGACCGGCGATCGCCTTATTGAACTCCATTCAAAAAATTGACCTTCTCATATCCGATGTGATCTTGCCGCATATAAACGGCAGGAAACTTGCGGAAATCGCCAAAACAGCGCGGCCTGATCTGAAAATACTGTTCATTACCGGCCATGCGGGAAACGCCCTCGTTCAAGCCGATTTGCTGCAGCCCGGCATTGAAATGATGACCAAGCCTTTCGCGCTGGACGCATTGGGCGACAAAGTGCGATTGATGATCACTTCAAAGGAATGTTGGCAATGACAAGGCAAATTTTTCCGGTGCAACAAAGGCGATGAACGTAGTGGAGGGTCTTTCCATAAGCTGTATCTGAAAAAAACAAAAAATTCACGGTAAGCCATTTGCTTATTCATATCTGCACGGTAAACACAAATGACGGTCGAGAGATCGTCATCGAGCGCTGCGATGGAAACCGCAGCTCGGGCTTGGCCTATGCCTATCCGGTGCGTAACACTCAGGGCCAGATTGTTGGGGCGGTAACGTTGGTCGCAGATATCACGGCGCGGGGAAACCCAAATGCCAACTGCGCGGAGCCAGCTATCCCTCTTGATGCCACCCTGGCAATGATCGAAGTTGCGGTTTCAGTCTTCGCTGGGATGCCATGGGCGGCATCCGCATTTAATTACAACTCTTCCATTAAGATCAAATGGCATTGCTTACCGGTTTCTGAATCCGTCGCATCCTGACCCCAACCTGCATGCCGCCAGGAGTAGCAGTCGGTAGCTGAAAAGTCTGAACTTTCCCGGTAAAGTGTACCCGGTCAAAACGCACGACGTAACGACTGGTTGAACGAACATGAAAGCGAGCGCTAAAGTTGTCGCGACTCTTTCGCTACTTCATTTGGGTTGCGCAATGACCTACGCAGCAGACTCGTTCGCATCGGTACAAGATTTTCCCGTCAAACCTGTGCACATCATTGAGCCCTTCGGCCTGGGCGGTGGACCAGATCTATTGGCTCGCGCCCTCGCCCCGACGCTTACTGAGCTATGGGGCCAACCGGTGACGGTGGAGAACCACCCTGGCGCGGGAGCCACCGCGGGCCCCGCGCAGGTCGCGCAGTCGCCGGCCGACGGTTACACGCTGCTCATCAACACCAGCGCTCAGGCCTACAGTGCGGCGTTTTTAAAGAACCTCCCGTATGACCCTTTCAAGGATTTCATCCCGGTTGCTCCACTTACGAGCCAGCCCTACGTGCTCGTCGCCGGCAAACCGGCGGGCGTCACCACCGTCGGCGAGCTCATTGCGGTGGCGAAGGCGAAGCCGGAAAAGCTCAAATACGGCTCTATGGGCATAGGCACGGGTACACACATCGGAGTCGAGAGATTCAATCAGGCCGCGGGGATCACGGCGCAGCACGTGCCGCCCTTGCCAACCGATTCGAACGCTGATGCGATCGCCAGCGCGATAGCGGGGCGCTTCGCCTACTATTTGGCGCCCATCTCTCTTGCCCTACCGCACATTCGCGACGGCACACTGGTCGCGCTCGGCGTCAGTACGGCGCGGCGCTCGAACTTACTTCCGCAGGTGCCGACGATCGCCGAAGCGGGCCTTGCCGGATTCGACTTCCCGATTTGGTATGGAGTATGGGTCCCGGCAGGCACTCCGGCCGGAGTGGTTGACAAGCTTTCGAAGGACATCGGACGCGTGCTCGCAAGGCCGGATCTTCGCGACTGGATCTCGAAGCACGGAGGCGAGCCGATGAGCATGACGCAGCCCGAGTTCGCGCGCTTCGTGCAGGGCGAGAGTGAAAGCGCGGCACGGATTATAAATGCTGTTGGAATCAAGACTCAAAACAATCCATAGGCTCAGGGCCTGCTTGAAATCGTGAGTTCACTTTGGGTGTTGTGGCCTCCGAATGTCTGCTATACGGCGATTCATTTCTGCCCTGTGTGATCTTCAGAGATAAGTGACAGGTTTTTCCACGCTATTTGATGGTCTTCTATCTACCGTCTCTTCATTTCGGGGCGTGGCCGCCGCTCAGCGAAATTGGCCCAGACCCAACAGTCGTGTCACCAGCCGCCACTACTTCTTCTCGGGCGAGTAATATACCCATTTTCCCGCGACGCATACGTAAAAGTCCTGGCCCCAACCCGCGTGGTTGCGAACCCCGAACATGATGCGCGACTCTTTGACGATCAGGCGCTTCGCTGCTGTCGCGAGAGGTGCCCGCCGTTGGCAACGACGATCGCTATAACGATTACCCACAACGCGGCGGCGAATGCGAGATCAAAGGTCATCGACGACACCCGTCATAAGGACGCCGGCTACGCCCGGGCCAGCGAGCGCTGCAAGATACACGAACTGAGTCAGCGCTCGTGGATCGTATTTGGTGCGCAGGATTCCGGCAGGACCGACAACGGCAAGAATGCCGCCCCAGGAAATCGCGAAAACAAAGGCGTAGTACGTCAGTACTGGGTGTCTCGTGATGAATGCCTTGATGATCATCTGGATTACCTCCACGTCACCCAACTTCTATTGGCACAATTACCCTATGTGTCCGAACGGAAATCAAACGCACGGCTTAAGAACCCCGCACTAAGCCTATTACTATGCTGGTGACTTACTGGCGACGACCCAAGCGACAAGCCGAAGCAAAGCCACGCAGTTTGATGGGCAACCGTATCAATTCGAGGGACCCTGGCGGTATCGCACGTCGGACAGCAAGCGGGTAAATTCCTGTTTCACGACGGCGTAACACTCGCAGGCGATCGACTCCAATCCCGCGCGCTCAAAAACTGCAATGTGGCCGCGGCGATAACTAAGTACGCCGGCGCGTTGTAATTTCCCAGCCGCCTCCGTAATGCTTTCTCGGCGGACGCCAAATGCGCTTGCGACCAATTCGTGAGTCATCACCACCTCATTCGACGGCAATCGATCCAGCGTCAACAATAGCCACCGGCATAGTTGCTGCTCGATCGAATGGTGCCGATTACAGACCGCGGTCTGCGCTATTTGTGTGGCCAACGCCTGCGTATAGCGCAGTAATAAACGCTGCGTATGTCCAGCACGATTAAATTCGTCTTGAAGTGACTTGGTATTTAGTCTGTAGCCGAAGCCCGCTGTCTGCACGACCGCCGAGCTTGGCGTGGTATTGCCGCCCATAAAAAGCGAAATTCCAATGACGCCTTCATTGCCAACGCTCGCCATTTCAGCCGAGGCTCCGGACTCCAAAATATAAAGCAGCGACACGATGGCGGTGGTGGGAAAATACGCTTGCTCCAATTGGTGACCGGGACCGTAAAGGGTTTCACCGAGGCGCATCGGGAGCCTGTCCAATTGAGGCGCCAGGCGCTCGAACTCCGCAGCGGGCAGCGTGGCGAGCAGGTGGTTGTGGTTGGGGGTATCGGGTGATGACATGGCGAGGACTAGAAAGGCCCTGCTCTATTTCTTTGCGGTAAGCTCGACCCCGATTCCCCGGTAACCGATATAACCGCAGGACCGATTGAACATCGGCTCCCCGCTAACCTGGAATCGCTGCTGCAAACCATCGCTATTGACGCGGCTGACCACAAAATCCAAGAAAGGCTGTCGCGCGGCAATCCTTGTCTGAAGCTCCACGCGCGCGGCCTCATCCCAGCCATTCATCACCTCGCCTGATTCGCCCACAAAGGCATCTACTCGAACGCCCAGCATCTCCAGTACCGGACCGGAGACCTTGGTAAATTTTCCGGCGTCGTCCTGTTCCCAATACCAATCGGTGGCCAGTTCCGTCAGGCTGCGATAACGAGCTTCACTTTCGCGCAGTTCCGCTGTCTGTTCCTGAACCATTCGCTCCAAGGCGTTGCTGTAACTATCGAGCTGTTTGTACAACAGCCGCACTTCTAGCATGTTGTGGATACGTGTCTTGACTTCAACCAAGTCAAATGGCTTGCTGATAAAATCCTTTGCTCCGGCCTGCAACGCGCGCAATTTGTGACCCGGCTGGGCAGTCAGCACGATGACCGGGAGGTAGCTATCGAATTCGTTGGTCTTGAGACCCGCCATCACCTGGAACCCATCCATACCGGGCATCTGCAGGTCGAGCAGAATCAGGTCGTACGCATTTTTCCGATGCAATGCGCAAACCTCCTGGGAGTTCATCGTTGAAGAAACGCGGTTGTAACCGGCTTCCTCCAGCAGTTGTTCGAGCAAACTGACGTTAGACTTTTGGTCGTCCACAATCAGGATGTTGGCACTAAGAATCGCGGAAGTATTTACCGTCACGTTATTTACCCTTTGACCGTTTTGGGCGCCTGCGTTTGCGCGAACTTCAACGCGACGTCCAGCGCATCCATAAACTCGTCGACCTTAATCGGCTTGGTGATATACCGAAAAAACCCTGCTTTCAGGCCTTTCTCGATATCGCGCGGTATGGCGTTGGCACTGAGCGCAACCACGGGGATGTGCGCGGTGGTCGGATCTTCTGCGAGAATTCTCAGTGCCTTGATACCGCTGATACCGGGTAGATTGATATCCATAAGGATTACATCCGGCAGCGAGGCGCGGGCAATTTCGACGCCGCGCAACCCGTCCCGTGCACTCAACAAGCGAATATCCGGACGGCGCGCGATAAGATCCTCAACCAGCATCAAATTGGCGGGGTTGTCCTCGACATAGAGAATTGTCCGCAAGGGCGCATTGCTTAGGGGATGCGCATGCTCGATTGCTGAGTGAGTAGCCGTGCTTCTGGCTATTAGTGGATCAACGACTAGTTTCAGCTCGAACCAAAACACGCTGCCGGTTCCGACAGTGCTCTCCACCCCGATGACACCGCCCATCAATTCAACCAAACGCCTCGTCGTCACCAAGCCAATGCCTGTTCCTTCCTCGACGGTCGCTTCTTGTCCAAGACGGTTGAACGGCTGGAACAGTTGAGCCAACTGATCCGCAGACAATCCTTCGCCGCCGTCTTTGACGCAAATTCGAATGGATCCGGAATTACGCGTGTCGTAGTCCACGACGACCGTCCCGTCCACTTTGTTGTACTTGATCGCATTTGAAAGCAGGTTGATCAACACTTGCTTCAGCCGCGTTCGATCGGCTTTGACAAAGTAGGAGGTTTCAATCTGGGGAAATGTCACGCTGACGCCGCGCTTTTGCGCCTGCGGCCCAATCAAGACCTGACATTCCAGCATAACCTCCGCCAGCGATATCGGCTCCAGCGACAACGCCAGTTTCCCGGACTCGATCAGAGCGAGATCGAGGATTTCGTTGATGAGTTCCAGCAAATACCAGCCGGCCTGGAGAATTTGATCGATGCTTCGCTTTTGGGAGACAGTTGGCGAGGGCGTACCGGATTCCATGAGCTGAGCAAAGCCCAAGATCGCACTCAGTGGTGTGCGTAGTTCATGACTCATGCTTGAGAGGAAATCTGTTTTGGCCAGGTTGGCTTTTTCTGCAATCGACATGGCCTTGATCAGTTCCAATTCGACCTGTTTTCGAACCGAATTGTCGGTCCCGATCAACAAGTACCCGATAATACTGCCGTAATCATCGCGCAGTGCCGTGATGGACACGATGGCCGGAAAACGACTTCCATCTTTGCAGATATACGTCAATTCGTAGATATCTTCGATCCCGCGCGAGGCTTTAAAGGCCAAAGCCTCGAAACCCGGTGTAATTGGAGTCGAAAGTTCCAGACTCAGTGCCTGCGCGCGCGCCATGACCTCCTGCGGATCATGGATATCACTGGGATTGATTTTGTTGACGACTTCGACGGCGGAGTAACCCAGCATGCGTTCGGCACCGACATTGAACAATTGAATGATGCCTTTTTCATCGGTGGCTATTATCGAGAAATTGGCACTGGTGAGAATGGCATTTTGCAATGCACCCGTTTTGAGCAATGCCTCCTGGCGACGCACTTCGGTGATGCCGTCCGCTTTTCGAGACTCGTCGAGAGTGCCAGAATCGCTACGTTTTTCGACCATAACAGGCCTTAGAATGGGAGGTCCAATGAGTACGGCACGAATGCCGCTTCGTCGGCAGAATTCGATTGCGATGTCGCGGAATAAGCAATCAGTGCTGCTATATCCAGTAAGTTGTTAGTGTGCCGCTCTTTCGCACGATCGTCTATATACTACTTGACGCACGCTGTGGCGGTTTTGGAGCCGCCTCTCCCGCCTGCACGCAAACGGGGTAACGTACACTTCGCACGGCATCGGTATCCAGAAGCGATCTTTACTTCATCAAAGAACCGTCTTATCGATGCACGGAAGGTTGACGACAAATTGAGTGCCCATTTCCGCGCTCGATGAAACCGACAAATGTCCGCCGTGGGCGCTGACGATCTGGGAGCAGATGTGAAGGCCCAACCCCAACCCGTCGCGGTTGGTGGATGTCGTGCACCGCCAAAACGGGGCGAAAATCTTGTCTATGCTTTCTGGCGGTATCGGTTCGCCCTCGTTCCAGACTTTGATGATGAGTTGATCATCACTTACGAACGCATCGAATGTAACAGTGCTCGTGGGTGCGCCGTGCATTAATGCATTACTCAATAAATTCGACGCTAATTGCTGCACACGTCCGAGGTCACAGCGCACCGAGCGTTTTACGTTGATTTGAGAAACGATTGACCGCTCAGGTCGCGCATCTTGGAGTTCCTTAACCACGGCATCCAATCCTTCATCGAGGTTCTCGATGGTTTGAATCCTCACTCCGATACCGCTGCCCAACCGAGCACGTGTGAAATCAAGCACATCTTCGATCATTAACGACATTCGGCGCACATTGGCCTTCATGCGCGAGGTGAGTTTTACCGACCATTCATCGCCGTGTCGCTTCGACAATAAATCGGTTGTCGCAAACAATGCTTGAAGCGGATTTCGCAGGTCATGACCGAGAATGCCGATGAACTGTTCCCGCAACTCACTAACCGCGCGTTCGTCAAGGAGCGCCGCGTGCGCTTCATCAATTTGAAGCTGTTCGTTCAGCTGGTAACCGATGAGTTTTGCAAATCCTTCAAACATCGACAGAATCTTTGGATCCGACACCATCGTAGGCTTCTGTCCGATCGCGAAAAGATTGCCAAAATACTCGTCATTCGGCAGGAGAATCGGCACTGAAATGTAGCTTTCAATATTGTAAAGCGCGCGAGCCGGATGATTGCAGTAACTTGGGTCCGAGCTGGCTCGATCGGTGACGATGGGCACACCCGTGGACTTCACCTCTATGCACAGGGTCGTGTTGACATCCAACTGGCTACCCGGCGTTATCCCAGAATTGACGCTGTCCCGAATTGCACACGCGGTCCAATTGGTGTCGGTCACCCGTGCAACCGCTGCAAGTCCCATCCCGGTCGTGTCGCACAATATCTGCAGCAGCGTCGGCACGGCCTGAATACGCCCAATTGCAGCTACAGCACGGGCAATATCAACGCTTTCACCCCGCGCGAAAGCGGGTCGAAACTCAGCCTTCGCTGCGCGCGTCGTCGGATACGAAAAGGTTTCAAGCATTGATATACCCGTGGATAGAAATTTTTTTGAGCTTCCGTTTTAGTCAGGCGATGCGATGCAGGTCGTCACTGAGGTTCGAATCGGTGCGCAATCTGAAGCGTTGACTCAGCTCTTCCGCGCCCTCCACATCTGAATCTCAACCGCCAATGGTGCGCCAACAACTATGACCGTTGCGGCAGTCAAATTTGGAACCGAATCGCGTACCGTGACTGCGGGAATCTCGAAACACAATTTCATCGAGTAAGCCGTCGGCAACGCCACTGAATTCTTGTCAAAATACGCTAAATCGACATCCCGTCGGTACGGTGACGCACATAAGCGGTAAGTTTGACAACACGACTTCTTAAAAAAGTTCGCAAGTGCGATGAAAGGGGGGAATCGGCGCGACGGACAGTGGTAGCAGAAGAGCCGGCAATCGCGACCACCAAAACTCGAAGATGATTCTAATTACTCCACAACCTGTTGATATTGCGATAGGTCATGCGTTGCCAGACTGCCAACCAGGAGTGTTGCTATGCAAAGGTTACTTTTATCGGCTGTGATTCTGAGCTCTGCGGCGGCGCCGGTGTTAGCGGCTGAGCACTGCTCCATTCATCCAGCGAAGGCTATGTCCGATGCGCAGCTAGCAGGGCTTGCCAAGTAGCGACCGAAATGCGCATTGAGGGAAAGGTCGCGCCCAAGAAATAGAGCCTGGTAAGCAATATTGCGGGCTTGCTGAACATTCCCACCACGCTTTTGCGGCCACTCTTCGCGAGTCGCGTGAAAAGAACCAATTAAGACTCGCCCCGCGATCGGGGGACGGCTTTCGCCGGTTTTGGCCGGGAACGCTGGGACTCACGGTCAAGGTCCGCCAAGATGAACGCCGACGCGGATCGAAAGCGATTTGAGTCACCGTACGATCGTGCGACGAGCATTGCGCCCTCGAGCGCCCCGAGAAGCACGCGAGCTCTCGCGTTCGCAGATTCTGCGAAAACGAAAGCCTTCGTTTGCTCGCCGGCTTGGAGTACCGCCGTGAGCCAGCGCTCGTTCGCGTCGAAAAACGAAATCAAACCTTCTTGCATGGGAGTTGGCAGTGTTGCGTATTCAGCGGCGAGCATTCCGCACAAACACATCCGGTCATTGAGCAATACGGCTTCGAAGAGATCGACGTACCGGCGCAGCTTGTCTTTTGGTGCTTGGGTTTGGCGATCAATCAAATCGAGCGCGGCGCCGAAGGATTGTTGATATCGGTCAATCAGCGCGGATCCAAGATGCGCCTTCGAAGGGAAGTGGTAGTGAAGACTCGCTTTCGTGACGCCTAGCTGCATTGCGATATCTGCGTAGCTGAAGCCGTTGTACCCGCGCGTCTGCGCGAGCTGTTCGGCCACATCCAGAATGGCGGTAGCCGCGGTCGTCGGCGAACCCACGGCGGTCACCCGGGAAATTACTTTCGATGGTTTTGACATTGCCACTTGATATTAACCTACTAGTAGGTAAACTTCTATTCGTGACGTTGAACCCGAAATCACCAGAGGCGGCTCGCCGCAGAGCCTGGTGAAACGCCACGGGAAACTGATTCATTCACCGATATCATCCATCACACTTGGGGAGATCGTATGCACAATCATGATCAGAAAACCGAGCATAAGTCCTTCACGACGCCTGAGGAAGTCAGGCGATTCCCGCACGGCAAGGCCGAAATTCTCAACGTCGGCGGAGCCGAGGTCGGCCGTATGGTGTTCGAACCGGGCTGGCGCTGGTCGAACGATGTCAAGCCGCTCGCCAAGACGTCGAGCTGTGAAGCGCCGCATTTTCAGTATCACGTGTCTGGAAAGCTGGCGATCCTGATGGATGACGGGACCGAGTTTGTCGCCGGCCCCGGCGACATCACGTCATTGCCTAAAGGTCACGATGCTTGGGTTGTAGGTGATGATCCGGTGGTCGTCATCGATTGGTTCGGCGCGAGCAACTACGCCAAGCGGTCATAAGCTGCTTCGGGTTCGAGTTCGACTCGAACCCGAGCATCGGCGGATGGGATTGAGGAGCGACCCGGAGACATTCATTGAATTTCCTACAAGCGAGGCGAAGCTCCCCGGTTCTTAAAAGGGCGCTCCTGCATTGCGAGCCGAGCATTCTCGCCATGCGCCGCCTCAATCAGTCGCGACGTGTCGGTCGCGTTCTAAACAATCTACCAATCTCGCCGCTTACACTCGAACCAGCTCGCTTTACCCGGAAATATTTGAGATTGCATGCGCCGTAAATGCAGTGCGCCTCACCAACGCGGCGAAATCGCTCGTGGTCGCAGCGGATTCGTTGTCTGATACCGATTTGGTCACTTTTTGTAGTCGACATCCGTCGCGTTTTTAGGAATCCAAGCATCGATGCGGTGCATAGGTGCACCGTCGAGGGGCAGCTGCAACGATTCAATGCAGGAGTGAAATCGATGCTTGTAAAGTATTGCGCTCTGTCAACTCGAGCCCTATTGATTGCAACCATGGCGCTGATCTCACCCGTTGGCCGGGCCCAAGACAACGGCTGCGGTGGCACCGGGTTAGCCAGCGGCACCTATACGATTCCACACGGCGGCCTGCAACGAACATTCAAGCTTCTGGTGCCATCCAGCTATAACAACCGAGTTCCTTCGCGCATGGTCCTTATTTTCCATGGCTGGGGTGGCGACGAGAACGAATTTCTGCGCGACCCAACGGTAATGCAGGAGGCAAATGCTCGCGGCTACATCGTCGTGGCTCCGCGAGGTATCGGCGCAGGCCCGCCGGACAACCTCAATAACTCCTGGACATTCCGTGGATCGGCAACAGGGCGGGCGGCCAATGACGCCAATGCGGTATGTGACACTTCAATAACGCCGCGATACACCTACCCCTCCTGCCAGAATCAGACCGCGCTCAATTCCTGTTCCTGGACCCACTGCCAGGATAACGATGTCGAGTTTGTCGTCGCGCTGGTTCAGCATCTGCAGTCATCCATGTGCGTGGATGCCGGACACGTCTTTGCCGCCGGCGGATCCAATGGCGGAATGTTCACCTGGGAATTGGGGCAAAACCCGCGCACGGCACCGCTGCTTAAAGCGATTGCTCCACTGATCGGATTGCCGCACCGGGGATACTTGGACGGTCCAGGCAGGTCGACAAAGATGCCTGTCCTTTTGATTACGGGCCTGAGCGACAACACGGTTCCACCGGGTGGCTGGGATGACCCGCACTTCACGACGACGTCGAACGAGCGCGATCGTTTTTATTATACCGGAGCGACGGCAATCACAAGAGTGTGGGCTGCTGCGGCAGGCTGCAAAATAGGCCGCAAAGAAACTCCGGTTGACGTTGGATCCGCTGCGGCGGATTGCCGCAGCTATTGCGCGACCAAAGATTCAGAATGGCCCGCGGTTCTCGACTGTAGAGCCCGAATGGGACACGACTACGGCTTGCCATGGTCATGGAAGCTCATCTTGGATTTCTTTGATCGAGTATGAATGGCACTCATAGAAACGGTAACTGCGTCAGCACGCCGCTCAATGTGCACCCTTCCTTGATGACATCCACACGCATCCCCGCCGCGCACCGGCTCGATATCAAGGCGAAACCAATGTTCCGCTTCATTCGATAAGACCAGACACAATTAGTCAGGTCACCGACCTTTGCTCCGTCGACAACGATGTCGTGCCAATTGAAGCCCAGCGAGGTCGGTTCGTCGCCCTCCAGCACGAGCCCCAGCTGGTGACGCTTGGGCCCGTCGGCATGGATCCGCCGCAGCGCTTGGATACCGATCACGTCATCAGCGACCTGCAAGTCGACATACTTGCTCATACGCACCTCGAACGGATTAGTGGTGCCATCGGTGTCACCGCCGTAGGACAACAGCCCGCTCTCCACCCGCTCACAGAAGCTGGGGTTGCCAGGACCGATGTCCCAAGGCCTGCCAGCCTCCTTGACCAGATTCCACAACTGGGTGCCTTTGGAACCATCCATCAGGTACAGCTCGAAGCCGCCTTGTTTGGACCACCCGGAGCGAGCCACGGCAAGCGGAATGCCGTCGATGCTGGTTTCGCGAAACCAGAAATATTTGAGCGACCTGACCCAGTCACCAAAGATCGATGCGACCACCTCTTCAGCCTTAGGTCCCTGCACTGCGAGCGGCGAGACATCCGGCTCACTGACCTCCACATCAAGGCCGCGTTCAGCGGCGATTGCCCGAGCCCAAAACCAGATGTTGGAATCCGCGATCGACAGCCAATATTTATCCGTATCGAGCTTGAGCAAGATCGGATCGTTGATAAGAACACCGGCGTGATTACACAAGGCGACGTACTTTCCCTGTCCCTCTTTGCATTGCGACAGGTCACGTGTGCACAGCATCTGCGCGAGCCGACCCGCGTCAGGACCCTGTAACTGCACCTGACGTTCCACGGCGACATCCCACATCGACACGCCCTTCAGCAGCCGCCAATACTCCTCCTCTGGGTGGCCGAAGCTGGTCGGCATGAGCATGTGGTTGTAGGTCGTGAAGGCCGTCACCCCATCCGCCAGAGTGGCGTCGAAGTAGGGCGAGGGTCGTAGTCGTGCTGAGGGTGTGATGCCGAACATGTGAATCAACTCCCACTGATTTGATACGTCGCCCGCTCCAGCCAAGCCGGATTGATCTGCACACCCCAACCCGGTTCGGCGGGAATCGTCACGCAGCCCTCGTCAATCGCGAACGGATCGCCGAGAAACAATCCTTCCTGCCATGGATAATAATCCGGCCCCTCGATGGAGAACTCCAGATACTTGCCGGCGTTGGGGATGGCGCCCAACAGATGCATGGTGCAGATCGTCACCAGCGACAAGTTGGCGCTGTGCGGCGTGCACGGCAGACCGCCGGCTGCGGCCATCTGCGCCACCCGCAGCGTTCGCGTCAGTCCACCCATATACATGACGTCGGGCTGCACAATGTCCACGGCCCGCATGTTGATCATACGATCCCATGTGGCGAAATCCCAATCCTGTTCCCCACCGGTCACGTCAATGTCGAGTGCGTCGCTGACTTGCCGCGTCTGCTCCAGCTCCCAATACGGACAGGGTTCTTCAAAGTGACCGATGCCTTCGGCGCTGAGCAAGGCCCCCACTTCGATGGCACGTCGCACCGAGAATCCACTATTGGCATCCACGAGTTTTGCCGTGTTCGGTCCGAGCGCACGTGCGACGTGTGGCACGATCACCTCGGTTCGCCCCGACCATTCATCGACATCGCGCCCGCACTCCGCACCGACGCGCCACTTGAATGCATCAAATCCCTTGTCGTCACGCAAGCGCACGAGTCGCGCCGCCTCATCCTCCGGCGAGATGTCACGCTTCATCGAGGAAGCATAAGTGCGCAAGCGTCGCGGCTTGCCACCCAGGAGTTCCACCACCGGTTTGCCGGCAAGCTTGCCGTGCAGGTCCCACAGTGCGGTATCCAGCCCGGCCATGGCGCGGCAGCGGTAGCTGCCGGGATATTTGTGTTCGCGCTCCTCGATCCGGGCGACCAGCGCAGCAATGTTCATGGCATCCATGCCGATTGCCCAAGGAGCAATCTGACGATGAAAGATGGTCGCGGTGATATCGGCGTTATAGGTGGAGGTCTGCCCCCACCCCACTGCACCAGAATCCGTGGTCAGTTTGACGAAGCAGACAAATTCGTTGGCGAAGGTTTCGAGTGTCTGAATTCTTATCATATCTTTCAGCTGGCAGCGCATTACGAAATTGATTCCAATTTGATGCCGTTCGCCATGATTCACGCCGCCAGAGCATAACAACTTCATAAAGATCACGAGACCCGAGTCGCAGAACGGAAATCGACCATGCGTGAGGAAGTTTTGCACACCCAGTGTCCGTCTGCTGACATCTGTGTTAATGTCCGGACATTAGCCTCCTAATACCGCCATTGGATTATGCTGCGAAACGATACCGTGAACACTGCTCCAATTGTTTCCTCCGCCACAGCGATTGACGCTGCAGTGGCTTATCCGACTCTTTCGAGTCGCCTCGCGCAATTCGCGCAGACATTCAAATTGCAGCAAGCGCCGGCTGATGTCATCGAGGCAGCAAAGCTCTGCATCCTGGACGCGCTGGGCATCGCGTTCGCTTCCACCCGCTTCGAGTTTGCGCAGCGCAGTCAGGCCGGCATCAGCGCAGTGGCGGGTCCGGGCGAGCATGTGGTCATCGGTATGCGCGAGGGTCTCCTGCTGCGCGATGCGGCATTGTTGAACGGTATCCTCATCCATGGCCTGGACTACGACGACACGCATCCCGCGAGTGTCATCCATGCGTCGGCCAGCGCGCTACCAGTAGTACTCGCCGAGGGTCGACGGCAGCGCGTCAGCGGCGCCCGTGCGTTGGCCGCCTACCTGCTCGCGGTCGAGGCGGATGCTCGCATAGGCCTGCATGCCGGTGGTTGGTGGCAGAAAGTCGGTTTTCATCCCACCTCGGTGGTAGGGGTATTTGGGGCCACACTTGCTGCCGGGTACCTTCAGTCCCAAACCCAGCGAGCGCTGGCCTACGGCCAGGGCCTTGCGCTCAGCATGGCTGCCGGCAGCATGGAATTTCTTGACGACGGCGCGTGGACGAAAAGGTTTCACCCAGGATGGGCCGCTTCCAGCGGAATCACGGCTGCAAGTCTCGCCGCACATGGCTTCGAGAGCCCTCTCAAGGCCTTCGAAGGTCGCTTTGGGCTCTTCAATACGTACCTTGGCACGCGCGCGCCGCAGAATGACGAAGACATGCTCGCTGGCCTCGGTCAACAGTGGGAGATGCGCAACGTCGCCGTGAAACCCTATCCCGTGTGCCACTTCAATCACGCCTGCGGCGATGCCATCTTGGCGCTACGGGCGGAGCATGGATTCGGCGCGGAAGACGTAGTTTCGATCACTGCTCGCATCCATCACAACCAGATGCCGGTAGTCTGCGAACCGGCGGCTGCGAAGCGAAAACCGCAGAACGAATACGACGCAAAATTCAGTTTGCCGTTCTTTATAGCCACCTGTCTGGTGCGCGGCCGCTTTGGACTGGCGGAACTCGATTCCTCCGCCCTCGGCGACCCGGCAATTCTCGCCCTGTGCCAGCGAATCCACTGCGAACACGACGAGGATTCATCGTTTCCAAAGTACTTTTCCGGTCAGGTCGAAGTACGGTTACGCGACGGGCGGCTCCTCGAGCGCCGTGAGCGAGCTCATCGCGGCTCCGATGCGCGGCCCCTGTCGCGCGCTGAAATCGAAACCAAGTTTTTCGACAACGCGCTCCGCGCCATCTCAACCAAACAAGCCGACCGGGTGCTCGCTGCGACGATGTCGCTGGATCGAGCCACGAATGTCGACGCACTCTGCGACGCACTTGCATTGCAATGATCGCGGATGCCTCTGCGACCAAAATCGGATTGCTGGCGTTCACCGGCCGTTTTCAGCCCTTTCACGTCGATCACCTGGCGATGGCCCGTTTGGCATTCGAGCGCGCTTTTCGAGTCGTTTTCGGCGTCACGAATCCTGATCCGACCGAACACGCAGCGCATCCCGCCAGCCCCCACCGCCATCTGGCCAGTGCCAACCCCTTTTCGTACGCGCAGCGTGCGAGCCTCATCGCAGCATCTTTGCGTGCGGATGGGATCGTCGAATCGCGCTTCTGCATCCTGCCGTTTCCACTCGACGAGCCCGCGCGCTGGCCTGGGCTGCTGCCACCCGGGACACCGCAGCTGGTTCGCGTGTTTTCAGAATGGGAACGTGAAAAATCGCGACGCTTCGCGGCCGCAGGATATCCGCCGGTGATACTTCAGGGTGATCTTGGGTCTCGCATCAGCGCCACGGATATCCGCCGCTGTCTGCAAAGCGGCGAGCCCTGGCAACATTGGGTGCCGCCTGGAGCCCGCGAACTGCTGCGCGAATGGGTGAGGTGGGAAGCACCGACACGCCGGCGCTCCGGGATCTGCGCCAATGGTGGATGATCGCCTTCCCATCCTGCTCGTCATACTCGATGGTCTCGGCGACCGCGCGTGCGCGGAACTGGAAGGGCATACGCCCTGTGAGGCAGCGAGCACGCCGAATTTGGATGCGTTAGTCAGACACGGCATCAGCGGCGTCCATATACCCTTCGGACCCGGACGTTGTACCTCCAGCGAGCTTGCCCACTGGTCATTGTTCGGCTTTGACGCGATCCCGTTTCCCGGTCGCGCAGCGATCGAAGCATTGGGCGTGGGACTGCAGCCGCCGCCGGGCGAACCGATGTTTCACCTCGCACTGCGAGCCGGCACGCCACGCAGCGGCGCACTGTACCTTGGAGCACGTGCGCGGCCGAGTGAGGATGTTGTGGCAGCATGCGAACTGCTGTCGGCACTCGGTGGCCGCAAGATTGACGGCGTAAGCTTTGAACTGCTGCCTCTGCGCACTGGCGAGTCGGTGCTCGTGGCACGCGGTGCCGGCACGCGCGAGGTCAGCGACACCGATGCCTTGTTCGACCATATTCATCCTTGGATGCGGCCGCGCGCGCTGACCGAGGCCCACAACCCAGCGGCAGCAGCCCGCTTCGCCGGCATTCTCGAACGCTGGTTGCTTGAAAGCCGTCGAATTCTTGGCGATCATCCCCTCAACGTCGTTCGACGTACCGCCGGTGTGCCGCCGCTGGACGTCGCGGTCACCAAATGGGCGAGTTTGATCGACCCTCTTATGCCAACCTTCTATTCGCACACCGGACTGCAAGGCGCGGCCGTCACCGACACTGCCCTGTACCGAGGGCTGGCGCGCATTCTCGGCATGCAATTGGTGGATATCCCCTACGACCCTTCACAACCAGCGGCCGACATGCGCTCACGCATTGCAGCGGCGACCAATCTCCTGGATCACCACGATTTCGTTCACGTGCACGTGAAAGCCACCGACGAGGCAGCTCACACCAAACGACCGGATTTCAAGCGCCAGATCATCGAGGCGACGGATGCTGGGCTGGATGCTTTACTAGCACTATCGGCGCGAGCGGTGGTCGCCGTCACTGGCGATCACGCGTCGCCGGCAGTTGGTGGCCTGCTGCACAGTGGCGATCCGACGCCCTTCGTAGTCGCGGCGCCTGGTTTGCGGCCCGATGCCGTCACAAATTTCGGCGAGCGCGCGGCGCTGGCCGGAGAATGCGGTCGCTTGCGCGCGGATGACGTGCTGCCGTTACTCGCCGGCCTCGCCAACCGGCCGTTCTTCCTGGGACACCGCCCCGGAGCAACGCAGACGCTGGCGCTACCCAATGCCCCCGAACCCATGCCCATCCACTGATTCTATGGAGCCCGAATGAGCGCCGAGTACACATCACCGCTTGACGTCGAATTGAAGCCACCGCAGCACCTTGCCGGAATTCTGGGGCTCGTTCGTGCGCTGCATCGCGAGGAAGTCCGGCCACGTGAGCAGGCGCTGCAGGAACGGCTCGCGGACGAAAGCAAGTACCTCGATGCGGACGGCAAGCTGCATCCGGAAATCCTTGCTGCGCGCCGCGATATCATGCGAGCTGCCGGTAAAGTCGGCGTATATAGCGCCCATTTACCGGCGCGGCTCGGCGGAGGCGGCCTGGGCCGCACCGATATGATCTATGTCGAGGAGCAAGTGTACGGTTATGGATGCGGACTCAACCCTGCCCTATTGTCCTGGTCCGAAGGCGCAACACCGCGGCTGCTGTATTGTCATGATCATCAACGCGAACAGTTCGTTGATCCGCTAGTACGCGGCGAAAAAACCAGCCTGCATGCCGTCACTGAATCGGGCGCCGGCTCCAACCTGTTCGACATGAAGACTCATGCCCGGCGGCGCGGAGGCGACTGGGTGCTGAACGGCACTAAAGCCTACATCACCAACGCGTTCGATGCCGATGTCGCGCAGGTCCTGGCTGTGACGGAGGCAGGCGGCGGGCGCCGCACGTTCACCTACTTCATGTTTGATACGCGAGAAATGCTCGGTAAGGGCTATCGGACCGGGCGTGTCTACCAGACCATGTTCGGTGACGGCTACACCGGCGAACTGTTCTTTGATGACTTGGTGCTACCGGACAGCGCGATCATCGGTGAGCCCGGACAAGGCTTCGACATTGCCGTGATGTCGTTCAACTACACGCGCATGCGCCGCGCCGGCATGTGTTCAGGCTGGTCCAAATACCTGATCGAGCGCAGTCTGCAGCGGGTGCAGTCTCGACAGATCGGCGATCGCCCGCTTGGCGCGAATCAAGGCATTCAATGGATGATCGCGGATATGTACCTGGACTGGCTGCAGACGCGTTCGCTGTCGCTAGAGGTGGCGCGAAGCATCGACAACCCCGGACCTTGGTATGCTCTGCCGCGTCCAAAGGACGAGATCCGGCGCATTTGCGCGCTGAAGCTCAGCAATGACGAGTCGTTTTATCGCATCGCGGATCGCGCCTTGCAAGTGCATGGCGGCTTCGGTGTGATGCGCAACAATCCCATCAACAAGCTTTTTCAGATTGCGCGCAACCTGCGGATTCCCGGCGGCACCGACGAGGTGCAACGCACCACGATCGCGGAAACTCTTGGCCTGAGGTTCGACGCGTCGAAGTCGGCGCCCGCCGTCGCCGCAAGTCCCTGATCACGTGCGGCGCTCTATTCGTGGGACGGCTGAGTTCCTCGGACTGCGTGCTCTGGCGGGGTGCGGCGGCTGTGCCGCGAAGGCGCCACCCGAGATGGTAGCGCTGCTGGCGGGCATCGCATCTTCTGCCGTCGCCGCGAATTCTGCAGTGCTCGTCGGCCTGACGCCCGCCGACGACGCCGCTGTATACGCGTTGGACGACAAGCGAGCACTGGTGGCCACGGTAGACTGTTTTCCGCCCATCGTGGACGACCCGAGTGATTATGGAGCGGTTGCTGCGGCAAACGCAGTTAGTGATGTCTACGCGATGGGCGGCTCCGTTGCGTTTGCGCTGGTCGTCTGCGGCTTTCCTGCCAGCGTGCCGCAAGAGATCATCGCTGCAGTCAATCGGGCGGCAGCGGCCACCGTCGGCGCGTGCGGCGGAAGCGTCATCGGCGGACACTCGGTCCGCTGTCAGGAACCGATTTTCGGTTTGTGCGTCTTTGGGTTCGTGCACCCGCAACGAATCTGGACCAAGGCCGGCGCCCAACCGGGTGACGTACTGTTGCTATCGAAACCGATCGGTACCGGCATCCTGCTGTCATCGCGTCTGAAGCCGGAGGAGCGTATCGCCGTGGCAAGCATGCGGATCACCAATCAAGACGCCGCCGCTGCGCTGCAGGCCATGAACGGACGGCCGCATGCGGTGACGGACGTAAGCGGCTATGGTTTGATCGGTCACGCACAGGAGATGGCTATTCAATCGCGAGTGTTGCTGCACATTGACTCGGCGCAGACACCGCTGTTGCAGGGTGCCGCCGCGGCGGCGCTGAAGGGTGTACGCACCTCTGCGCACCGCACCGAAACCAGCGCACTAGACCGCTCGGACGAGCCGCGGTTTGGGGAGGGAGTATCCGTACCCATGCGAGCGCTGATGCAGGATCCTCAGACCTCCGGTGGGCTGTTGGCCGCCGTAGCGCCCCCCGACGCGACGCAACTCGAACGCGCCGGTTTCACCCGTATCGGTACGGTGCTGGCCGGAACGCCGGGGGTCATGGTCAGCTGAGCACGGCTGTTCTGCAATCGCTCCAAGAAACGAGTGTGCCAGGCACGCAGATCGTTGCGGCGAAGGGCGGCGATCAATTCTTGATGGCGTTCGCGGCGTTGCTGCGCTGGCATCGAGCAGGCTGCCAAAATGGCGCGCGCTGACGCGAGCGTGTCGTGAGGATCAACCTGGATTGCGGCGGCCAATTCCCGTGCCGCGCCAGCGAACTTTGAGACCACCAAAACGCCCGGGTCATCAGGATCCTGGGCGCCCCGCTTCGCGCACCAGCCCGCCTAGCAACAGCAGATGGTAGTCGTGAACCCAGACGAGATCGTCGGCCCGCAGCAGTGGTAACAGCGCTGCTGCGTAGCGTCGGTTGACTTCACAATAGGTTGCAAAATGCGATTCATCGTACGTGCATACGGCGCTTATTCCGTGACATAGCGGCCACAGGACGTTGTTGCTGAATCCAAGGTAGAAGCCAGCGTACTCCTGGCAATCAAGTTCCAGCGCCGCATATGAAATTCCGCCGGACTCGCGTATGCGCGGCCTTTGCCCCGCGACCCCCGTCACGACGCCGCTCCACCCCAGGCAAAGCGGCAGCGCACGAATCGGCGCGCGGGGTTAGGTCACCTCTTACCACGCATTTCTGCAATCACACCAGCGGTGTCAAGCACGCGGCCCCACAGGCGACGGAACGTCTTTTCAGTGGCGTCCTGCATTTCATCGCTGCAGGTACCCGTAGCATCGGACACTAGTACGACGCCGTATTGACGGTCGCTCGCCTCCATCGCCGTCATGCCGACGCAGTTGTTGGTCGATACACCAGTGACAACGATGTTCCGCACACCTATGCTTTTCAGGTGCGTGTCGATGCCGGTGGAGCCGAACGCACCCATAGTGTTCTTGTTGAGCACCAAATCGTTTTCCTGCGGCTTCACTTCATCCACGATCTCGTGCTCACGCATGCCAACGCGGTTGTTAGTTGCCAGCAGCCACTCGCGCATCTGTGGCGGCGCATCAGAAAAATCCGGTACCGTGCAACCGTAGGTGACATAAATGACCTTGGCGCCGAGGCTGCGAAATGAGTCGGCCAGCCGTTTCGAGTTCGGCACCACAAGTTGGTCGATGCGGGCAAAGCGATATTCGGCATCTGCCAGCGTGCCGGCGGTCGCAAGCAGCTTCCCGAGACCGTGGTGCCGACTGCCACTGGCATATTGCAGATCAACGATTACCAGCGCCGTGTCTACCGGTGATAGCTGAAACGGGCGGGTGTACGCGTCGATGTAGCTCGGCGCCGGAGAAGGTTTGGCATTCATTTTCTGATTCCAAAGGGCGGTTAATGTCCGGACATTTTGCACTGACTTGGACGAAGGGCGCAACAACACATACTTAAAATTTCGGGCTTCTTCCGAGTCGGAACAAAATTGCGAGTGCGGCTATTCTGTAAGTACGCGCGGCGGCGAGTCGACGCTGCGCGTACCGCCGAAGCTCATCGAAGATAGCGCCTTGGTGGCTCCGGCATGGCCGCGCCCATGGCCATGGCGCGCTGCTCGAACTCGATGCCGATGCCTTCGCAATCCACGGTGGCTTCGTGCCGGTACCGGGCGAAGCCCTCCACGCCCACCTGAGTGATATTGCCGCCAAAACAGCCATGGCGATCGATCAGCGCAGTGCGTGCCCCGGCGCGTGCGGCCGCGAGCGCGGCCGCAAGACCGCCCTGACCGCTGCCCACCACCAACAGATCCATCTCCACGACGACATCGATGCTACGAGCCGCTTCAGCAATCTGTTTCACGGTTTCACCTGCGTCATGGACTTATGCGCTGTGAGAAAACGCATACAGTTGATATTCGACACCGGCCGCAGTTTCTCGTGCTTCCGCGACCGCCAACGTCTCGTTCAACCAGGCATAACGCGGGTCGCCCGTTTCGAACTGCACCTGCGCCATAAACAAGGTATCGCCAAACTGTGCGTCGCCGCCTGCGGCCAGCGCGCGACTTACCGCCGCATTGAATTTATAAAGCCCGATGTAGCTGACGTGGATCAGCGCACCATCGTCCGTCTCAAACGTTTTGCGCACGTCCAGTCGCGCCAGATCGTTGGCGCCGCGGACGAACCAATCGCCACCGCCGGCCAGAATCCGCCCCCGCAGTTTCGGCCCGTCGAACACCCCTTCACCCACGATGTAGGTCGTGCGTTCACCAAACGGCGTTTTGCCGATCGGTTGGACGGTGACGCCATTGGTAAAGCGCAACAACGGTTCAAGCTTGATCATGCTTTATCACTCTTGTGGCGACCAAGACTGGCACAGCGCACCTGCGATCAGCAAATGACAATTTGGCGCCTTTACATGAGAATTACTAATCCTATTCAGCCTTCGAGCATCAGCGCTTTCGGCGCAGCGCGGCCAAGTCTGCGTCGGCGTTGATTTCCGCCAACAACCAAGTCTGGAAGGCCGCAATCTTGCGCAACTTGCGGTGTTCGGCCGCGTACACGAGATACCAGTTTCCCGGCGCCGGCACGCTATGCCGCGGCAGGGGCTCGATCAGCAATCCCGCCGCCAGGTCTTCGCTGACGTAGGGTTGCATGGCAAGCGCCACACCCAGCCCGCGCGCGGCCATGCGCAGCGCATGATCATAGCTGTCGAATCGAAGTCCAGAATCAGGATTCAGACCTTGCACGCCCTTGGCGGCCAACCACACCGCCCAATCGCCGGCGGACGGATACACCTGCAGAATCTTAAAAGCGCACAATTCCTTGGCGTGTTTGAGCCGCTTGCGTCCCGCCAGCAATCTTGGGCTGCAGACGGGAAACATCGTCGGACTGAACAGGTATTCGAAGTGAACGCGGCCTTCGCTTGGTTGGCCGATCACCACCGCGACGTCGACATCCTGATCCGGGAATACGGGATCCTGTTGCGAGGTGATCAGGCGCACCTGCAGGTCTAAATGGCGCTCCTGAAAGCGATGCAGACGAGAAATCAGCCAGCGCACCGCAAACGTCGAATACATGCGCACCGTCAGGACATCCTCCCGGGTTACGCGTGTGAGCAATTGTGTGCCATCGCTGATCGCGTCGAAGGCCTGCTGCAGGAAGGGCAGATAGGTGCGCCCGCCTTCCGTGAGCTCAACGGCACGCGCCGTGCGTTCGAAAAGCTTGACGCTCAGAATCTGTTCAAGATGCTTGATCTGATGCGAAATGGCCGACTGCGAGACGTGCAATTCGACGGCCGCGGCCTTGAAGGAGCCGGTTCGAGCCGCGGCTTCGAAGGCGCGCAGCGCATTGAGGGGCGGAATGGAGCGCATGCGGCTGTCGTCCTCAGGTGGCCCGATCGAGACGTTAGATTATCTCACCTATTCGGGAGAAATGATCCTTTGAAATCCGACCCTGCGAACGCTATCGTTGTTTCGTCAAATCTTGCCTTGGAAGCTCATGACCGCACAGACTGTGGCGATCTCCGCCGGTGCCTCCGGAATCGGACTGGCGATGGCCGAATCCTTTCTCGCTGCCGGGGCGAAAGTCTTTGTCTGCGACGTCGATCAGAGCGCCCTGCGCTCGTTTCAACATGCATTCCCCACCGCTGTTGCGCTTCGCGCCGATGTCGGGGTTCCTGCGCACGTCGACGAATTCTTCGAGCGTATCGCCGCAGACACGCCGCACCTCGACATCATGATCAACAACGCCGGCATTGCCGGACCGACAGGTCGGCTCGAAGACATCCAGATCGAGGATTGGAGGCATACGGTGGAGGTCGATCTGAATGGCGTGTTTTACTGCACGCGCCGCGCGATCCCACTGCTGCGCCGCTCCACGAATGCGTCCATCGTCAACATTGCCTCCAATGCCGCGTTGTTTGGATTTCCGTTGCGCAGCCCCTATACGGCCTGCAAATGGGCGATGATCGGGCTGACAAAGACGCTCGCGATGGAACTGGGTCCCGACGGGATCCGCGTCAATGCGCTGTGCCCGGGCAGCGTCGAAGGACCGCGGATTCGCGGCGTCATCGAGCGCGATGCAATGGCGCGGGGCCTGACCAACGAGCAGGTTGCCAGCGAGTATCAGCGGCAGAGTTCGTTGCGAACCTTTGTGGAGGTGGAGGACATCGTGGCCATGGTCCGTTTCCTGACCTCCCGCGGTGGCCGGCGCATCTCGGGACAGGCGATCGGCATCGATGGCCACACAGAAAGTCTGTCGGTTGACCTGGGAGCGTAGAGAATGAGAGCAGCCTATTACGAATCGATCGGTGCCGCAGCGCAGGTCATGCGAGTGGGGGAGCGACCGACGCCACAGCCCGGAGCGGGCGAGGTTCGAGTCCGTATTCATGCTTCCGGCGTCAATCCGTCGGACGTCAAAGCGCGCGCGGGTGCGCGCGGCGCGCTGGCATTTCCTTACGTCATTCCGCACTCCGATGGCGCGGGGATTGTCGAGGCCGTCGGCAGTGGGGTCAGCGAATCCAGAGTGGGTGAGCGCGTGTGGATCTGGAACGCGGCCTGGCGGCGACCGTTTGGAACGTGCGCAGAATGGGTCTGTCTGCCGTCAGGACAGGCAGTCGCGCTGCCATCCAACACACCGTTTGATGAAGGCGCATGCCTGGGAATCCCGGCCTTGACCGCCTGTCACGCGGCACTGGGCGATGGAGATCTCGACGGCCAGACCGTGTTGGTCACCGGCGGCGCCGGGGCGGTCGGTCACTGCGCGATTCAACTGGCCAAATGGTCTGGAGCGCGCGTCATTACGACCGTCAGTGGAAATGTCAAAGCGGCGCACGCGCTGACAGCAGGTCCGAACCATGTGATCAACTATCGCGAACAGAACGTGGTTGAGATCGTCCGGGAGTTGACCGCGGGCACCGGCGTCGATCGCATTGTCGAGGTTGAGTTCGGCGGCAATTTGGCAGTCTCCAATCAAATCCTAAAACCGGGCGGTGTGATCGCGGCCTACGGTTCCGCGGCTGCTCCCACCCCGACATTGCCGTTCTATCCCATGATGTTCAATCACACCACGGTTCATATGTTGCTCGTCTACGCGCTCACGACATCACAGCGCCAGCGTGCCGTCGGATTGGTCACGGCTGCGCTTCAGGCCGGCGCGCTGCGATGCTCAATCGGCGCGCGCTTTGCGCTGGCTGATACGGCGCAAGCTCACTTGGCGGTCGAAAGCGGGGCAGTCGTGGGCAATGTCATCGTCGAC
>JANMXI010000025.1:0-46370 GCA_031394735.1 Pseudomonadota bacterium | reverse complement strand
GCATAGGGTTTTTTAGGCTTCCAAGCCTTGGCGCGCTGTTTCAGTTCAGCAGCACTGATATGCAAGGTTATTTCCCGCGTCTTGGCGTCGATCGAGATGGCATCGCCAGTCTTGATGAGTGCAATCGGACCGCCCACTGCGGCTTCAGGCGATATATGCCCTACCACGAATCCATGGCTGCCACCGGAAAATCGACCATCCGTAATCAGCGCCACGCTCTTACCCAGACCCTTGCCCATGATGGCGCCGGTCGGACTGAGCATCTCGCGCATGCCGGGCCCGCCGCGCGGACCTTCGTAGCGAATCACCACGACGTCGCCGGCGCGAACCTTGCCATCGAGAATCCCCCGCAGCGACAACTCCTCGGAATCGAACACCCGGGCCCGTCCCCTGAACTGCAATCCTTCCTTGCCGGTGATCTTGGCTACCGCGCCTTCAGGCGCAAGATTTCCATATAGAACGACAAGATGGCTTTCTTTCTTGATGGGATCCTGCAAGGAGTGAATGATCTCCTGGCCAGCAGGATAGGGACCGACGCCGGCGAGATTCTCGGCCAGCGTCCGACCTGTGACGGTCATACAGTCGCCATGCAAATACCCGGCATCGAGCAGGGTTTTCATGAGCGGTTGGATACCGCCGATGGCAACGAGTTCCGACATGGAAAAGCGGCCGCTGGGACGCAGGTCCGCGAGCACCGGCACTTTACGGCCGACGCGGGTGAAGTCGTCCAGCGACAGTTTGACCTCCATGGCCGAGGCGATCGCCATTAGGTGCAGCACAGCATTGGTCGAGCCGCCCAGCGCGATGGTCACGACAATCGCGTTCTCGAATGCCTTGCGAGTCATGATGTCGGCGGGTTTTATGCCGCGCCGCACGAGATTGACCACCGCCTCGCCCGCCCGTGCGCAATCATCGCGCTTTTGCTGCGACACGGCCTCCTGCGCCGAACTGTTCGGCAGACTCATCCCCATCGCCTCGATGGCCGAGGCCATGGTATTCGCCGTGTACATGCCGCTGCAGGAGCCGGGTCCCGGTATGGCCGTTCGCTCGACGAATTTCAATTGTTGCTCGCTCACCGCGCCGCTGGCATAGCCGCCCACCGCCTCGAACACCGAGACGACATCGCGCTTGTCGGCCCCCGGCTTGATGGTGCCGCCGTAGACGAACACCGACGGCCGATTCAATCGCGCCAGTGCAATCAAACAGCCGGGCATATTCTTGTCGCAGCCGCCGATGGCCACGACGCCATCGAATCCTTGTGCGCCGACCACCGTTTCGATGGAATCCGCGATCACCTCGCGCGACACCAGTGAATACCGCATGCCGGGCGATCCCATCGAGATGCCGTCCGACACGGTGATGGTATTGAAGCTCACGGCTTTGGCACCGGCGGCATCGACACCGGCCGCGGCGCGCTTCGCCAACTCGTCAATGTGCACATTGCACGGCGTCAGATTGCTCCAGGTGGAGGCAATGCCGATCTGCGGCTTCTCGAAATCCGCATCGGTGAACCCCACCGCGCGCAGCATGGCGCGGCTCGCCGTCTGCTTGACGCCATCGACGACGAGACTCGAGTAATGACGTGGATTGACGGCTGACTTTGGCTTGTTCTTCATGACGACCTTGTTTGACATTCGCAATTAGCTTCCGGTGTCGACGATCTTGTGTTCACGCAGGGCGACGATCAATACGCCCAGCAACGTCAGCAGGCCCCCGACGACCAGACGCGGCGTCACTTGCGTGCCGAGCAAGGTGATCGAAAACAACACCGAGAACAGGGGCGACAGCACAGTGACCGGCGCCACGCTGCTGACGGGGTATCGCTGGATGAGATAATAATAACCGGTGTGCGCAATCAAACTCGAGAAAAGCGCGACGTAACCCACCGCCAGCCACCCTTGCAGACTCGCGTGTTGCACCGATTGCAGCTGGCCGGATTCGAGCAGCAGCGACAATGCCAGCAGCATCGGCCAACTCGCCCAGGCGAACCAGGCCTGCAGCTCGATGGGCCGCACGCCGCGCACGCGTTTGATCGAAATGAGTCCCAATGCGCCGACGAACGCCGAGGCGACGACCAGCAGCAGCGCACCGGCGTGCGAGAAGGCGCTGGAATCAAAGCCCATGACCATGACACCGGCGAACGACAGGGCAATCCCCAACCACCGGCGCCAGCGCACCACCTCCCCCAGCAACGCCACCGACAACAAGGTCGTGAACGGCAGCCCGAGTTGCGATGCGATGGCCACTGCGGCGACGTTGTCGGTGAGCGACATGCCGTAGAACAGCAAACCGAAATTCACCCCGCCGCACAACAGGGCGGCAATGATCAGCGCGCCCATCTGTGAGCGGTGCAGGCGCAGCAGCGGCGCCAACACCACCGCCAGCACCGCAAAACGCAGGCAGGCGAAAAATACCGGTGGAAAGTGGCGCAGCCCCACCTTGATGGCCACCAGGTTGTAACCCCAGATCAGGCAGATCAGAACCAGAAAACTCAGGTCCTGCTTGCTGATCGGCTTCATGGATCAACGCCGTACCGTTGCGTGAGATAGCGGTAAAAGGCACGCACGCCTTGCAATTCGGCGCCGATGGGACGCCCCGGACGCTCCTTCGGATTCCAGGCAAACAGATCGACGTGCAGCCAGCGCGGATTGGCCGTGACGAATCGCTTCAGGAACAAGGCGCCGATGATGGCGCCGGCAAACGGCGAGGCGGAGACATTGTTCAGGTCGGCGATCTTGCTCGACAGGTCATCGTCGTAGCCCATCCACAGCGGCATGGGCCACAGGGCGTCGCATTCGTCGACGCCGGCTCGCAACAGATCGCCCACCACCGTTTCATCCGTGCCGAACAACGCCGGCAGCTCCGGTCCGAGCGCCACGCGCGCCGCGCCGGTGAGGGTGGCGAAATCGATGATCAGGTCGCTCGGCTCTTCATCGGCTGCCGCCAGCGCATCGCACAGCACCAGCCGCCCTTCCGCATCGGTGTTGCCGACTTCCACGCTCCAGCCTTTGCGCGTCGCGAGCACGTCGCCGGGACGATAGGCATTGGCGCTGATGGAATTTTCCACCGCGGGAATCAGCACCCGTAGTCGCGCTCGAAGTTTCACGCTCATCAACATGTGCGCCAGGGCTAACACCGCCGCCGCGCCGCCCATGTCCTTTTTCATCAGCAGCTTGCCGGTCGATGGCTTGATATCCAATCCGCCGCTGTCGAAGCACACGCCCTTGCCCACCAGGACTAACTGCGGCAACGCCTGCGCACCGTCGGTCGGTGACCAGCGGATCTCGACCAGGCGCGGCGCGGCCGCACTGGCGCGGCCTACCGCATGAACCGCAGGAAAATTGCCGGCCAGCAACTCCTCTCCCTGCCATTGACGGTACGCAGCACCGTGACGCGCGGCAAGTTCACGCGTTTCACGGGCCAGCTCTTCGGGACCGAAATCCGCGGCGGGCGTATTGACGAAGTTGCGTCCCATGCGCAAGCCATCGTCAATGCGCGCAACCAGCGCCTGATCGGCATTGGGCGGCGCGATCAGGCTCGCCAAACGACCCGCGTTGCTGCGGCGGTAGCGTTCGAATCGATAGCTGCCGTAAGCAAAGCCCAGCAGAAGTTGAGTTGCGTCGCGGTCGCTGAGCGCATGCGCGAGTTGAAAGCGGCGCGGCGGCAGCCGTTCGGGCAGACCGGCGCCCTGCCACAGCGAGAACCCGGCAGCGCGTTTGCCCAGCCCGTAGGCGACCGCCACCAGCGCGCCGTCGGCGCCGGGAATCAACAGGGTCCGATTGCGCTCCGCGCTCCAGGATTGTTCGCGCACCCAGCGCCGTACCGTTTCGCCTTGCGATTCACGCCATGCCTCGAGTTCATCTTCGAACACCAAATGCAGCGGTATTACAGCGTTGTCATCAGCGCTCATTCAAGGCTCCTGCGTGCAGGTTTTGACGCATGTCGGGTCTTGCATCATAAGGGATTCTGTGGTGCTATCACCGGCTTCTTAAAGCTCGCCCATCAGGAGAGGTTCATGCGTTTGTACTCGCAGAAAGACGTCGACAAGAAAGCGCTAAAAGGTGCGCGCATCGCAGTGCTCGGCTACGGCAGTCAGGGCCGTGCACATGCACTGAACCTGCGCGACAGCGGCTTCGACGTCGTTGTCGGTGTACGGCGCGGCGACAGCTGGAAAAAAGCGAGCAAGGATGGACTGAAAGTCATGGAACCCGCTGCCGCCGTCAAAGGCGCTGCACTGGTCGCCATGCTGGTGCCGGACTTGACGCAAAAATCGCTGTACCAGGAACTCAAAGGCGTCATCGAAAAAGGTGCGACGTTGCTGTTCGCGCACGGGTTCAACATCCACTTCAAGCAGATCAAGCCGCGCAAGGACCTCGATGTGGTGCTCATCGCGCCGAAAGGACCCGGCGATCTGGTTCGCCGCCAATATCAACAGGGCCGTGGCGTTCCCAGTCTGCTGGCCGTGTCGCAGAATGCCTCGCGCAAAGCCAAGGCCAAGGCATTGGCCTATGCACACGGCATCGGCGGAACCCGCGGCGGCGTTCTGGAAACCACCTTCGCAGAAGAGACCGAAACGGATCTGTTCGGCGAACAAGCCGTCCTTTGCGGCGGCGCAACTGAACTGGTGGTCAAGGGTTACGAAACTTTGGTCGAGGCCGGCTACCAGCCCGCCGTGGCCTATTACGAATGTCTGCACGAGTTGAAACTCATCGTCGACCTGCTGCACGAAGGTGGCATCACCAAGATGCACCGCTTCATCAGCGAGACCGCCAAGTACGGCGACCTGACCCGCGGTCCGCGCGTGGTCAACAAGGCGACCAAGAAAGAGATGCGCAAGATTCTCACCGAAATCCAACAGGGCAAATTCGCCCGTCAATGGATCGCGGAAAACAAATCCGGCCGGCGCAAGTACAACAAGCTGATGAAAGCCGACTTGACGCACCCCATCGAAAAAGTCGGTGCGCAATTGCGTGCGCGCATGCCCTGGCTCGAGGCTGGCAAGAACTAGCAGAAACGCGATGACCGCGAGAACGTTGTTTGACAAGGTCTGGGACGCGCATGAAGTCGTTGCGGAAACGGCCGATACGCCGGCGGTGTTGTACGTCGACCTGCACCTGACGCACGAGGTCACCTCACCGCAGGCCTTCTCGCTGTTGAAGTCCCTGGGTCTTCCAGTACGGCGCACCGATCGCACGCTTGCTACGCTGGATCACTCGACGCCGACACGCACCGAGCAGGTGTTCGGTGGCGTGCCCATCGTCATGGACGCGGCGGCCAAGCAAGTTCGCGCCATGGAACAGAACTGCGTCGAGTTCGGCGTGGAGTTGTTCGGCATGCGCGACCCACAGCGCGGCATCGTGCACATCATCGGTCCGGAGTTGGGCGCCTCGCAGCCCGGTATCACCATCGTCTGCGGCGACAGCCACACGAGCACACACGGCGCCTTCGGCGCGCTGGCCTTTGGCATCGGGTCGACCGAAGTGGGTCACGTCTTCGCGACGCAATGTCTGCTGCAGCGCAAGCCGAAAAGTTTTGCCGTCAACGTCACGGGCCAGTTGAAGCCCGGCGTCACCGCCAAGGACCTCATCCTCGCCATCATCGGTCAGATTGGCGTGTCGGGCGGCACCGGTCACGTCCTGGAGTATCGCGGCGCCGCCATTTCGGCGCTGTCGATGGAAGAGCGCATGACCATCTGCAACATGTCCATCGAGGCCGGCGCACGTGCCGGCATGATCGCGCCGGACGACACCACGTTCCACTACCTGAAAGGCCGGCCGCGCGCGCCGAGCGGTGCGCAGTGGGATGCAGCATTGACACGTTGGAAAGCCCTGGTCAGTGATCCGGGCGCGCGATTCGACGCATCGGTGGATATCGACGCCGGCAGTCTCGAACCCATGATCACCTACGGCACCAATCCCGGCATGGTCCTGCCCATCAACGGCCATGTTCCGCTCAAAGCCGGCGATGCCGTCTTCGACAAGGCGCTGGCCTACATGGGCTTCAAGGCCGGCGACGCGATGCTTGGCAAACCCATCGACGTGGTCTTCATCGGCAGTTGCACCAACGGCCGGCTCGAAGATCTGCAGGCCGCCGCGCGCGTACTCAAGGGACGCAAGGTTGCCAAGGGCGTTCACCTGCTCATCGTGCCGGGCTCTCAAGCCGTCAAGCGCGAGGCCGAAGCGGCGGGTTTGGCCAAGATTTTTGTCGACGCAGGCGCCGAGTGGCGTGAGTCCGGTTGCTCGATGTGCCTCGGGATGAACGGCGATCTGGTGGACAAGGGAAAATACTCGGTCAGCACCAGCAATCGCAATTTCGAAGGGCGGCAGGGAGTCGGTGCCCGCACCCTCCTCGCCAGCCCCTATACGGCGGCCGCCAGCGCAGTCACCGGCACCATCACCGATCCGCGCGAGATGCTGTAATGGACCCCTTGAAAGTCATTCGCTCCAAAACCGTCGTGATGGCCTCGACCAACATCGACACCGATCAGATCATTCCGGCGCGCTTTCTGACCATGACCACCAAGAACGGCCTGGGCAAGGAATTGTTTGCCGACTGGCGCTACGACGCGAAAGGTGTGGCCAATCCGAATTTCATCCTGAACCAGCCCGCATCAAAGGGGTCGCAGGTCCTCGTGGCCGGCAAGAATTTCGGCTGCGGCTCCTCGCGCGAACACGCGCCCTGGGCGCTGCTGGATTTCGGATTCCGCGCGGTCATCAGTTCGGAAATCGCCGATATCTTCAAGAACAATTCCCTGAAGAACGGACTCCTGCCCGTGGTCGTCGACGAACCCACACATGCCTGGCTCATCAACAATCCTGGCGCCGAGGTCAGCATCGACCTGTCCTCCAACACGCTCACGCTGTCCGGCAACCGGCGCATTGAATTCACCATCGAAGCCTTCGCGCGCTATTGCCTGTTGAACGGCGTCGACGAACTGGGCTACCTGCGCAGCAAGATTCCGGATATCGAGCGCTACGAAGCCGCTCGCGGCTGGTAACTGTGCGCGCCCTGATCGCAGTACTGCCGGGCGATGGCATCGGCACGGAAGTGACGGCGCAGGCAGTTCGTGGTCTGCGTAGCGTCGCAGCGATTTTCGGCCACGATTTCACCTTTCAGGAAGCATTGTTGGGCGGCGCCGCCATCGATGCCACCGGCGAGCCGCTACCCGCGGCCACCCTGGACCTCTGCACCCGAGCCGACGCCATTTTAATGGGCGCGGTGGGCGGTCCCAAATGGTCGCAGGTGGATGCCAAAGTGCGTCCCGAACTAGGCCTGCTGCAATTGCGCAAGGCGCTGGGTCTGTTCGCCAATCTGCGCCCGGTGGTGCCACATCCGGCGGTGCTGGACGCGTCCCCCATCAAGGCCGAATTGCTGCACGGCGTGGACATCATGGTGGTGCGCGAACTCACCGGCGGCATCTATTTCGGCGACAAACATCGCACCGCCACCGAAGCCGTCGACGTCTGCCGTTACACGGTCGAGGAAATCGAGCGCGTCGTGCGGCTCGCGGGCCGTCTGGCGCGCGAACGCCGCGGCAAGATCTCCTCCATCGACAAGGCCAATGTCCTGGAGACCTCGCGCCTGTGGCGCTCCGTGGTCGATCGCCTGCTGCCCGCCGAATTCCCGGATGTCAGTTTTGAGCACATGCTGGTCGACGCCGCTGCCATGCACCTGATCCGCAAACCGCGCGACTTCGATGTCATCGTGACGGAGAACATGTTCGGCGACATCCTTACCGACGAAGCCTCCATGCTGGCCGGTTCGTTAGGCTTGCTGCCCTCGGCCTCTCTCGGCGCAAACGCTCGCGGCGGGTTGTACGAACCCATTCATGGGTCGGCACCGGATATCGCCGGGCGCGGCATCGCCAACCCGTACGCCACCTTGTTGAGCGCCGCCATGTTGCTGCGCTACTCCTTGCAACTGCCAACGGAGGCCGCTGCCTTGGAGGCGGCCGTCTCCGCCGCCATCGTTGCAGGCGTGCGCCCCGCCGACATCGCCAAGCCCGGCGTCACCGGCGCCAGCACACTTGCCGCCGGCGATGCCGTGGTGGCTGCACTGGAAGCTGGCGCAGGATGCATGCCATAGCTACTGTTGTTGCTTGGGCGTCCTCTCGGAACAAGTAAGGCCGGGCATCGTCCGCAGTCCTGGGTTGTTCCAGAGTCATTCAGAAGCTTTTCGACTGAGATGGTCTGCACATTCTCTGATCTTTTCGTCCGCAACGCTTCAAGCCGCGCTCAGGTGTGATCCGCTGGCGCGGTGGACAAACCGAAGCACGGAGGAATAACGTCGCAATTTACCCGCTTAGACCGTGCCGGCGCGCTCCAAAGCCGCCTGCAAATCCGCTTTCAAATCCTGCGCGTCCTCGATTCCCACCGAGACGCGCAGCAATCCGGCACGGATACCGGCGCGCTCCTGCGCCGCGGGTTCCATGGCCGCATGCGTCATGGTGCCCGGGTGGGCGATCAGACTCTCGACACCGCCGAGGGACTCCGCCAACGTGAAGCACTCCAGTCCGTCGAGAAACGCCTCGACGGCCCGCTCTCCACCCTTCAATTCAAAACTCAGCATGGCGCCAAAGCCGCTCTGTTGCCGACGCGCAATGTCATGGCCGGGATGATCGGCCAATCCGGGGTAGTAAACCTGCGAGACACTGCGGTGAGCGCGCAAGGTGTCGACCACGACCACTGTATTCTCGGCATGAACTCGCATCCGTGCATGCAGACTGCGCACGCCGCGTAACGTCAAAAAACTGTCGAAAGGTGCGCCGGTGACGCCGATCGCGTTGGCCCACCAACTATAGTTTTTATGCTGCTCGTCGGTTTTGCAGACCAGGGCGCCGCCAACGACGTCACTGTGGCCGTTGAGATACTTGGTCGTGGAATGCAGGACGAGGTCCGCACCGAGCGCCAGCGGCTGCTGCCAGATCGGCGACAGGAAGGTGTTGTCGGCGACCACCAGGGCACCGACCCGGTGGCTCGCGTCAGCGAGCGCGCGCACGTCGACGATGCGCAGCAATGGATTGCTCGGCGTCTCGATCCACACCAAATCCGGTTCCTTGGCCAATACGGCCTGCAGCGCAGCCGGATCGTTCTGGTCGACGAAATCTACGACCAGGTTGCCCTGCCGCGCCAATGCGCTCAGCAGGCGAAACGTGCCGCCATAGCAATCGTGCGGCGCCACCACATGCGCCCCGCTGGGCAGGCTCGCCATGATCAGCGTGATCGCCGCGAGTCCGGTGCAGGTGATGATGGCATTCGCGCCACCCTCGAGATCCGCAAGCGCCCGGCCCAACTGATCGCGGGTCGGATTGCCGGAGCGTGTGTAGTCGTACTGGCTGCGTTGCTTGCGATAGCCTTCGAATGCGAAGTTGCTGGTCAGGTAGATGGGTGGCACCACGGCCCCGAACTGGGAGTCCGATTCCAGGCCGGCACGCACCGAACGGGTCGCCAGTTTCAATTTTGATTTCTCGCTCACGCTTGTCAAGTCTCCAGCAA
The DNA here is from genome assembly GCA_031394735.1 of Pseudomonadota bacterium. GTDB lineage: Bacteria > Pseudomonadota > Gammaproteobacteria > Steroidobacterales > Steroidobacteraceae > TMP-86. The sequence goes on along the minus strand of JANMXI010000025.1, from coordinate 36,876 downwards.
GGCACGTTGAATGATGGGATTGATGACCGGGCCTTCCTTGAGAAAGGCGTCATGTCCGAAGAGGGAACTGAGTTCCACCCAGTGACTTCGGCCCCCGAGCCGCGCAGCCAGTGAGCGCATGTCCTCCAGCGGCACCAGCTGATCCTCGCGCACCGCGATCAGCGTTGCCGGCACGTGAATGCGTTCCGGATCGGCATGGTGCAAGTCGATGGACTCACTCAGGGCCAGGAAAGACTCGGGTCGATAATTCTGCGCGTAGTGATCACCGCGTGCGAACAAGTACTCCTCGACCGGAAATCGAAACCGGTCGCCGACCCGGGTCGGCGGTCCGTCGAAGCGGGCCGCAAACTCCGCCCGACTGCGGTAGGTGGTCATTGCGAGTGCTCGCGCAATCCGCAAGCCGCCGGGTCCGTCACCGCGTGCAATCGCTTCACGCACCACATGGCGTTGTACGCTGCGCCAGGCGGTGGCCAGCGGGTTGGGCCGGTCGGCGGCGCTGAATACGACGATATGGCGCACGCGCGTGGCGTGCGCTTGTGCGAATGCCAGTGCCACCATGCCGCCGTAGGAAGCGCCGACGATCGCATGCAGCGCCGGCAGTTGCAGATGGTCCAGCACCTTGGAAAGCGCAAGCGCCTGATCAATCGGGCTGACAGGATGGAACGAACCACCCGGTTGCGGCGCGGAACTGTCGCCGCTGCCGCCCAGGAAATCGATCCCCAGCACTGCGAATCGACTCGTATCGACGCCGGCGCCGGGCGCGACGATATCCTTCCACCAGCCACGTGGAGTGCAGGCGGAGACAAAGCGATGCGAGGAGATTCCACCCATGACGGCCACGACGGGCGCGCCGGGAGGACCCACGAGCCGGTAAGCGAGGTGCGCATCGGCGAGCACGTCGCCGTGGTGCAGGCGGAAGTTCTCGCCCAAGGCGATACGGCCTTCCTGCACAGCCAGTTCATCAGAAACATCGGGGTTGGACACGCTGCAGCACACCTTTCGCTAAAAACCCTTGCTTGGAAGGGACCGAGGTTACATAACCCCCGCGAAGCTTGCGCCGCGACGCATGGCAGCAGAAACAGGTTCTGCGGCGAATCATGCGGCTCATCTACCGACCGGTGCTGGCACCGGCCGCAGGAGTTGGCACCATTCCACACGCATTGCGGCGGCGGCGGTTGCCCCGGCTTCGAAGGGCCTTTCCCTCAGCCGGTCTAGATGAGCGGCGGGAATTGTAGGGGGAGCATAAACCTGAAGTCAAGCAAACCACGCTTGCGCGCCGTCATACAAATGCGTTAATGTACTAATGTGTTAATACATCACTGCAAGCCATGAAAACCAACCGGCCCATCACCCCACGCCAGGAACAGCTGCATGAGCGCGCCTTGTGCAGCGCCATCCTCAACCTCAAGAGCGTGGAGGAATGCCGCAGCTTCTTCCGCGATCTGTGCACGCCGGCCGAGCTGCAGGCCATGGCCGATCGCTGGGCGGTGGTTGAACTGCTCGAGCGCGGACTGCCCTATCGCGAGATCCACAAGCAGACCGGCGTCAGCGTCACCACCATTGGCCGCGTCGCGCGCTATCTGACCTCCGGCAGCGGTGGTTACCGCGTCGTCATGGCGCGCCTCAGCGAAGCCCGCAACGCCTGAAGACAACACGATGACCATGAGACTCAAGATTGCGATTCAAAAAAGCGGCCGGCTGACCGACCACTCGCTCGACCTGCTGACGCGCTGTGGCCTGAAGTACAGCCGCGGCAAAGACCAGTTGATGTGCTACGGCGAGAACATGCCGCTGGACCTGTTGTTCGTCCGCGATGACGACATACCGGATCTGGTGCAGGAAGACGTGTGCGATCTGGGTCTGGTCGGGTTGAACGTCATCGAAGAGAAACGGCTTGCCTTCAAGGCACGCGGACTTTCACCGCTGTTCGAGCAGGTGCAGGCGCTGGACTTCGGCCGCTGTCGTCTCGGGCTGGCCGTGCCCGACGGCTTCAAGTACGAGACCGCGCATTCTCTGCAGGGCAAGCGCATCGCCACCACCTATCCGAATATTCTCAACCGCTTTTTGAATGAGCGTGGCATTCGCGCCGAGGTGGTGGTGCTGTCCGGTGCGGTCGAAATCGCCCCCCGCCTCGGCCGTGCCGACGTGGTGTGCGACCTGATTTCCACCGGCTCGACACTCGCGGCCAATCACTTGCGCGAAGTCGAGACCGTCATGGAAAGCCAGGCCGTGCTGATCCGCACCCCGGTGCCGATCGCGCCGGAGAAGCAGGAATGGACGCGCCGGCTGTTGATGCGCATCGATGGCGTCGAGCAGGTCAAAGGCAGCAAGTACATCATGCTGCATGCGCCGCGCTCGGCGTTGGCCGCCATCGCGCAATTGCTGCCCGGCAGCGAGGCGCCCACGGTGATACCGCTGGAAGGACGCGGCGATCGCGTGGCCGTCCATGCCGTGTGTCGCGAAAATGTCTTCTGGGAGACACTGGAAAAACTCAAGGCGGTCGGCGCCAGTTCCGTGCTGGTGCTGCCCGTTGAAAAAATGCTCGCCTGACCATGCAGATCCTGGATTGGAATTCATTGAGCGAAGCCGCTCGACAGGCCGCGCTGGCGCGGCCGGCGCAGCGCGAGTCGCAGCAGACTCAACGTGCCGTGCGCGAGATCATCGCCGCGGTACGCAACCGCGGCGACGCTGCGGTCCTGGAATACACATCGACGTTCGACCGCGTTGACCTAGACGCGCTCGAAGTCGGTGCGGAAGAAATCCAGAATGCTCAACGTGCACTGACCTCGGACCAGATTGCGGCCATCGACACCGCGATCGGCACGATACGCACCTTTCATGCCGCGCAACGCACCGCACCCTTACGCGTGGAAACAGCGCCGGGCGTGATCTGTGAACGCATCGTCCGACCGATCCGCGCAGTGGGACTGTACGTGCCTGCAGGAGTAGCACCGCTGCCCTCCACCGCCCTCATGCTGGCGGTACCGGCGGCGATCGCCGGCTGTCAGGAGCGCATCCTGTGCACGCCACCCCGGCTCGATGGCCGCGCCGACGCCGCCGTCCTGGTGGCCGCGGGCAGAGCCGGCATCACCCGCATCTTCAAATGCGGCGGTGCGCAGGCCGTCGCTGCCATGGCCTATGGCACGTCGAGCATCCCCAAATGCGACAAGATCTTCGGGCCGGGCAATGCGTGGGTCACGGAGGCGAAATTGCAGGTGGCGAATGATCCGCACGGAGCAGCATTTGATCTGCCGGCAGGCGTGTCCGAAGTGCTGGTGATCGCGGACGCGGGCGCCAATCCTGCGTTTGTGGCGGCGGACCTGCTGGCGCAGGCCGAACACGGCGCCGATGCACAGGCGCTGCTGGTCACGGACTCCCGCGACTTTGCCTTGCAGGTTGTCGCGCAGCTCGCCGCACAGGTCAAGACGCTGTCGCGCCGCGACATCCTCGCTGCGTCGGTGGCCAACATCCGGCTCATCGTCGCAGCGGACATGAAGGCGGCGTTTGCGATTGCGAATCGCTACGCCGCCGAACATCTGATCATTCAAGTGGCAGCGGCGCGCGACTGGCTCCCTGAGGTCCACAACGCGGGTGCCGTCTTCTTAGGGCCCTGGTCGCCCGAATCGGTCGGCGATTATTGCAGCGGACCCAATCACACCCTGCCGACCTATGGCTACGCACGCGCTTACAGCGGTCTGTCCCTCGAGGACTTTCAGAAGCGCCTGTCGGTCCAGGAACTGTCGCCGCAGGGTCTGCGCAACCTGGGACCGACCACCCAGGTGCTGGCGGGGCTCGAGGGACTGGACGCGCACGCGGCTGCGGTCACCCGACGACTGCAACATCTGGAGTCCGCGACACCATGAACGCGACCATCCGACTCGCGCGTCCGGAGATCGTGGCCATCAAGCCCTATTCACACGCCGCCTGGCTGCCCACGCTGACACGGCTGCACGCCAATGAAGCGCCGTGGCGACCGGCGGGCGATGACACCGAGGCGGGCCTCAACCGCTATCCGGAGCCGCAACCCGCCGCGCTGGTCGGCCGCCTCGCCGATGTCTTCGGTGTGGATCGGTCGCGGTTGCTGGTGACCCGCGGCAGCGATGAGGCCATCGACCTGCTGTCGCGCATCTTTCTGCGCGCGGGTCAGGATGCCATCCTGCAGCACACGCCCACCTTCGGCATGTATCAGGTGGCGGCGCGGATTCAAGGCGCGGCCGTCGTCGATGTCACGCTGCAGCGCGCACAGCAGTGGCAATTGGACCCGCAACGCGTGCTCGCCGCATGGACGCCCAACGTCAAGCTGGTGTACCTGTGCTCGCCGAACAACCCCACCGCCAACCGATTCAGCGAGGAAATATTGCACGCAGTCTGCAGCGCGCTGTCCGGCAAGGCCGTCATCGTCATCGATGAGGCCTACATCGAATGGTCGGGGGCGGCGAGTTTCGCGCGCTTTCTGGACCGCTACGAGACCCTGGCCATCATCCGCACACTATCCAAGGCGCACGCGCTGGCAGGCGCCCGCTGCGGCGCCCTGATTGCGCGCCCGGACCTGATCAACCTGGCCGCACAGATCATTCCACCGTACGCGATCGCGCAATCGACCGTGGAGGCGGCCTTGCGAGCGCTGCAACCCAGCGAGGTCGACGCATCGACCCGACGCATCGGGCAACTGCTCGATGAGCGCGCGCGGCTCGCGCGAGAACTTGCGCGGATTCGCGGCATCGACACCGTCTGGCCGAGCGACACCAATTTCCTGATGATCGATTGTACCGACCCGCAACGCATCCTGGACAAGGCCATTGCCGGCGGCTTTATAGTGCGCGACTTGCGCGGCAACCTTGCCCTGCCCACCTCGCTGCGCGTCACGGTAAGCGCACGCGAACACAACGACCGATTTTTAAGCAGCCTGGAGGCGCCATGAGCGGCCGCCGAATTTTGTTTCTGGATCGCGACGGCACACTGGTGGAAGAGCCGCCGGATGAACAAGTCGACCGCCCGGATAAAGTGCGACTGTATCCCGGCGTGATTTCGGCACTGCTGCAATTGAAGGCAGCAGGCTTCAGCTTCGTGATGGTGACCAACCAGGACGGACTGGGCACCGACAGCTTTCCGATCGAGCGCTTTCAGACCACCCAGGATTTCATTCTGGAGCTGTTCCGTTCGCAGGGTATCGAGTTCGAACAGGTGTTGCTGTGCCCGCATTTCAAATCGGCGCAATGCGAATGCCGCAAACCCAAGCTGGGGATGGTGCAGCAGTTTCTGGCCGACAATGAATTGGACCGGCCCCGCTGTTACGTCGTCGGCGACCGCGACGCCGACATGGAGTTCGCGCAGAACTTAAGCGTTCAAGGATTGCGTCTTCAACTGAACGGACCCGTCGAACAATCCTGGCCGGGCGTGACGGCACGCATCCTCGGCGCGGCCCGCCGCGGTCAGAGCACGCGCAAGACCCGCGAGACCGATATCAGCGTCACGGTGGATCTGACGCGCACCGACGGGACGAGCATCCACACTGGCATCGGCTTTTTCGACCACATGCTCGAACAGATTGCCAAGCATGGCGGTTTCAGTCTGCAATTGACCTCGGTCGGCGATCTGCACATCGATGAACATCACACCGTCGAAGACTGTGCGCTGGCGTTCGGTTCGGCATTGCGCGAAGCCTTGGGCGACAAGCGCGGCATTGCACGCTACGGCTTCCTGCTGGCCATGGACGAGGCGGAAGCGCAGGTGGCCCTCGACCTGTCCGGGCGGCCGTATTTCGTCTGGGACGGCAAATTCAATCGCGATACCGTGGGCGGACTGCCGACGGAGCTCGTGCCGCATTTCTTTCGCTCGCTGAGCGAAACCCTCGGCGCCGCATTGCACGTCAGCGTTCGGGGTGAGAACTCGCACCACATGGTCGAGTCCTGCTTCAAAGGCGTGGGCCGCACGTTGCGACAGGCGATCCGGCTCGAAGGAGGCGACCTGCCTTCCACCAAGGGCACGCTGTGAGCGCACCGCCCGCTACGCACGTCACGATAATCCCCACCGGAGGGGCGAATATTGCCTCCCTCGAATTCGCGTTGCGGCGACTCCAGGTCGAGTGCACGGTGAGCGACGACGAACGCCAGATCCGCGCCGCTTCGCATGTCATTCTGCCCGGCGTCGGTGCTGCAGGGGATGCCATGCGCCGTCTGCGCGCCAGCGGTCTTGCGCAAGTGATCCCCAGCTTGCGTCAACCGGTGCTCGGCATCTGTTTGGGAATGCATTTGCTGTTTGATTCCTCCGATGAAAACCAAACCCGTTGCCTGGGGCTCATCCCGGGCAACGCAGCCCGCTTTGACGCTGCTGCCGGCCGGCCCGTCCCCCATATGGGCTGGAATACGGTGCAGGCGCACGGCAACTCACCCCTGCTGGCGCATCTCGACTCTGCAGCAACCTACGCGTATTTCGTGCACAGCTATGCGATCGGGCTGTCGGAGTTCACCACGGCCCGCACCGAGTACGGACTGCACTTCAGCGCCTGCGCTCAGCGCGACAATTTTCACGGCGTGCAATTTCATCCGGAGCGCTCTGCGAAAGTGGGTGCGCAAGTGCTGCGGAATTTTCTCGCGCAGCGTTCACCATGCGATTGATACCCGCCATCGACTTGAAGTCCGGCCGCTGCGTGCGGTTGTATCAGGGCGATTTCGACGCCGAAACCCGCTATGCAGTGGATCCGGTGGAGCTCGCGGGGCGCTACCGGGCGCTGGGGGCCGACTGGCTTCACGTGGTCGACCTGGACGGCGCCAAAGATGGCGTGGGTGGCAATGGCGCGATCATCGCTCGACTGGCGAAGATTGAAGGCCTGCAGGTGCAGATGGGCGGCGGACTGCGCGATTCGATGTCGATCCAGGCCATGTTCGACGCCGGAATATCGCGGGCGGTGCTGGGCAGCGCCGCCGTCACGCATCCGCAGGACGTGACGAAGTGGTTGGCGCAATTCGGACCGCAGCGCCTCACCCTCGCCTTCGACATCCGCCTCGACGATCAATCCGTTCCGCGACTGGCGACGCATGGCTGGCGGACGCAGTCGAGCCTTGCGCTGTGGGACGCGGTCGCGCAATTCACGCCCTGCGGCCTGGCGCATGTGTTGTGTACCGACGTGAGTCGCGACGGCGCCTTGAATGGTCCGAATCTGGACCTGTACGAACAAGCATTGCAACGCTTCCCCGGCATCCAGTGGCAGGCCTCCGGCGGCATTCGCGACAGCGCCGATCTCCAAGCGTTGGCCGAACTGGGCGTGCAGGCGGCGATCAGCGGCAAAGCGCTGCTCGAGGGGCGCATCCCGGTAGAGGAGCTGCGAGCATTCTTGCCAAACGCATAATTCCCTGTCTGGACGTGCGCGACGGGCAGGTTGTCAAAGGCGTGCGTTTTCGCGATCACCGCATCGTCGGGGACATCCTCGAACTCGCCGCGCGCTATCGCGACGAAGGCGCCGATGAACTCGTGTTCTACGACATCACGGCGAGCCCAGACTGCCGCATCGTCGACCGATCCTGGGTGCGTCAGGTGGCGCGACTGCTCGACATCCCCTTCTGCGTGGCCGGCGGCATTTCCAGCGTCGCCGATGCGGAGGCGGTACTGGCAGAAGGCGCGGAAAAGATTTCCGTGAATTCGCCGGCACTGAGCAATCCACAACTGATCGATGACCTGAGCCGGCGCTTCGGCGCGCAATGCGTGGTGGTGGGCATCGACAGCCAGAGCGACGCCGGGGTGTTTCGCGTGCAGCAATTCACCGGTGACGCAAGCCGCACTCGCGACACCGCGCGGCTGACGTTCGACTGGGTGCAGGAGGCTGCCGCACGCGGCGCCGGAGAAATCGTCCTGAACTGCATGGCCAGCGACGGTGTCAGACAAGGGTATGACATCGCGCAATTGCAAGCCGTCCGACCGCTGTGCCCCGTGCCGCTGGTTGCGTCCGGCGGCGCCGGCACACCGGCTCATTTTGAGGACGTGTTCGAGCGTGGCGGCGTCGATGCCGCGCTTGCCGCCAGCGTGTTTCATTCCGGCACGATCGCAATTCCTGATTTGAAACGTTTTCTGCTATCCAAAGGCATTGAGGTTCGACCATGACGACCCTGCATTCAATCGACTGGAGCGTGGGCGACGGGCTGCTGCCGGCCATCGTGCAGGATGCGGCGAGCGGCGCCGTGTTGATGCTCGCCTTCATGAATCGCGAAGCCTACGACCTGACCCTGTCGACGCGGCGCGTCACTTTTTTCAGCCGCAGCCGGCGGCGACTATGGGTCAAGGGCGAAACGTCCGGCCATTTCCTGGAACTGAAGAGCATGACCTTGGACTGCGACGCAGACGCGTTGCTGGTGCTGGCGATACCGCATGGGCCAACCTGTCACCTGAACACCACCACTTGCTGGGGAGCGGACGCACCACGCGCCGCAGTCCAGGACCTGGAGTTCCTGACCACCTTGGAGGATCTGATCGAACGGCGCATCGCCGAACGTCCTGAAGGCAGCTATACGACGCGACTGTTGGGCGAAGGAACGCGGCGCATTGCGCAGAAGGTCGGCGAAGAAGGATTGGAGCTGGCGCTGGCCAGCGTGGCGCAATCCAAGGCGGAAGTCGTCGGCGAAGCAGCCGACCTTCTGTATCACACCCTGCTGCTGTTGAAAGTAAAAGACATCTCGCTGGCAACCGTGGTTGACGAACTGCGGCAGCGCCACACCAACCTTCAGCCGCTGGTTTGAGCGATCAGGCCGTGAGGCAGGCGGGATCGAAGCGGTACTCGCCGCGCAGCCAATCCAGCACCTCAGCCGCGAACGGATTGCCGGACTGCCGCGAATAGCGCTCGATCATTTCGTCCAGCGTGCCCGGTTCCATGCCTGCAAAGCCACTTTTCTGAAACCTGTCCAGGTCGGCGCGCAACAGCGCAGCCACCGACGGCCCGCATGCCGCGAAACAATCCACGGATCGCGCATCCACAGCGCCGCCGATCAGCTTGCGATACGCGCACAACGCGATGCTCGACAGAGCGGGTTGATTCATCGGATTGATGGCAAGGCCGGCGACCTGATCCACGGGCAGACTCCAGCGCCCGGCATCCGGCGTCAAAAACAATTTGCCACTGCGCTGCTTTGAATCGTTGGTGATGTTGTTGTCCCAGATGAAGGGCTTGCGGCGGATCAGATCCGTCACAATCGACAGATGCTGCGGTGGATAGCAATCCGAGCAGACCACCTCGCCGGTCCAAAAGAAGTCGATGCGTGGGTCGATCAGCCGACCCAACTCCATCAAGTACCCGGGTGGCTGCGCGCCGAACACCCGCTCCAGGATCGGATCGAAGGAATAATAGGTCGGACAGAAAATCAATCGCGACGCGCTGGACCACTCGGCAATATCGGCCACGATGCGCGCCTGCATCGGCGCAAGGTCCGGCAGGTCGCCGCGCATGTCGTCGAACAGAATGCTCAATTGCGTTGCGCCGATTTGATTGATCTGCTGAACCTTGTCGCGCAAGTGGCGGCGTGCATCACCATCGTAGTCGAGGCACACCTCAAAGGGCGACAGCCCGATGCCGAATGCCAGGCCCAGTGCCCGACACTGTGCGCCGAGCGCACTGAGTTCGTCGGCTGTACCGGTCGGGATGGGTTCACGCCATGCGCGGCGCAGGGACGCATCGCCTTTGGGCGCATAGGAATAAAAGTCGTACCCAGACCGGGCGAGCCAGCGCACCGCTTCCTGTCGTTGCGGCCATCCCCATTGCTTTCCGAAAAAACCCTCGATCACGCCGGCGATCATGTGTCTCTCATTTCGTTGCCGGATCCGGGCTTCACCGCACCGCTGACCTGAGGCCGTCTTTCGGAAAATCAGCCGGCCTGCTTCTTGAGCAGATCGGCATCGATGCGCGACACGGCCGCGACCGAGGGTCGTGCATTCCAGCGATCGATGTAGGCTTTGATGGGCGGCGTCGCTTCGACCAGACCGAAGCCCGTCATCCAGGTCAACGCCGTTCCCCACAGCGCATCCACTGCCGTGAAACGTTCGCCCAGCATCCACGGACCGACGGACAACTGCGCAACGACCGTTTTGAGGGTCGTATCGAAATCGCCGTAGGGAACCAGGCCTAACGGACCCGGTTCGCGTTTCAATGCCTTGTCGACAAGCGCAGGCTCGAAAGACGCTGCGTAGAAGACGTACCAACGCAGATACGGACCGCGCAACGCGTCGTTGACGGCCGGCGTAATCCCCGCCTCGGGAAACAGGTCTGCCAGATACAGGCCGATGGCGACCTGCTCGGTCACCAGTACATCGCCGTGCAAAATCGCCGGTACTTTGCCCATCGGATTCAGCTTCAGGAACTCGGGCTGCCGCTGTTCGCCGGCTTTCATGTTCAGCGCATGCAATTCGTACGGCGCATGTAATTCTTCGAGCAGCGCGAGGGCACCGCTGGAACGCGTTTGCGGGGAATGAAACAGGGTGATTTTTTGTTGCGTGGCCATGACTCATCTCCAGTGAATGCAGCCATCCTGCCAAACGAATTCCACCGCGTCCATCCAGTAAACAAACAGCGCGACTACTGTATGAAAGCGCCGCGCCGTCCCGCGTGTCTCAGCTGCGCTTTCGCAATCCGGCTGCGTCGCGCGCCAGGGCCTCGATGCCCTTCCAGTCACCGGCCTCCAGCAGCTCCGCAGGCGCCACCCACGAACCGCCGACGCACAGCACGTTGCTCAACGCGAGAAATTCAGGCGCGGTGCTGCGGCTGATGCCCCCCGTCGGACAAAACACCACGTCGGGAAACGGCGCACCCAGCGCTTTGAGCATGCCGATGCCACCAGCCTGTTGAGCCGGGAACAATTTCAAGGCGGTGAATCCACGCGCGCGTGCGGCGATCAGATCCGTCGGCGTCATCACGCCCGGTAACAACGGAAAGCTCACGGTCGCCGCCGCCGCCTCGATTTCAGCGGTCAACCCGGGGCTGACGCCGAATTGCGCGCCGGCCATCGCCGCCGCCGCGAAATCCTCCGCGCGTGTCAGGGTGCCGACACCGACCACCGCGTCCGGCACGGCCTTGCGCATCAGTTCGATGGCCGGTAACGCGAATGCCGTGCGCAGGGTGATCTCGAGCACCGGAAGTCCGCCGGCGTACAGCGCGCGAGCCAGTGGCACGGCGTGCTCGAGCCGGTTGATGGTCAACACGGGAATGACCGGCGCCAGTTGCATCAGATCGCGAATATTCATGGGTTCCTCGTGAGGGCTTCTGCCGCCGTGATCATTGGGAAAAGGAGATGGCGCCGGCCTCGGCGTCGCCGGACGCCTTGCGGAATGTTGAAAACAATTCACGGCCGCAGCCGTATTCATTGCCCGACAGATCGGCGACGGCGGCCGCGCGCGCAGCCCACTTTTCCGCCGGCACCTTGGCCTCCAGAACACCGGCATGGCAATCGAGGCGGATGATGTCACCGTCCTGCACGCGCGCCAGCGGTCCGCCGGCGAGGCACTCAGGGGTCACGTGAATGGCCGCCGGCACAGCGCGCCATGGCCACCAGATGCAGCGTGTGGTTGGTCGAACCCCCGGTGGCGAGCAAGCCGACGATGCCATTGATGATGGCCCGCTCGTCCACACACTCGCTCAGAGGACGATAGTGTTCTCCCAACGCGGTGATGCGGACCGCACGTTGCGCAGCCGCCGCCGTCAACGCGTCACGCAGTGGAGTGTTCGGTGCGACGAACGCGGCGCCGGGCATATGCAGACCCATGACTTCCCGGACGCGCGCATTCAGGGGTGTGTCGAGGCTGCTCATGGAAGGATTGTGCCATATGCACACGATGCGGTTCGCGCATTCGTATGCATGTTAGGCTATTGAAAAATCCTCGAGGAATGTTCAGTGGCAGTACTTCCCAGTTTCGATATGTTGTTGTTCGGTGGCACGGGTGATCTCGTCACCCGCAAATTGCTGCCCGCCTTGTATCGCCGGCACGCGGCCGGCCAGGTGTCGGCCGATTCGCGCATAGTCGGCATCGCCCGTTCGGCGATGACCCGCGAGCAATACCTGAACCAGGCAAAGGCGGCGTGTCAGGAATTCCTCGGCAAGGAGTTCGACGACGGACTGTGGGAAGCGTTCAGCGCCAGCCTGGACTACCTGAGCATCGATGCCGATGTGTCCGAGCACTACGGCGCCCTGGCAGCAAAACTCAAAGGCCGCGAGCAGATCGTGCGCGTGTTTTTCTTCTCCACCGCGTCGAACCTGTTTGCGCCCATCTGCTCGCAACTGGCAAAGGCCGACCTGATCACGCCCATTTCCCGCGTGGTGCTGGAAAAGCCGCTGGGACACGACCTGGACTCCGCCGACCAGATCAACCAGTCCATTGCGTCCGTGTTCCGCGAACGGCAGATCTATCGCATCGATCACTACCTCGGCAAAGAGGCCGTGCAGAACCTGCTCGCCCTACGCTTCGGCAATGCACTGTTCGAACCGCTGTGGCGACGCGGCCGGATCCGCCACGTACAGATCACCGTGGCCGAGGAACTCGGCGTCGAACGCCGCGGCCAGTTTTACGATCAGACCGGAGCGCTTCGCGACATGGTCCAGAATCATCTGCTGCAACTGCTGTGCATCATGGCGATGGAACCGCCGGCGAGCAACGACCCGGACGCCGTGCGCGATGAGAAGCTCAAAGTGCTGCGAGCACTGCGGCCGATCAAAGGCGCCGACGTCAGCGCCAAAACCGTGCGAGGCCAATACAAATCAGGCGCGGCGAATGGCGCACCGGTGCCGGGTTACCTCAAGGAAAAGGACATCGCACCTGACAGCACCACCGAGACCTTCGTGGCCATCAAGGCGGAAATTGACACCTGGCGCTGGGCCGGCGTGCCCTTCTATCTGCGCACCGGAAAGCGCTTACAAGAACGTCTGACCGAACTGGTCGTCACGTTCGACGATGTGCCGCATTCCATCTTCGAAGCCCCGCCCTCTCCCGAGTCGGCAAATCAGCTGGTCATCCAACTGCAGCCCGAGGAAAGCATTACGCTCACGATTCTCGCGAAGAATCCCGGCGAGGGCATGCGCCTGAAACCGGTCAGCCTGAACCTGGATCTGGGCGAGACCTTCAAGGTCAAGATCCTCGATGCCTATGAGCGCCTGCTCATGGATATCGTCAAGGGCAATCTCACGCTGTTCATGCGGCGCGACGAATTGGACGCCGCGTGGCGCTGGATCGATCCGATCCGTGAAGGCTGGGCTGAACATGAGGACAAGCCCAAGCTGTACACGGCGGGCAGTTGGGGACCGGCCGCCTCGAGTTCGTTGCTGGGCCGTGACGGCTTCGCCTGGCACGACGAATTGTGAATCAGGAGCATCGATTCGCCGATGCTCCTGCAATGGCGGATGCCCTCTGCGCCGTCGTCCTCATGCGGCTCGAGTCGGCCCTGGCCGCGCGCGGTCGCGCCAGCCTGATCGTCTCCGGCGGCAAGACGCCCCTGGCGTTGTTCGAGCGGCTGGCGGTGAAACCTGTCGATTGGTCGTCGGTGCATATCGCGCTGGCGGACGAACGCTGGGTTCCGCTCGAGGATCCGGCCAGCAATGATCGCTTCGTACGCGAAAATCTGTTGCGCGGCCCCGCATCCGCGGCCCATTTCGTCAGCATGAAAAACGCCGCGCCGAGCGCCGCGCTGGGTGCAGGTGTAGCGTGGGCTGCCTTTGCGCACCTGTCGCGGCCATTCGACTGCGTCCTGCTCGGCATGGGGAATGACGGCCATACCGCGTCGTTGTTTCCCGCGAACTCGAACCTGGCCGCAGCACTCGACCCGGCGAGTGCTGCGGGCTGCGTCGCCATGCGTGCGCCGGTGGAGCCGCACGAGCGTCTGAGCTTGAATCTGGCGGCGCTGGTCGACGCGCGCCACATTTTGATTTCCAGCACCGGTGAAGCCAAGTGGCAGGTGTATCAATCCGCACTGCGGCAAGGGTCGGTGTTGAACCTGCCGATACGCGGCGTCCTACGGCAACAGAAGGCGCCGGTCAGCTTTTACTGGTCGCCCTGCTGAAACCCCGAAGCGCCGCACTCCGGCTGGTTTTCCTCGGACCGCGCGATCCGCGAGTATTGCGAGGATATCTGGAAGGTGAAGAGCGTCCCCATCCATCTGTTGTCGCAGGAGGAAGTGCGCGCCGGATTTGTGCAGTGAGTCGCCAACCGCTGTAGTGGTTTACGCGATCAGGAAACGCAACGTGCGGCGCAGCGGCTCGGCGGCACCCCACAACAATTGATCGCCCACCGTGAAGGCGGACAGATATTGAGGTCCCATGGCAAGCTTGCGCAGGCGTCCAATGGGAATGCTGAGCGTGCCGGTCACTGCCGCCGGCGTCAGTTCGCGCATGGAGGTTTCGCGGTCGTTCTTTACCACCCGAACCCACTCATTGCCGGAGGCGAGCAGGCGCTCGACTTCTGCCAACGGCACATCCCGCTTTAATTTGATTGTCAAAGCCTGGCTGTGGCAGCGCATGGCGCTGACTCGCACACACACGCCCTCCACTGCCAGAGTCTTGGGTGCAAGCCCGAGGATTTTGTTGGCTTCCGCGGTGGCCTTCCACTCCTCGCGGCTCTGGCCGTTACCCAGATCCTTGTCGATCCAGGGAATCAGGCTGCCCGCCAGCGGCGCACCGAAATGCTCGGTGGGGAGTTGCGGGCTGTTGATCGCCGCATTGACGGCGCGGTCGATGTCGAGAATCGATGCCCCAGCTTGCGCCAGCAACGGCTGCGCGGCCGCATACACGGCGCCCATTTGTTGCAGCAGTTCGCGCATGTTCTGCGCGCCGGCGCCGGAGGCGGACTGATAGGTCATCGCCGACACCCAGTCGATCAGGCCCTCGCGCAACAATCCACCCAGTGCCATCAGCATGAGCGAGACCGTGCAATTGCCGCCGATGAAATCCTTGATGCCGTCGCGTTGCGCCGCCTGCATTACCGGCAGGTTGACCGGATCCAGAACGACGATGGCGTTGGGATCCATGCGCAAGGTCGACGCGGCATCGATCCAATAACCGGTCCAGCCGGCGGCGCGCAGCTTCGGATGGATCTCCTGCGTGTATTCCCCGCCCTGGGTTGAGATGAGAATCGGCAGGCGCTTCAGCGCGTCGATATCGTTCGCATCTTGTACGACGCCGGCGCTGCGCACCATCGATGGCCCGGCCACGCCGGCCTGAGAGGTGCTGAAAAATGTCGGCTGCACATGCTCGAAATCGCGCTCTTGACGCATCCGGTCCAGCAGTACCGAGCCGACCATTCCGCGCCAGCCGATCAATCCCACTTGCTTCATAGCAGCACTTCACGCGCAGGTTTGCGTAGGTTGTATTCCGAACTCATGGCGCGACCATACGCACCGGTGGTGGCGATCAATAGTACATCGCCCTCCACCGTCTTGGGCAGCCAGCGGTCTTGTCCGAGTTGATCCGCGGACTCGCAGATCGGCCCCACCACATTGACCAATTGATCGAGGGGCTCTTCGAAGCGCGTCAGATTGACGATGTCGTGATGCGATCCATACAACGCGGGTCGGATCAGTGAGTTCATGCCGGTGGCGATGCCGACGTACTGCACCTCGCCCTTGCCCTTGAGCTGCGTGACCTGCGCGACCAGCACGCCGGCCTGGGCCACCAGGAAACGCCCCGGTTCCATCCAGAATTGAAACTTCGGAAACTGCTGCTTCAATTGCCGCACGCCGGCGTCAAGCGCCGCCAGATCCACTGCCGTCTGGCCGGCATGTTCGGGCACGCCTAAGCCGCCGCCCAGATCCACCACCCGCACGTGAACGAAGCGCGGTGCCAGCTCGGACAAAATCGTCCCTGTCTCCGTCCAGTTGGCGACGTTGAAAATGCCGCTGCCGGTGTGCGCATGCAGACCTACCACGCGTGCGCCCGCCGCATCGGCGAGTGCCGCCACCTCGTCCATTTCAAACAGCGGAATACCGAATTTCGAATGCACGCCGGCGGTGCGTACGTGCTGATGATGTCCACGGCCGAATCCCGGATCGACACGCACGAAGATCTCCCGGCCTTTGAACAGCTCGGGCCACATCTTCAGCGGATGCAGATTGTCCAGCGTCACCCGCACGCCAAGTTGGAAGCCGAACTCGTACTCGCCGCGCGGCGCAAAGTTCGGCGTGAACAGGATCTGGTCCGGATCGATGCCCGGAACGGCGGAAATCGTGTGTTGCAACTCACCTTGCGAAACGCATTCGAGCATCAGCCCTGCGGCCGCGAAGCGCCGCAGAATATCCACATGCCAATTGGCTTTCATCGCGTAGGCCCAGCGATCCACGGCTGTCACGGTCTTGAGCGAAGCCACCGTCGCGTCCAGCGTGTCCGTGTCATACACAAACGCGGCGCCGTCGCGCGCAGCGATGGCCAGCAACTCGGCGCGCTTGGAAGGCGTCAGCCACCAGGGCTTGGCGAGCGGCATAGCAGGTGTGGACTCCGCGAACAATTGCTGCCAGGTGGGACCCAGGACATCGTCGGAACCGATGCTCTGGATGAGCCGCTCGTGCAATTGCTGCACCAGACGATCACCCTGCTGCTCGTCGATGACGAACGTAAAGTTCAGATCGTTGGCGGCCTGGCTGACCAGGTAGATTTTTTGATCCTGGAACAACTCGAACGCCTCACCCAATTCGGGAAGGATGGCGCGAATATTGTGGCCGAGCAGACTCAACGAGGCGCACGGTCCGATGATCTGTACCCGGCACAGTTCATTCAACGAGTGCGTCAACCGCGCCAGCGCGGCGGCGTCGAGCGTGTTGGCCGCAGGGTCCAGCGACACCGTCACCGTGGTCTCCGAGGTCGAGATCAAGTCGACCGACAGGCCATGCTGTTTGAAGATCGCGAATGCATCGGCAAGAAAACCCACCTGGTGCCACATGCCGGGGCTTTCCATCGACACGAGCGTGATGCCCTTCTTGATGGCGATGGCTTTGACCTGCGCGGCGCTGTCGGCAACGCTGGCCGAAATGATGGTGCCTTGCAGGTGCGGCGCCTGTGTTGCGTAGACGTGCAGCGGAATGCGGTATTGACGCACGGGAAGCAGGCAGCGTGGATGCAGCACCTTGGCGCCGTTGCTGGCGATCTCCTGCGCTTCGTCGTAATGCAAAGACCGTAACAGCCGCGCCGAGGGCACATCGCGCGGATTGGCGCTGAACATGCCGGGCACATCGGTCCAGATTTCCAAGCGAGCCGCCGCGAGCTTCGCTGCAATATACGCAGAGGACGTGTCCGACCCGCCTCGACCCAGCAGCACCGTCTCACCGTCCTCATTCGATGCGATGAAGCCCTGCATGATCAACACGCCGTTCAGGCCGCGCCATTGGGTCTGCAACGCCGGATCGGGCGCAAAATCGCAGGTCGCATTCAGAAGGCTGGCTTTGCTGCTGGCATTCAACCGTCGCTCGGCCTTGAGTGCCTGACGTACGTCGACCCAAACGGTCGTCACCCCCACGGAATTCAGGTACTCGCATCCCAATGCGGTCGACAGCAATTCCCCGGCCGCCATCACGCGGGCGCGTACGCGATCGTCCGCCGCCGCCGCGACGGGAATGCTGCGCGCGTTATGGACCAGGTCTTGAAAGAAGCGATCGAAGAGTGCGCCCGGCTGAACTTTCAGGTCGCGGGCAAGCGCAAGATGCTTGGCTTGAATCTGATTCAGCGTTGTTTCAATGCTGTCGCTGCCACCCTCAAGCAAGGCTTCGAGGCGATCGGTGATGCCCGACAGCGCGGAGTGCACCACCACAGGGCGTACGCCCTGGGCGAGGCGCTCTTTAAGGATGGAGGCGATGCGTTCCCAATTCGCAGCCGAGGACACGCTCGTGCCACCGAACTTGAGCACCACCCAAGGTTGAGGGACATCAGACACGGGAAAACGATGCGTACCTAATCGTCTTCGAAAACGTCGCGCAGCTCTTTTTCCAACTCGCGCTCGGCAATGACATCTTCCACCCGGCTCCACGCGGCCTTGCCCCGTTTGCTGGCCGCAGTCGCTTTGGGGCGCCGTTCGGAGCGCTCCACAATGGGCTCGAAGTCCTGAGATTCTTCGGCTTCGCCTAAAAACTCATCGTCGATGTCGAAATGCTCGTCGTCGCGTTCACTCATCTTTGAAGAAAAGCTCTTGAAATCAAAGGGATCGATTCTTGAAGCAGCGCACTATATCCGATTCTGTCTTGCATTCAACTGCCATGCAGAAGGACCCGTCAACCGGGTCGCGTCACAACGATTGGATCGAGCGCAGCAAAATTCGTTCGTGACTATTTTTTGTTATAAATATCTTATAGTTACGACACCAATCGAAAGCTAGCCGACACTATATCGTGTGGCGGGGGAGCCGGGAGCATCAGGTATTCCCCAACGCTCCCGGACCCGTGCAGCGCCCTATCGGCGGCGCAAAGCCCCTCAGGTGCCGGTTTTCACGGCCGGAGTCTGCTCTTCCAGATGGCCCTGTTTAATCGCCCGGTTCACCGCCGAAATGACCGCCAGGAGGGAGGCGGTGATGATGTTGTGATGAATCCCCGCGCCAAACAGCGTGCGGCGCGAGCGCGTGGTGATCTCGATGTAGGAGATGGCCTGTGCATCGCTGCCGTGACCACGGGAATGCTCCTCATAGGACAAGACGTCGAACGGTAACCCGATGGCCTTGACGATAGCGTCAATGGGTCCCGAACCCTGTCCATGCATCGTCTCAACGCGCCCCGCCCGCTCCACCTGCAACACCAGGCGCTCACTGTCCGCGCCATCGGTGGAGGCCGCGAGCTGATGCGAACGATAGGTGAAGGTGCTTTGCGCGCGCAGATACTCGGCGTTGAACAGTTCCCACAATTCCTGCGAGCTCAATTCCTTGCCACTGGCATCCGCCGCCGCCTGCACCACCTGGCTGAATTCGATCTGCAATCGTCGCGGCAACAACAGCTGGTGATCGCGCTCGAGCAGATACGCCACGCCGCCTTTGCCGGACTGGCTGTTGACCCGGATGATGGAGTCATACGAACGACCCACATCGGACGGATCGATGGGCAGGTAGGGGACATCCCACGCATCACCCTCGGCGCGCGCGGCCAGGCCTTTCTTGATGGCATCCTGGTGCGAGCCGGAAAAGGCGGTGAACACGAGGTCGCCCACATACGGGTGACGCGGATGGATGGGGAGCTGATTGCAGCTTTCCGCGCAGCGGGCCGCCTCGTTGATATTGGCAAAATCCAGCCCCGGATTGACGCCCTGGGTATACAGATTCAGCGCCAGGGTGACCACGTCGACATTACCGGTGCGCTCGCCGTTGCCGAACAAGGTGCCTTCGACCCGCTCGGCGCCGGCCATCAAAGCCAGTTCCGCAGCCGCGACACCGGTGCCGCGGTCGTTGTGGGGATGC
Source organism: Pseudomonadota bacterium (assembly GCA_031394735.1). GTDB lineage: Bacteria > Pseudomonadota > Gammaproteobacteria > Steroidobacterales > Steroidobacteraceae > TMP-86. Next base: position 17,496 of record JANMXI010000025.1, on the reverse strand, counting down.
ACGCTGATGATCACCGAATCGCGATGGGCCACATGTCGGCCGAACCATTCGATCTGATCGGCATAGATATTGGGCGTGGCCATCTCCACCGTGGCGGGCAGGTTCAGGATGCTCTTGCGCGCACGCGTCGGCTCCCAGACTCGATTCACGGCATCGCAAATCTCCACGGCGAATTCCAATTCCGTGCCGGTGAAACTCTCCGGGCTGTATTGAAACGACCACTGCGTATCGCGGTTCTTATCAGCATGCTCACGCACGCTGGTCGCACCTTTCACCGCGATGTCGATGATGCCCGCCCGATCCAGACGAAATACGACGCGGCGCTGCACGGTGGAGGTGGAGTTATACAGATGCATGATGGCGCGACGAGCGCCCTTCAATGCCTCGAAGGAACGCGCGATCAGTTCGGGCCGCGCCTGCGTCAGCACCTGCACCGTGACATCGTCGGGAATCAGGCCCTGATCGATCAATTCGCGCACGAAATCAAAGTCGGTCTGCGACGCGGCCGGGAACCCTACTTCGATTTCCTTGAAACCGATTTTGACCAGCATGTCGAACATGCGCCGTTTGCGCGGCCCGTCCATGGGTTCGATCAGGGCCTGATTGCCATCGCGCAGATCGACGCTGCACCAGGTCGGCGGCGCGCTGATCACGCGACTGGGCCAGGTTCGGTCGGCGATATCGATGGGCTTGAACGCCCGGTATTTGTTCGAAGGATCTTGCAACATGCTGTTCCACCACTCGCGATGCACGCGATAAATCACACTTGAATTTGAGTTTGGCTGTATCCGGTCTTGTAAGCGCCGACCGTTAGCGCATGGGGGTGTGGCGCCTAGCGGCGCAGCAGTAGCAGAGCAAGCAGCGCGAGCGGCCGCTGGGAGCGGCGGTCATCGCAAAGGGCGCTTGCTGGCAGGTTCATGGATGGAAATCTAGCATTGCCGTGGCGCTTCGCGCAAGTTTGCGCCCCGCCGCTTCGCGCGACGCTTCGCACGACTACTTCGCGCGACTACATCCACCCCTTCAGGTGGGTTTGGATGACGGCCATCAGGGCCTCGACATGGGCCTCGCTGTCATTCAGGGCAGGAACCATGGTCAAAGTACCGCCCAATTTGGCGAAGGTCTCCCGATATTCGACCGCGATTTCCTCCAGGGTTTCCAGACAGTCGACCGCGAACGAGGGAGAGGCCACAGTCACCTCGCGCACGCCTCGGGCCGCCAGCGCCTTCAGGCTATCCTCGGTATAGGGCTGCAACCACAACACCGGACCGAAACGCGACTGGTAGGCCAGCGTGAAATCCTGATCCGTCAGTTGCAGGTTCTGCATGACCCGCGTTGCAGTGCCCTCGGCCTGATCCCGGTAGGGGTCGCCCTGCGCAACATAGACCTGCGGAATGCCATGAAATGACAGCAGCAGATGCGACTGTGCACCGGCTTTGCGCCAGTGCTCGCGCACACTGTCGGCGACCGCCTGGATATAGGAGGGGGTTGAGTAATAGTCATTGACGAAGCGCATTTCGGGAATCCAGCGCCAGCGCTTCAGCGCCGCACTGACCCGATCGAACACGGCGCCGGTGGTGCTGGAGCAATACTGCGGATATAGCGGCAACACCAGCAATCGCTTCACATTCATGGCGATCATTTTTGCCACACCTAAGTCGACGGAGGGCTGACCATAGGTCATCGCCAGTTCGACGCGCACGCGGTCGCCGTGCAGCGCATCCATACGGGCGGCGAGTTTGCGGGTCAGCGCGGCGGACAGCACCGCCAACGGCGACCCCTCACTCATCCAGACCTTGCGATAATTACGCACTGTGCGCAGGGAGCGCAGCGTCAGGATGAATCCGTACAGCACCGGCAGCCACAGAATACGCGGCGCATCGATGACGCGCCGGTCGCCGAGGAATTCGCGCAGGTATTTCCAGACGGCGAGATAGGAAGGGCTGGAGGGCGTTCCAAGATTGACCACCAGGATACCGATACGCTCAGGTTCACCCGCCAGGGGTGGGCTCGCGATGCGGTAATAGGCCATCAATCACATCCAAAATGGAGAAAGCACGACGCACAGTATACTGCCTGGATGTGCAATCCCGCCGAATACCGTCGCCGCTCGCCCGCATGTTTGTCTTGAGCGCGTTAAGCGCGGCGGAAACGCAGGCTTTCGTCTTGAGCCTGCAGGTGGCAGGCCTGAGCGCCGCGTGCAATCTGCCGCTGGCCATCGTGTTGTCCTACCTGCTGACACGCGCACGCTTTCCCGGCCGCCCCATGCTGGATGCCCTGGTGCATCTGCCGTTGGTCCTGCCGCCGGTGGCCGTCGGCTATGTGCTGCTCGTGCTGTTCGGCAGTCGCGGCCCTGTGGGTGCCTGGCTGCTGACCCACTTCGGAATCCAATTCGCTTTCACACGGGCCGGCGCTGTGCTGGCCACCGCCGTCATGTCGCTGCCGCTGATGGTCCGCTCCATGCGCATTTCGCTGGAGAACGTCGATCCGGGCCTGGAGGATGCGGCGCGCACACTGGGCGCGGGACCGATGGACCGTTTCGTGTCGATCACGCTGCCACTGATGTCACCCGGCATCCTGGCTGGGTGTGTGACTGCATTCGCCGCCGGCCTTGGAGAATTCGGCGCGGTGATCACCTTCGTGTCGAACATTCCTGGTGAGACACGCACGTTGCCGCTGGCCCTGTATACCGCGCTACAGACACCCGATGGCGATGCCGCCGCCGGAAGACTGGCCTTCTTGAGCATCACGCTCGGAATCTGCGGCCTGATGCTGTCCGAATATTTGGCCCGCAGCATCAGCAAATGGCTGGGACGTTGACATGCTCGAGGTGAACATCCGTCTGCGGCGCGGGGACTTCAAACTCGATGCAGCTTTCAGCCTGCAAAAGCCCGGTGTCATCGCACTATTCGGTCCCTCGGGCTGCGGCAAGAGTTCGCTCATCCAATGCGTGGCGGGCCTGACGCGGCCGGACGAGGGGCGCATCGAACTCAACGGAGAGGTCTTTTTCGATTCAGCGCGCGGTATCGACGTGGCCGCCGCGCGTCGCGGCATCGGCTGCGTTTTCCAGGACTCGCGGCTGTTTCCGCACTTCACTGTGCGTGGCAATCTCCTGTACGGCGCGGCGCGCACGCAGCGCGCGGGCAGCATCAATTTCGACGACATCGTCTCACTGCTGGACCTGCACAGCCTGCTGGAGCGGCGTCCGGGCCGCCTGTCCGGCGGCGAAAGGCAGCGGGTTGCGATCGGGCGTGCCTTGCTCGCGCAGCCGCGCCTGCTGTTGCTGGATGAACCGCTGGCCTCGCTGGATCATGCGCGGCGCGACGAAGTGCTGCCGTATCTGGAAATCCTGCGTGACCGTCTCGCCATTCCGATGTTGTACGTCAGCCATCAATTCGAAGAAGTGTTGCGCCTGGCAACGGACCTGGTGCTGATGCGCGACGGCTCGATTCTGGCGCAGGGAGATTTGTCGGCATTGAGTTTGAGCCCTGCCCTACAATCCGTGATCGGCGCGGATCTGATCGGATCGGTCGTAAACGCGCGTCTGATCGGTGTCGACCCGGACTCAGGACTTGCGCGCCTGGCCGTCGGTCAAGGCGAATTGAAGGTTGCTGCGGCAGGTCTTGCGACGCAGGCCGCGCTGCGCATTCAGCTGCTGGCGCGCGACATCATCGTTGCTACTGCCCAGCCTGCAAACTTGAGCGTTCGCAATTGCCTGGCCGGCACGGTGTGCGGCATTGCCGGCGACAAAGACGGCACTGATCTGATCCGCATCGATATCGGTGGCGAGACGCTCATCGCTCGCATCACCGCAGCGGCCACGCACGATCTGGAACTGCGCGCCGGCAGGCCGGTCTGGGCGCTGATTAAATCGGTGTCCATTCAAGGCCACTCGTTTGCAGCGCCCGCGCCACCGCACCGCTTCACGGCGACTTGAGATCAGCGGCGGACTTCAGACGCGTACAACCTTGCCCTCGAGTTGTGGCGGACGAATCGGGTTCATCGCCAGCGGGGTTCCGACATGCACGAAGGCGATGAGATGATCCTTGGCCGCCAATCCGAAGCTGGCCTTGACGTGCGCATCATAGGCAGCCGGGCCGGTCTTCCAAACCGCACCATATCCCAACGCATGTGCGGCCAGCAGCAGGTTCTGGGTCGCCGCGCCGGCTGCCAGGATCTGTTCGATTTCCGGAATTTTCGGATGATCCGGCTGGGTCACGCAGGCCACCACGATGATCATCGGCGCGCGGCGCACCTTCTGGCGTTCAGCCTCCAGCGCCTCCTCCGGCGCATCCGGAGTGCGGATACGCCGCGCGGCGACCACCGTATCGGCGAACTTGTCGCGGGCGGCACTGGTCAGCACGAAGAACCGCCAGGGGGCGAGGTGCCCATGGTCCGGCGCACGTACGGCGGCTTCCAACAGACGCTTGATGTCCTCAGCGGTTGGGACGGGATCGGATAAACGAGACGCCGATGAGCGGCTATCGACGGCTGTAAAAAAATCCATGATTGAGACTCTCTCAATGATCGGCGGCAGAACCGGCAGGCGTTCGGGTAATATAGCGAAATTCGCCAAACGAAGGAGTCGATATGAAACGCCTTGCACTTGTCACGATCAGCAGTTTGTTTGCCGCCGGCGCACTCGCCGCACCCGCCACGTACAACATTGACCCCAGTCATACGTATCCCAGTTTCGAGGCCGACCATTTCGGCGGCTTGTCGGTCTGGCGCGGCAAGTTCACCGCGACATCCGGCAAGATCGTGTACGACAAGGCAGCAAAGAGCGGCAGCGTCGACATCACCGTGGATGCCACGTCCATCGACTTCGGCCAACTGAAGTTGAACGAGCATGCCAAGGGGCCGGAAATGTTCGATGCCGCCAAGTTCCCAACTGCCACGTTCACCGGCAAGCTGGCGAAATTCAAGGGCGACTCCCCGACCGAAGTCGACGGAAACTTCACACTCCATGGCGTCACCAAACCACTGACATTGAAAATCACGCATTTCATGTGCAAACCACATCCGATGCTGAAAAAGGAAGTTTGTGGTGCCGACGCACATGCCACGCTGAACCGCGCGGACTACGGCGTGAACTACGGCGCCGCGTACGGCTTCAACATGGAAGTGAAGTTGCAGATCCAGGTTGAAGCCGTCAAGGCCGAGTAGCCCATTCCAAACGCAGGAAGCCGCCGCCACGGCGTCGGCTTCCTGCGGACACCTGCCGTGAATGAGGTCATCGACAAGCTGCGCGCGGTTCTAGGATCGGGCGGGTACATCGACGACCAGGCGCTGATCGCGCCCTATCTCGTCGATTTTCGACGTCTGTATCACGGCGTCAGTCAGTTCGTGGCGCGCCCGGCCACGACTGCCCAGGTTGCCGCCACCGTTCAAGTTTGTGCGGAGCATCGCGTCGGAATCGTTCCACACGGCGGCAACACCAGCTACTGCGGCGGCGCTACGCCCGATGACAGCGGTTCGCAAATCATCCTGTCTCTGCAACGCCTGAATCGCGTTCGAGCGCTGGATGCAGACGGCTTCAGCGTGACCGCGGAGGCAGGCTGTACATTGCTCGCGATTCAACAAGCGGCGGACAACGCACAGCGATTGTTTCCGCTGAGTCTGGGGTCCGAAGGGACCTGCCAGATCGGCGGCAATATTTCCACCAACGCAGGCGGCACCGCTGTGCTTCGTTATGGAATGATGCGCGAACTGGTGCTGGGGCTCGAAGTCGTCCTCCCGGATGGACGGGTGCTGGATCAACTGCGCTCCTTGCGCAAAGACAACACGGGCTACGATGTGAAGCAATGGTTCATCGGTGCGGAAGGCACTCTGGGAGTGATCACCGCAGCGTGCCTCAAATTGTTTCCGCTACCGGTGGCCCATGTGACGGCGTTCATCGCGGTCGACACACTTAACCGCGCCGTTGCGCTGCTGGCCGAGGTGCGCAATTCCATGGGTGACACTGTGGTCGCGTTTGAAGTCATGCCGCGGCTCGCGTTGGAGCTGGTCCTCAAACATCTCCCCGGTGTCCGCGATCCGTTGCAGTCGGCGCACCCGTGGTACGTCCTTGCCGAGGTCGCGGTAAACAGCAGCGCGGACGCGGAGAGCGAACGCTTCGCCGCGTTCCTGGCCGCGGCTGTGGAGAATGGCAGGGTGCGAGATGCCGTGCTGGCAGGCTCCGAGACGCAGCGCCTGGCCATGTGGCATATCCGGGAGAACGTCCCGGCGGCACAAAGTCGCGAGGGCGCGTCCATCAAACACGATATTTCATTGCCGATCGCGGCCATCCCTGAGTTCGTCGCGGCAGCCGGCGCCGCAGCGCTGGCAACGGCGCCTGGCGCGCGCATGGTGGCCTATGGACATCTGGGTGATGGCAATCTGCATTTCAATTTCAGCCAGTCCCCGCAGCAATCGTCTGCAGAATTCCTGGCGCGCGCCGATGCCGTCAAACACGTGGTTCACGACCTGGTGGCATCGCATGGCGGCAGTATCAGTGCCGAGCACGGCATCGGACAGTTGAAGGTCGAGGAATTGCGACGCTACGAAAATCCGATAGCGTGGGATCTGATGCGCACGCTGAAGCGCAGCCTGGATCCGCACAACATCATGAATCCGGGCAAGGTGTTGCCGTCATGACGCGGGTGGTCGACGCCGCCAGCCTTGACCTGCGAAAAATCGTGCGCAGCGGTGATCAGATTCTGTGGGGACAGGCCTGTGGCGAACCCCTGACACTGACGGAGTTGCTGGTCGCGCAGCGCGCGTCGATCGGGCCCGTCTCGGTGTTCCTCGGCGCGGGATTCTCAACGACATTGCAGCCCGAACATGCCGATCATCTGCACATGGCCGGCATCGGTGGCATCGGTACGAACCGGCGACTCACCGCCGCCGGAAAACTCGCGGTCGTGCCCTGTCACGTGGGCCAGATCGCCGGCTACCTTCGTGACGGGCACATCCGCTGCGACGTCGTGTTCGTCCAGGTGGCGCGCACGGCGCACCCTGACGAGTTCAGCTTCGCGGCAGTGAACGACTATGTCCAGGAAGCGATCAACAAGGCTCGGGTGGTCGTCGCGGAAGTCAACGAGCAGGCGCCGGATACGCGCTGCGACCGTCTCCTGCCACGTAGCCGCATTCACTGGCTCATCAATACCTCACGGCCGCTGGTCGCGGTGGCACCGGCGAAGGTCGGCGACGTCGAGCGTGCCATTGCGCGACACGCCGGCGCTTTTATCAACGATGGCGCCACCTTGCAAATTGGTACCGGCGCGATTCCCGATGCAATCGCCCAATTACTGGTCGATCGTCGCAATCTGGGCATCCATTCGGGAATGCTCGGCGACTCTGTCGTCGACCTGATGCAAGCGGGCGCAGTGAACAATGCGCTCAAGCCGTTCGACGCCGGCATCACCGTCACCGGCATGCTGATCGGATCGCAACGATTGTTCGACTTTGCACATCGCAACGATTCTATTGTCCTGCATCCTTCCCACTACACCCATGGCGAATCCCGGTTGGCGCAACTGTCGAACTTGGTCACCGTGAACACCGCGCTCGAAGTGGATCTGAGCGGGCAATCCAATGCCGAGCAAACGGGCGATGATTATGTGGGCGGTGTCGGCGGACAGGCAGACTATGTGCGCGCCGGCAATCGCTCGCCCGGAGGGCATGCCATTCTGGCGCTACCGGCGACCGCATTGAAGGGCAAGGTCAGCAGGATCTGCGCGGCCCTGTCAGGCCCTGTCACCAACTCGCGCACGGAAGGCGACATCATCGTCACTGAGTTCGGCGCGGCGCAATTGCGCGGACAGTCCATACCCGAACGTGCCCGGCGGCTGATCGCCATTGCCCATCCGGATTTTCGCGACATGCTGGCCGGACAGGCGGCAAGGCTTTTGCAGCGAGGCTATTGACGCGCGGCGGCAGCCATCACGCCCAGCGCGTGCTTGAGAACCGGTTCATCCACCATCCTGCCTTCGAAATCGATGGCGCCACGCCCTGAGGACTTCGCCGCTTCATAGGCGGCAATGAGCCGGCGCGCATAGTTGATCTCCGCCTCGCTGGGTCCGAAGGATTCATTCGCCAACTCCACCTGCCGCGGCAACAGGCAGATCTTCCCGTCGTAACCCAGATCGCGACCACGTGCGGCATCGCGGCGAAACTGATCGTCATCGCGAACCTCGACCACGGCCTGATCGATGGCGGTAATCCGTGCCGCCTTCGCCGCCAACACCACGCGCGAGCGCGCGTACAACACTTCGGTGCTGTCGGAGCTTCGCCGTGCACCCATGTCGGCGGCGAAATCCTCGGCGCCGAAATACACGCCCATGACCGGCGCGGCCGCTGCAATGGCGACACAGTCGAGCACGCCGCGAATCGACTCGATGCCCGCCAGCATCGGCAGCGGCGCTCCCAGCATCGACACCAGCCGCGCGATATCGCCTACGGATTCCGCCTTGGGGAGCACGACGCCATCGACGCCGCAGCCTTTGAGCGCGTCCACATCCAGTTGGCAATGCGCGGATCGCAGATCGTTGATGCGGACGAACACGGTGTGGCGACGTTCACCCTGGCGTGCGATGGTCACGGCCTGCGCCAGGGATGCGCGCGCCGCCGGACGATCCGCGGCCGGGACCGCGTCTTCCAGATCGAGCACGAACAGGTCGGCGCGTACGCGCGGAAACTTGGCGATCATCTCGTGACGATTCGTAGGCGCGAAAAGCAAACTTCTAATGAGCATCTGCACACTATATTAGGCATCATGTCATCGTGTCGACCCTGAAAACATCGGATACCTTCGGCTTCATTCGCGATCTGGCGACACGCTGGGATTTGATCGCGACCGTCGTCATCATCGGACTTATCGTCTGGGCGGGCGATGCCAGCCGGGGCCTGCTCGCGCCGCTGTCGCAGTTGCATGAATCGCCGCTGTCGCTGGACCCGGCCAACCTCCCCTTCTACGCTGCCCGCACCACGTTGCGCATGTTCTCGGCGCTGGGTCTGTCGCTGCTGTTCACCCTGACGTATGCAACCTGGGCGGCGAAGAGCGAACGCGCCGGCCGGCTGCTGGTGCCGATTCTCGACATCCTGCAATCCGTGCCCATCCTGGGTTTCATCTCGATCACCATTGCGTTCTTCATGTCGCTGGCGCCGGGACGCGTGTTGGGCGCTGAGTTCGTGACGATATTCGCCATCTTCACCAGTCAAGCCTGGAATATGGCGTTCAGTTTCTACCAATCGCTGCGCACGGTTCCTGCGGAACTCACCGAAGCCGCGGAATCGTTTCACCTGACGCCGTGGATGCGTTTCTGGCAATTGGAAGTGCCGTTTGCCATGCCCGCATTGGTCTGGAACATGATGATGTCCATGTCGGGCGGCTGGTTCTTCGTGGTGGCGTCGGAATCGTTCACCGTCGGCAGCCGGACGGTGACGCTGCCCGGCATCGGGTCGTATATCGCGCAAGCCATCATCGAGAAGAACCTGCTCGCCATCTGCTGGGCCATCGGCACCATGCTCATCGTGATCCTGATTTACGACCAGCTACTGTTCCGGCCACTGATCGCCTGGGTCGACCGATTCAAGGTGGAACAGGACGCCACTGGCCAGGCGCCCACTTCCTGGGCCTTGACCATGATGCGTAGATCCCGACTGATTGCCGGGCTGACGGCGCTGTTTTACTCGGTGGTTCGCTGGACCAGTTGGGCGCTGCCGCGCCCTCGCCCGCGGCGACTGCGTGCACGGTCGCGCGAGGGCCGCATGGGCAGCGTGTGGATTGCGCTCATCGGCCTGCTGATCATCGTCGCCTCTTGGCACATCGGCCGTGTGTTGATCGCCGGCACCTCGATGGCGGAGTTGCGCGAGGTGAGCTGGCTCGCCGTCCTTACGATGTTGCGCGTCGTGGTGTTGATCGCGCTGGCCAGTCTCGTGTGGGTGCCCATCGGCGTGTGGGTGGGCCTGCGTCCGCGGGCCACTGAAATCGTGCAGCCGATCGCTCAATTTCTGGCGGCGTTTCCGGCCAATCTGCTGTTCCCCCTGGTGGTGTACCTGATCGTCACCGGCAATCTGAATCCGAATTGGTGGCTCAGTCCGCTGATGATCCTCGGCACTCAGTGGTACATCCTGTTCAACGTCATCGCCGGCGCATCGCAGATGCCGGGCGAATTGCGCTATGCGGCGGAGAATTTTCACATCGGCGGCTGGCTGTGGTGGAAGCGTGTCGCCCTGCCCGGCGTGTTCCCCTTCTACGTGACCGGCGCCATCACCGCATCGGGCGGGTCGTGGAATGCGGCCATCGTGGCGGAAATCGCCAGCTGGGGGACGACGCAGGTCAAGGCACTCGGGCTGGGATCCTATATTGCGGAGGCCACTGCAGCCGGCGACTATCACCGCATCGTGCTGGGCATTTCGATGATGAGTCTGTTCGTGGTCGTCATCAATCGCATCTTCTGGCGGCCGCTGTATTATTACGCCGAGCGCAAATTCCGGCTCACCTGAAGGATATTGACCATGACCGCCGGCTTAGCCCTCCTCGAAGTCGCCAATGTCCGCAAAGCCTTTCCAAAGGCCGACGGCAGCGAACTGCTGGTGCTCGAAGACGTCAATCTGCGTCTGCAGGCAGGACAGATCGTCGGCCTGTTGGGTCGATCCGGCTCCGGCAAGTCCACCCTGTTGCGGCTGATCGCAGGACTGTCCGACGCGAGCGCCGGCGATGTGACCTATCTGGGCAATCGGGTCGACGGGCCGGCGCTCGGCATCTCGATGGTGTTTCAAAGCTTCGCGTTGTTTCCCTGGCTGACCGTATTTGAAAACGTCGCGCTTGGCCTCGAGGCGCAGCGCGTCCCCAAATCCGAAATCCGCAAACGTTCGTTGGCCGCCATCGATCTCATCGGACTGGACGGCTTCGAATCCGCCTATCCGCGCGAGCTTTCCGGCGGCATGCGGCAGCGGGTCGGATTCGCGCGCGCCCTGGTCGTGCAACCCAATATTCTGCTGATGGACGAGCCCTTCTCGGCGCTCGACGTTTTGACGGCCGAAACCATGCGCACCGACTTTCTGGATCTATGGTCGGATGGACGCATGCCCATCCAAGGCGTGGTACTGGTGACGCACAACATCGAAGAGGCCGTGCTCATGTGCGACCGCATACTGGTTTTCGGCAGTAACCCAGGCCGCGTCTTGAGCGAAATCACGGTCACTCTGCCGCAGCCTCGCGACCGGCTTGATCCGGCGTTTCGCGACATCGTCGAGCGGCTCTACGTCGCCATGACGGCCCGCACGGATTCCGGATCCTCCGCCGCGCGTTCCAGCCGTCTGCCGGGTTTGGGCATCGGCACCGAGCTGCCGCATGTGTCCTCGAACCTGCTCGCCGGTCTGATGGAGGCGGTCGCTGCCGCGCCGTTCAACGGCACGGCCGATCTGCCGAAGATCGCCTCCGATTTGCACATGGACAGCGACGAACTGTTCCCCGTGGCGGAGACCTTGCAGATGATGCGCTTCGCCGAACTCGAAGGCGGCGACCTGAAGCTGACGCCGGAGGGAATCGCCTTTGCAAATGCCGAGGTGGATGAACGCAAGAAAATCTTCGCGCGCCATCTTCTGAATTACATTCCGCTCGCCGCACATGTCCGACGAGTGCTGGACGAACGCACCTCGCATGTCGCGCGCAAGAGCCGCTTTCTGGACGAGATCGAAGACTACATGACCGACGAGGCCGCCGAGCAGACGCTGCGCACCATCGTGAGCTGGGGCCGGTACGCCGAGGCCTTTGCCTACGACGACGAGGGCGAGAAATTCAGCCTGGAAAACCCCGGCGAATCAGAAGCCTGACCCGCCTCAGTCATTAAATTGCGCGTGTCGGTCGCGCCCGACACCGATGCTTGCGTGAACTGGTTCGCTTTTTGAGCACACCGACGGCGCCATAATAAGCCTGTGAAAAAGGCTCTAAAAAAGCGTGATCGATCGGTGACCGGATTCAGCTCGCTGGAGTTGATGCTGGCCGTCGCCGCCATCGGCATTCTGGCAGCGTTCGCGCTACCCAAGAATTCCGACTCGGTTGATCGCGCCAGCGTCGACAAGGCCGTTGGCGACATCGACACCCTTGACCTAGCGATCAGAGAATATCGCCGTCGCAACAACGATGCACTGCCGCCCGATCTCGGCGTCCTGCCGGTACCGAGCATTCTGGATCCCTGGGGACGGCCCTACCAATATCTTCCCTTCGACGCCGGGATCAACCACGAGCACGCGCGACAGGACCAGAACCAGTCGCTCATCAACAGCGACTACGATTTATACAGCAAGGGCAAGGACGGAGTTTCCGCCTCGTCACTGGAACTCCCCGCCAGTCACGACGATGTCATTCGCGCCGGCAACGGCCGTTATGTCGGCCCTGCCGGCAACTACTGATCCGTCATTCTCGTTGACCGATCGGCACGTAGAGGGCGCTGGGATGCGCCTTGTCGTGATACAGCGTGACCGTGACGGCGCGTGCATCACGACTAGATTCAGCCGACACATCGCCCCCCGCGTTGTAGTTTTTCTGAGTAAAGATCGAGTCGATGGGCCCAATCACCAATCGCAGCCTGCTGCCCTTGGTGATGAGCCGTGACGTGAAAGTGAACTGTGAGAAATCATATCGCAGGGGCTTGCGGCTGGTGATCAGCTTCGCTTCATGCGCACTTTCCCGAAAGCGCGCGCGCTGACGATCATCGCTCAACTTGATCGAGGTGCCATCGGGTCGAATCTCGTACACCGACACGGCAAAGTCCGTGTCCGGCTGGTCGATGGCGAGCCAGGCCGACAGCTTGAAGAAGCCGGTGACTTCGGTATCCTTCTCGAACGGCGCGGTGTGATAGACCAACTGCTTGCCGTGGCGCGCAAAAATCAGGCTCTGTTCGGTAAGCGACTCCGGATCCAACGTCGTTTCCAACGCCGCCGTGCCCAGGTCACGGGGATCGTAGACATAGTGATCCGGTTGACCGGTCGGCAGCTCCACCCGCAAAGAGCCCGACGCCAACACATCGGTCGCATTCGCCGCAGAGTCCAGATGAAACGCGCGCGACTCGGCCGTCACGCCCGCCAACGTATCCGCATAGCGCCACGTGTCCGCCTGCATGACGTAGTAGGCGACCCGCTTCTGCAGGAACACCGGCTTCGGACCGTCTTGCATCGTCCAGGCGTACCAATCCAAGTGCAATTTGGGCAGGTCCACCAGGCTCGCCGCACCAAACGTAAGACCGCCGACATCCGCCTTCGGTGTGCGGGTTCCGGCGTGGTCCCAGGGTCCGATGATGAGGTAATGCCGAGCTCGACCCTCCGCGGACGCATGCTTGTCGTACTGTTGATAATGCGCCAGTGCACCCGGTTGATCGCCGTCATAGCTGCCGGTGATCGTCAGAATCGGAATCGAGAGTTTGGCGTATTGCTCAGCCGTCGGGTTGTACGCATCCCAGTAATCGCCGAGCGTCGGATGGGCAATCCACTGCTGAAAGGTGGCTGAAGGGTTGCCAATCTGTGTGTCGAGATCCTTGAAGGGGCTGCCCGACTCGAACCATTGACGATTTTTCGTCAGCCAGAACGAAAAGTCGGTGAAGAGATTGATCTGCGAAGCATGGCCATCGGTGAATGTCAGCCATTGAACCAGATAAGAATCGAAAACATTCCCCCGTGACGGAAAGTCCACGCCTGCGTACGGCGCCGCCGCCGGAACGATGGTGGCCAGATGCGGCGGAAACTCCTTCGCCGTGGCCCATTGATCGTAGCCTGCATACGAGCCGCCCCACATGGCCACCTTGCCATTGCAGTACGGTTGCCGCGCAAGCCACTCGACGACATCGTAGCCATCCTGCGCTTCCTGGATCAGCGGCCTGAACGTGCCTTCGGAATTGCCGCGGCCGCGAACATCGACGGTCAGGAACGGATAGCCGTGCGCGGCAAAGTACATGCCGCGGTCGTGATAGCTTTGCGCAATGTACGGCGTGAGCGTGAAGATGCAGGGTGCCGGGGCCTTCTGATCTCGCGGCGTGTACACGGTGGCGCTGAGTTGCACGCCGTCGCGCAGCGGGATCTTTGCGTTGAATTGGAAGCTGACGCGAGCTGCGTCCGCGGCCGGCTTCGCGTCATCGCCCAATACGGTCAGGGGCGACAGAGCCAACAGAACCCACATCGAAATAGTACGTGCCGTATTGTTCATGACTTACACCCAGACCGTGCCGAGCAGACGCCGGAAGTTGCCGCCTAAAACCGCCGCAATATTGTCGTCGGAATAGCCGCGGCGGATGAGAGCTTCTGCGAGATCAAACGTCTTTTGCGGATGATCGAAGCCGTCCGTGTCGAGCTTGTCGCGAAATGCGTAGGAGGACTTGTAACTGCCTCGTAGCATCTTCAACTGGTCCGGCGGCATATCGTCATAGCCATTGAGGTCCGAATCTGAACCGATACCCACGTGGTCAATACCGACAAGCTTCACCACATGATCGATGTGATCCACGATGTGCTCGATCGTGGTCGGTTCCTTGTCCCGTACGAACATGCGCACTCCCGTGATCCCCATGACGCCACCCTTGGCGGCCAGCCTGCGGATTGCCTCATCGGTCTTCAGGCGCGGATGATTGTTGAGCGCACGGCAATTCGAATGGGTGATCGCGATCGGCTTGGTGGAGGCGTCGATGGCGTCCAGCGTGGTCTTATCGCCGCTATGGGACACATCGATCAGCATGCCGGCCTCGTTCATCGCCTTGATGATTTCAGCGCCGAAGTCGCTGATACCGCCGTCGACGCGATCCGTGCTGCCGCTGCCGATGAAATTCTGTTCGTTGTAGGTGAGTTGAGAGCAGCGCAAACCGAGTTCATAAAAGGCTTTGACGTCCTTCGGCTCGCGAAAATGATCGGCATTTTGAATGCCCATGATCACCGCGATCTTCTTCTGTTGCTTGGCATGATCCAGGTCGCTGGCGCGGCCTACCAGTGAAAATACATCGGCGTTACGGCCGGCGAATCCCTGCCATGCAGCCAGGTATTGGAGAGCGTCTTGATACGCGGTGGGCCCACCGAGCCCCACGGACTGGTGAAAGCCGGTGATGCCGCTACTGCGAAACGCGCTCGCGTCCTTCGCGCTCAGCGGCTCCGCGTACGCCTTGGGTTCGAAATCCAGCTTCAATGGCGCCAACATGTCGATGACCAGTGAGCGCTCAACTATCTTCTGTGCACGGGCCGAGTGTTTCAGCGGGGCCGCCGCCGCGGCTTGCTGGAAATGACGGCTCAACAGCGGCGCGGCCATTGTCGTAACGCCGGCAGCCAACGCTCCCTGCAGCAGACGGCGACGGTTCAATTGATTGCGATCCACAGACATTTCAGACTCTCCGATTGGGTCAATTGGTTGAGTTGGCGGTTACCTACCGCGTATCATGACGATTGTTTCTACTTTAGCTACTTTTTGACGATCCAGAAGGTATTGCTGATTGCGAAACATGCGGGCGTCTCTAGACGGGATCAAAGGCGGGAATCCAGCCCAAACATGCGAAGCGGCTGCGGCTACCACTGGCGCAACTAAATCGCGCGACCGGCCCAAATGACGTGGCCGCGCCCAATTGGCGCTTGCACCCGCTCAAAGGCGAACTCGCCGGCCATTGGGTCGTGTGGGTCGACGAAAACTACCGGATGACCTTCAAGTTTGAAGGCAACGATGCAGTCCTGGTCGATTACCGGGACTACCACTGATGGAGATTGATTCATGAGCAACATGTATAACCCCCCGCATCCCGGCAAAGTCTTGCGCGAGTGGCTTGCGGATATCAGCGTCACGGGCGCAGCCAAGAACCTCGGCGTCACGCGCGTCGCACTGTCGCGGGTTTTGAACGGTGCGGCTGCGGTCAGCGCGGAGATGGACCTACGACTGTCCAAGGCGCTCGGCACGACGCCGGGTATGTGGTACGGCATGCAAGCTGACTTCGATATGTGGCAAGCTCAGCAGCGGTTCCGCGCCAAGGTGCGGCCGATCACGAAGCCGGTTACGGCTGTTCACGCCTGACCTGGAATCGCTTGGAGTCGGAATTTGGTGGGTCGTGCTGGATTCGAACCAGCGACCAATTCCTTAAAAGGGAACTGCTCTACCAACTGAGCTAACGACCCGAGCGTGGGCGCGCATGATAGCCGAACTTCGGGCCACGGTCATACCGTAACGGGGAATAATCGGAGAGCGACCATGCGGCGGCAAAATCAGCGACCCGTGACCGATCAGAGCACTCAAATATAATTTCTAGATTAAATTCCTAACTTGTTGTTTAATTTAATTATTAGGCCGGATAAACGGCCATGGCGATACCTCGCTTCCCGGAGCAACGGTCACCTCGATCAACGCCGGCTCATCGCGCGATAATGCCCGCTCCAGCACCGGCTCCAGGGCCTCCGGACTCGCCACGCGATATCCCGCCACCCCAAAGCTCTCCGCCAGCTTCACGAAATCCGGATTGCGCAGCGAGCCGCCGATGTAATGCCCGTCAAAGCCCGTCTTCTGGTCGCGCAACACATTACCAAAGCTGCTGTTGTTGAACACGATGCTGACCAGATTGATGCCGAACTGCACGGCCGTCGCCAGTTCCTGAACCCCGAACATGAAACCGCCATCACCGTTGATTGACACCACGGCGCGCTTTGGATGCGCCGCTTTGACGCCCAACGCCGTCATGAAACCAAAGCCCAGATTCTCCTGATACCCGCCACTGACATAGGTACGCGGCTCGTACACGGGAAAGGCAAACCGGGCGGTGAAGCCCACCTGCGAGATCTCCTCGACGAAGAAACCGTCGCGAGGCAAGACGCGACGGATGACATCGAGGTAAGCCACCTGGGGTTGGACGGTTTCGATTTCGCGACGCGATCGGATTCGCAGCGCCTGTAGTTCCGGCCGACGGTCGCCACGACCCGACACCCGTGAGCGCAACGCATCGATCAAGGACCGCAACCCTAGCTTGGCGTCGCACACGATGCCGACGTCGGCTTTGCGCCGCGCCATCTCTTCCGGATCGATATCGATGCGAATGATCTTCAGATTCTTCGGAAATGCCATCCATCGAAAGTATTGCAGTTCCATGCGCGTGCCGATGGCTATGAGCACATCGGTGCCGCCCCAATAGTGATAGCCGGCCGCGTGCGACAAAGCGTACTGGGAGTCATCCGGGAGGATGCCGCGGCCGCCGCGATGCGCCGTGACCGGCGCCTGCAACATCTCCGCGAGTTCCAGCACTTCGCGGCCCGCAGCGATTGCGCCGGCGCCCACCATGACCAGCGGATTAGCGCCTGCCGCAATGATCTGCGCGGCGGCAGCAATGCTGTCGGGATTCGGCACAAAGTCCGCGCCGCGGGGCAGATCCGGTGGCGAGCGCAGATCGACCAACGCCTTCACGCTCATCGTGTCCCAGGGCGTTTCAAGCGCCACCGGACGAACGCGCCCCTGCGTCAGCTCGGCGAACGCCTGCAGCGTTTTCTGGCGCGCCTCGCCCGGGTGAT
>JANMXI010000024.1:0-5284 GCA_031394735.1 Pseudomonadota bacterium | reverse complement strand
TCGCCGCTGCCGGGCGATGTTGGCCGGCAAATGCGCTACGTCGATCTGATGGGCGGCGAAAAGCCCTATCTGTTGGTGGCGACCAAGAACAATCTCGGTGCCGAAACGCGTATTCACTACGTGGCATCGACGCAGTTCTATCTGCAGGATCGGTTGGCGGGGACGCCGTGGATCACGCGGTTGCCGTTTCCGGTACACGTCGTCGATCGCGTCGAGGTCTACGACGCCATCAGCCGGACGCGCCTTGCAACGCGCTACGCCTATCACCATGGCTACTACGATGGTGTCGAACGCGAGTTCCGCGGCTTCGGCATGGTAGAGCAGTGGGACAGCGAGACCTTTGCCGCGTTTGCCGGCGATCCTGCGGTCAATCTCGATGAGGCGAACGCGTTGCCGCCGGTGCTGACACGAACATGGTTTCACACCGGTGCTTATCTACAAGGTGCCCGCATTAGCTTGCTGTTCAAAGATCAGTATTACCGTGAGCCGGGGCTTGGGCAAGCGGAGCTCGACGCGATGCTGCTGCCGGACACGGTGTTGCCGGCAGCGCTCACCGCCGACGAGGAGCGCGAGGCCTGCCGTTCGTTAAAAGGCGCAGTGCTGCGCCAGGAAATCTATGCGCTGGATGGAACGCCGCAGGCATCGCAGCCATACAGCGTTTCGGAGCGCAACTTCACGATCCAGTTGCTGCAGCCCAAGGGGCCGGGCCGTTACGCGGTGTTCTTTACACACGCTCGCGAAACCATCGACTACCACTACGAACGCACGCTCTACGACATCAACGGCCAGCGACTGGCCGACCCGCGCGTTACTCATGCAATGACGCTGGCGGTCGATGCATACGGCAACCCGTTGCAAACGGTCGCCATCGGCTACGGTCGCCGCTATGACCCCACAGACCCGCTGCTTCGCGCGGACGACATCGCAAAACAAAAGCAGACGCTGGTTACGCTCAGCGAGAGCCGCTACAGCAAGGCCATTCTCGACGCAAACGCCTATCGCACACCGCTGCCTGCCGAAGCACGCAGCTACGAGCTGATCAAGACCACCCCACAAGTGAACATGGCCCGCACCACCAATCTATTCCGCTTCGAGGAAATGAAGGCGTTGGCGCAGGCCGCTGGCGATGGTCAACACGATATTCCCTATGAAGACATTAACGCGCAGGGTGCGACCAGCTCCGGCCCCTATCGTAGGCTGATCGAACATGTGCGTACCCTCTACCGCCGTGACGATCTCAGCGGCCCGTTGCTCTTGGGCGACGTTCAGTCCCTGGCGCTGCCGTTCGAGAGCTACAAGCTCGCTTTCACGCCCGGTCTGCTGGCGGTGTTCGGTACAAAAATTTCAGCGGCCGATGCGACGGCTTTGCTGACGGGCACCGAGGGCCAATACCGGGATCTCGATGGTGACGGTCGGCTGTGGATTCCATCTGGCAAAGTCTTCTTCTCGCCCGATCCCGCGCTTGCCGATCCGGCATTCGCCCGTGCCCATCGTTACTTGCCGCAGGGCGCGCAAGACTCGTTTGGCAATCTCTCCCGCGTGGCCTACGACAGCCACGAACTGTTCGTTGCGCAGACCACCGATGCCTTGGGCAACACTGTGAGCGCCGAATTCGACTACCGCGTCTTGCAGCCGAATCTCGTTACCGACGCCAACGGCAATCGCAGCGCGGTCGCTTTTGACGTGCTCGGCATGATGGTGGCCACCGCAGTCATGGGCAAGGTCAACGAGGCCGACGGCATGGCCAAGGGAGATTCGCTACAGGGTTTCGTCGCCGACTTGAGCGACACCCAGATCGGCGACTTCTTCAACGCCGACGACCCGCGCGTACCCGCTTCCACGCTGCTGGGCAACACGACCAGTCGCATCATTTACGACGTCGATCGCTATGCCAGGATCGGCGAGCCCACCTCCGCGGCCACCGTGGTGCGTGAAACCCACGTTGCAGATTTGGTGCCGGGGCAGCAGTCCAAGGTGCAGGTCAGCATCTCGCATTCGGATGGCTACGGGCGAGAAATCCAGAAGAAACTCCCTGCCGAACCCGGTCCGCTGGAACCTGGTGGTGCCAGCGTGGCCCAGCGTTGGGTCGGCAGCGGCTGGACAATCTTCAACAACAAGGGCAAGCCGGTACGACAATACGAACCGTTCTTTACGCCCACACACAAATTCGAGTTCGCAGTCCAGCGCGGCGTGAGTCCGACGCTGTTCTACGACCCTGTGGAGCGCGTGATCTCGACGCTGCATCCTGACCACACGTACGAAAAGGTGCGGTTCGACCCTTGGTGGCAACAGAGTTGGGACGTCAACGACACGGTCACCCTTGACCCCGCCAGCGATCCGGATGTCGCGGCCTGGTTTAGCCGGCTTAATCCTGACGAGTACACGCCCAGTTGGTTCGCCCTGCGCACTGATCCGGCCAACGCCGCGCTGGCAGCAGAACGCTGGCCTGATCTGCGGCAGCGCAGTGCCGAGAACGATGCGGCGAACAAAGCCGCAGCGCATGCCAACACACCCGGTACAGCGCATCTCGGCGCCTTGGGCCGAACATTTCTGACCATTGCGGACAACGGCACGAACGGCAAATTTGCCACGCGCTTAAACCTGGACCTCGAAGGCAATCAGCGCGCTGTGATCGATGCGCTTGATCGCATTGTGATGACCTACGACTACGACATGCTCGGCACGCGCATCCACCAGTCCAGCATGGAGGCCGGTGAGCGCTGGATGTTGAACGATGCCACCCGCAAACCCATTCGCGCCTGGGATAGTCGCGGTCATACCCTGCGCACCGAGTACGACGCGCTGCACCGTCCATTGCGCAGCTTCGTGCAAGGCGCTGATCCGCAAAATCCCGCCGCGGAAATCCTCTTTGCGAAAACCGAATACGGTGAAGGTCAGGCCAACGACACGCAGCTCAACCTGCGCACCAAGCCATTCCGCCAATACGACAGCGCGGGCCGCGTGACCATCGAAGCCTACGACTTCAAGGGCAATCCGCTTCGCTCAAGCCGCCAGCTGGTGCAGGACTACAAGACCATTCCCAACTGGTCGGCCACTCCAGGGCTGGAGCAGCAGATCTTCACCAGTAGCACCCGCTATGACGCTTTCAACCGGCCAACGGCCGTTACCTCGCCAGACGCGAGCGTCTATCGACCCACCTACAACGAGGCGAATCTGCTCGAAAAAGTGGAAGTCAACTTGCGCGGCGCACAGGCAGCCACGCCCTTCGTGAACAATATCGACTACGACGCCAAAGGTCAGCGCCAACAGATCGAATACGGCAACGGCGTCAGTACCGCCTACGAATACGACCCACTGACTTTGCGCCTGAGGCGCCTGCTGACACGGCGCAATCCGGTGGCTTTCCCCGGCGATTGCCCGCAGCCGCCCCCAACCGGATGGCCTGGCTGCCAGGCGCAGAGCCTGCACTATGCCTACGATCCGGCAGGCAACATCACCACTATTCGAGACGACGCCCAGCAGATCATCTACTTCAGTAACCAGCGTGTGGAGCCAAGCACCGACTACACCTATGACGCCATTTATCGGCTGATCGCAGCGACAGGCCGGGAGCACATTGGTCAACACGCTACGCCACAGACCACGCACGACGACTCGCCTCGGATGAATCAGCCGCTGCCAACCGATGGCCAGGCCATGCGCAATTACACCGAGCAGTATCAATATGACCCGGTCGGGAATTTCCTGCAGATGATTCACCAGGCCGGCAACGGCAACTGGACGCGGAGCTATGACTACATCGAAGCCAGCCAGATCGAGCCAGGCAAAAAGAGTAACCGCCTGAGCAGCACCACGGTCGGTAGCCTGACCGATACTTATAGCAGCAGCGGTAATGGCTACGACGCGCACGGCGACATGCTCAGCATGCCGCATCTTGCCCACATGGAGTGGGACTTCAAGGACGAATTGCGCATCGTTGATCTCGGTGGCGGGGGCACGGCTTATTACGTCTATGACGCTGGTGGCCAACGCGCGCGAAAAGTGGTCGAGAAGAATGGCGGCACGCTGATCGAGGAACGCATCTATCTCGGTGGGTTTGAAGTCTTCCGCAAGCGGCTGAATGGGGACCTGGTGCTGGAGCGTGAGACGCTGCATGTGATGGATGACAAGCAGCGGATTGCGCTAGTAGAGACGAAGACTCAGGGTATTGATGATTCAACGCCGCAAATTATTCGCTATCAGTTTGGGAATCATCTTGGTTCGGCGAGTCTGGAGCTGGATCATCAGTCGAAGATTATTTCGTATGAGGAGTATTACCCGAACGGCAGTACGTCTTATCAGGCGGTGGATGCGATCATAAAGGCGGCCACGAAACGATATCGGTATACGGGGATGGAACGGGATGAGGAGAGTGGCCTGAATTACCATTCAGCAAGGTATTACGCGCCGTGGCTCGCGCGCTGGACGAGCACCGATCCGGCGGGCGTCGTTGACGGGCCGAACCTGTACCGCTACGCGCGCAACAACCCGCTGCGGTGGACCGATCCGGGCGGTCGCCAACCCGAACCCGATCCAAACGCCCCGCCGACATTCGTCGGCCTTGGCGTTACGATCGGCGGGGGTAAGGTCCGCGTCGGCCCCACGACGCCAGTGCCGCTTTCGGAGTGCGACGAGCTCAACCCGGCGTGCAAGACGCTCACGTTCCGATTGCCCGGCACCGACCTGCCGAAGCCACCGCCGCAGTCGTCATCGCCGACAAGCCCGCCCGCCAACAGCTCACCGATGAGCTGGCTCAAGCCGTTCGGGCCACCCGTTCCGGATTACCTGTGGCGAAAGATCGATCCCGAGTTCAATCTGGACCCCTACGAGATTGGGTTGCATCCCAGGGATCCCGCCGCGACGATCTCGATTGGTGAGCACGTAGCCGACATGCCACCAACCGGTTCGCAGTTCATGGCGACAAGCCACAAGCCGGGAGGGGTCACCAACAGGACCGGGGACCCGTACGCGATCAACCCGGACTCTCTGCCCCCGGAGGTCAGTGTGCACGACACTCCGGCGATTGCGGAGGACTACGCTCGTCGTGTACGGGAAGGTGCGGTCGACCAGAGCCGCCTCGACTCGTGGACGGAAACTCAGGGAACGCACGAAGGCGTGCCGACGAAGCCGGGTCAGCCTCTGAGAGGCGAGGTGCTGATCGAAGGCAGCGTGCCGCCGCAGGCCATCGAAGGGCTTAGCCTGCGCGCATTCCGCAACATCTCGCGCGGCCTTCTGGCGGTCGGCATTGCGTTCACTGTGAAGGACATGATCGACGCGACGATGG
>JANMXI010000023.1:0-1924 GCA_031394735.1 Pseudomonadota bacterium | reverse complement strand
TGAAAAGACGGGCGTGCCGGCAGTGCGGTCATTGCAGGCGCGGGCGGATATATTGCGCGGCAGTTTGAATAGTCTTTGATGCGCTGACGATAGCGTTTTGCGGGCGACGTGAGCGCGCCAACAAAGGCCCGCACAAAACTGCAGCATTCATGAAGAAGGTGTGCAATGCAAATGTACGATCTACCTGACCACCGCGGACATTTCGGCCCCTACGGCGGCGCGTTCGTCGCCGAAACGCTGATCGAAGCGCTTGATCAGTTGAAGGCCGAGTACGAGCATTATCGAAACGACCCGGCATTCCGCGCCGAGTTCGAATACGAACTCAAGCACTACGTCGGCCGGCCGAGTCCGGTTTATCACGCCAAACGCTGGTCGGAGCATTTCGGCGGTGCGCAGGTGTATCTCAAGCGCGAGGATCTGAACCACACCGGCGCGCACAAGATCAACAATTGCATCGGCCAGGCTCTGTTTGCAAGGCGCATGGGCAAGCCGCGCGTGATCGCCGAAACCGGAGCGGGACAACATGGCGTGGCCACGGCGACAGTTGCCGCGCGTTACGGCATGGACTGCGTGGTCTATATGGGGTCGGAGGATATCAAGCGTCAGGCCCAGAACGTTTATCGCATGAAGCTGCTCGGCGCCACGGTAGTACCGGTGGAGAGTGGCTCGAAGACCCTCAAGGATGCGCTCAATGAAGCGATGCGCGACTGGGTGACAAATGTCGGTAATACGTTTTACATCATCGGTACTGTGGCAGGTCCGCATCCTTATCCTATGATGGTGCGCGATTTCCAGTCGGTGATCGGCGAGGAGTGCAA
Organism: Pseudomonadota bacterium; assembly: GCA_031394735.1. Classification (GTDB taxonomy): domain Bacteria; phylum Pseudomonadota; class Gammaproteobacteria; order Steroidobacterales; family Steroidobacteraceae; genus TMP-86. The sequence continues at coordinate 1,106 of JANMXI010000023.1, read as the reverse complement.
GACGCAAATGCCCGAATTGACTGGCCGTCAACCGGATGCAGTCATTGCCTGTGTCGGCGGCGGTTCCAATGCCATGGGTATTTTTTATCCGTATATCCCGTTGCAGGAAGTCAAGCTGATCGGGGTCGAGGCTGCGGGATTTGGCCTCGCCACCGGCAAGCACGCCGCGTCATTGACAGCCGGCAAGCCTGGTGTGCTGCACGGCAATCGTACCTATCTGTTGCAGGACGAAAACGGCCAGATCATCGAAACCCACTCGGTATCCGCTGGTCTCGATTATCCGGGCGTAGGGCCGGAGCATGCATGGCTGAAGGATTCCAAACGCGCCGAATACGTCACCATCACCGATGACGAAGCGTTGCAGGCGTTCCATGATCTGTGCCGCTTCGAGGGCATCATTCCTGCGCTGGAATCCGCCCACGCCCTGGCCTATGCCGCGAAGCTGGCGCCGACCTTGTCGAAAGACAAGCTGTTGCTGGTCAATCTTTCAGGGCGGGGCGACAAAGACATGCATACCGTCGCCGAAAAATCCGGACTCCAGTTCTGACATGTCGCGAATAAAAACAAGCTTTGAGCGATTACGCTCACATGGTCGCAAGGCGCTGATCCCTTTCATTACCGCCGGGGATCCGGATCCTGGACTGACCGTATCGCTGATGCAGGCGCTGGTCAGGGGTGGTGCTGACATCATTGAGTTGGGCGTGCCATTCTCGGATCCGATGGCGGATGGTCCAACCATTCAGCGTGCTTCGGAGCGAGCCTTGGTCCATGGTACGAGTCTGCGCATGGTGCTTGGCCTGGTAAGGGAGTTCCGCCAACAGGATGAGATGACTCCCGTTGTCCTGATGGGCTATGCCAACCCCATCGAAGCTTATGGAATTGAGGCATTTTCCCGTGATGCCAAGGCCTCGGGTGTAGACGGCGTACTCGTGGTCGACTACCCGCCGGAAGAGTGCACAGACGTTGCGACTGCGCTGAAACGTGAAGGGCTGGACCCCATATTCCTTCTCGCGCCGACGTCAAGCGAAAAGCGTTTCGCCGAAGTCGCTGCGATTGGAAGTGGATACATTTATTATGTTTCACTAACCGGCGTCACCGGTGCCGCG
>JANMXI010000022.1:0-1614 GCA_031394735.1 Pseudomonadota bacterium | reverse complement strand
AGCACGAGCGCCTGCGCCGCGGTCCAATCCTGTGCTTCCACATGAAGCGACATGGCAGCCTCAATGTCTCCTGCCCGCTCCAGCTGTTGCGCTGCCAAACTGGCGATTTCGTCTTGTTGGGCTGGACTCAGTTCCTCGCGCGCACGATGCCTCAGGAAGGCGCGGAACAGCGCGTGGAACTGGTAAACCGGTTCTGCGCTTCGGCGCCGGTCGGTGAATAGATGACGGCGGTAGAGCTGTTCAAGCAACCGGACCGCAGAAACATTTCCGGTCAGCGCTTCCGCCATGGATTCCGGAATGTTGGGTGGATAACTCAACTGCAAGAGCATGCGGCGGGTTTCCGCGTCAGTGCGATCGAATAGCTGCCCCGCAAAATAGCCGAACACTTCCTGCAGCGAATCCGGCGCGGACAGATCTTCGATGTCGGCGCCGCGCCGCAACCGTTCGGCGAGCAGGATCAGCCCTGCTGCCCAGCCGCCGGATCGCTCATGCAATTCGTCCAGCACGCGATCGTCCATTGGCGCATGTTGCTGCACGATCTGCCCCGACTCCTCGCGCGTTAATTTCAACGGTTCCCATTCGATCAGCGTCAGCGTCCGGTTCGCGCCCAAAAGGGCGAATTCTCCGTCGGGGACGACCCGGCTCACGATGACCACCGGGATGCCGTGCGGGACATTCTCAATCGCAATCCGCACGACGTCGTGAAAAATGGCGGCGCCGCCCGCTTCCTGAAAGTTGTCCAGCACCAGCGCCGCCGGCGCAGCCAGACGACTGAACAACTCACGGAAGTAGCGTCGGGCGAATCCGGGAACGTCGGCCAGGTGCTCAGGGGTTAGTAGGGGAAGCGGCCGCAGCTTGCGAGGCCTGCCAGTTCTGGCTCGCTCCGCGATGCCAAGGTAATAAAAGAAACTGGCAGGGTCGGCATCTCCGGCATCGACCTGACACCAGATGCCGGATTTGCCTCGACTTTCGAGCCAACCGGCCACCAGCGTGGTTTTGCCGGCTCCCGGGGGGGCTGCGATCCACACGGCGGGATGCTCGCTCGCCCTGTCGAGAACGGCGAACAGCCGCTCCCGCGGCAAGGCATCGTAAAGCCTTGGCCGGCTGAGCTTCGCTAATTGCGTGGTACGCGATTCGCCGGCCAATGTCCCTCCCGCAGCTGCCCTGCGGCCACTGCACGACCCGGTGCGCGGATCAGCCTGTGGTCAGTTTATGGGCAGGATAGGACATACACATAGCGCAGGGAAGCTAACTTTTCGCTTACTTATTAGGGGTGATCGGGTGATTGAAATGTCTAGTGCCTGACTCAATCACTTAATCGCCCAAATACCTGCCCCCTAGCGCAGCGGCCGGAAGAATTCGCGCACTTCCTTCGCCAGCAGTTCCGGTTGCTCGAGCGCCGCGAAATGCCCGCCCTTGGGCATCTTCGACCAGCGGCGGATGTCGCTATACATCTTCTCTGCCAGCGAACGAGGCGGGCGCAGGATCTCCTTCGGAAATTCTGCGTACCCCATCGGCACTTTGATGGTCGCGCCGTCTGGTATCGGCCACGGTCCGTGCATGCGGGCGTAGTACGGCCAGAACGACGAGCCGATCGCCCCAGTCACCCAGTAG
>JANMXI010000021.1:0-47378 GCA_031394735.1 Pseudomonadota bacterium | reverse complement strand
GCAGCGCTTCAATCCTTTTCATCGGCGTAGATGATGATCGAGAGCATCCGAATAGGAACCTTCTCGAGCCGCTCGGGTCCATGCGCCACGTCACCGCGGAACGTCAGCGTGTCGCCAGGTTTAAGCACGTAGGTATGGCGCCCGTGACGATAGTAGATGATCCCTGCCAGCAGATGAATCAGTTCGATGCCCGGGTGCTGAAAGCCCGGAAACACCTCGCTCTTGTCATTCAGAGTCACGAGAAACGGCTCAAAGATCTTGCGTGGACCACGCTGTGCCGCCAACAAATGATACGTGTGCCCGCGGCGCGTTCCGCTGCGCACGGTTTCCAGGCCTTCGCCGGCCTTGATCAATTGCGCTCCGCCCTCGTCTGAGCCGACCCGCTGCATCAGCATTGATGCTGTCACTCCAAGTGCTTGCGCCAGGGCGACGATGGTCTCAAGGCTAGGGGAGACATGGCCGGTCTCCAACCGGCTGAGCATGGGACTGCTGATGTCGGCGCGCCGGGCGACGTCAGCCAGCGTCAGGTTCTGACTCTCGCGCAAGCGTCGCGCCGTGCGGCCTAGGTCGACGGCCGGATTCTCCGGCCGGCTCGCGGCCGGGAACTTGCTGTGCAGCTGGCGTTTCACAGCGCGCCTGCCGGCGCCCGGGGTTACGGTCCGGATCATTGCAGCACCTCTTGCATAGTACGCAAATTAATTTGATCCACAGTTAATGAACGTGGTTAGATTCCGGCATGATAGCCCGCCTGCCATTGCCCCGCCCCCGCGCCGAATTGCGCTAGCGACATGCCCTACCGGTTGCTTCGCTTTGGCCTGTCGCGCCGGCACCCTGAACCGCGCATGTTCACCCGCCACGAGACGCTGCGGCCCTCCTATGATGCGGTAATCATTGGTGCGGGAGGTCACGGTCTGGCGGCCGCGTATTATCTGGCGCGCGATCATGGCATGCGCGACATCGCCGTCCTTGACAAGGGCTACCTCGGCGGCGGCAATACCGGGCGCAACACCACCATCATCCGCTCCAATTACCTGACGCCTGAAGGCGTGAAGTTCTACGATGAAAGCATGCGTCTATGGCAGGATTTGTCTGAGGACTTCGATCTTAACCTGTTCTATTCGACGCGCGGTCATTTCACGCTCGCGCATACCGATGCGGCGATGCGAACGATGCGCTGGCGGGCCGAAGTCAACAAGCATTTTGGGATCAGCTCAGAAGCCGTGGATGCGTCGTTCGTCAAGCAAGCCATTCCGATGATCGACCTGCAATGCGCGGGGCATGCGCCCATTCTGGGTGCTCTGTTTCACGCGCCGGGTGCGATCGCCCGCCACGATGCCGTCGCCTGGGGCTACGGGCGCGGCGCGGATCGACGTGGCGTTGAGATTCATCAGCAAACTGAAGTCACCGGCATTCGGGTTGAGAGCGGGCGTGTCGTGGGCGTGCAGACCACGCGCGGGGCAATCTCCACCCCGCGTGTACTGTGCGCCGTGGCAGGATTCACGCCGCGCATACTCGACATGGTGGGTCTGCGCACACCCATCTACGTGCATCCTTTGCAGGCCATGGTGTCTGAGCCAGTGAAGCCCTGGCTCGACCCGATCATCGTCTCGGGCTCACTGCACGTGTATGTATCGCAGACTGCGCGCGGCGAATTGGTCATGGGCGCATCGCTGGATCCGTATGAGCTGCACAACACACGATCCACACTGGATTTTGCGGAAGGCCTCGCGGCGCACATGCTCGACTTGTTCCCTTTTCTGGGCGAGGTCAAGATCAACCGCCAATGGGCCGGGCTGGCAGACATGACGCCTGATTTTGCGCCCATCATGGGCGTCACGCCGCTGCAGGGGTTTTTCCTCGATGCTGGCTGGGGCACGTGGGGGTTCAAGGCCACACCAGTGTGCGGCAAGACCATGAGTCACACCGTGGCAACCGGGCGTAATCATCAGTTGATCGAAGGATTCACCATCGATCGCTTTGCGCGCTTTCGACTGACGGGCGAGAAGGGCGCTGCCTCGGTGGGCCATTGAGCAGGTTCTACTCATGAAGATCATGGTGTGTCCGCTGAATGGTCCGCGGCCGATGCTGGAGTTCGCCTATGGCGGGGAACTGCGATCCATGCCCGATCCAGACACCTGCAGCGATGCGCAGTGGAGCGACTATGTCTTCAATCGTTCCGGTTCGCCGGGAACCAAGTACGAATGGTGGTGCCACACCCCGTCCGGATACTGGTTCATCGCATTGCGCGATACGTTGCGCGACCAGGTGATCGCGGCATATCCCGTGGAACAGGCGCGTGGCGGCCTGCCACCACCCGGAGCGCCGCCATGATGTCGCGTCTGGACGCCGCGCCGAGGGAGTGGATCGATCGGTCTGCCGTGCTGCGCTTTGTTTTCGAAGGGCGCGAGTACCAGGGGTACTCCGGTGACACGATCTCATCCGCGCTTGCTGCGGCGGGTGTGCGCTTCATTGCGCGCAGTTTCAAGTATCACCGGCCGCGCGGCATCTTGTCATTCGCCAATCACGACTGCAATGTGCTGTTCCAGGTGGACGGTGTTCCCAATGTACGCGGTGATGTGACGCTTCTGCGGGAGGGTATGAAGGTATCGGCCGTCAACACCTTTGGCGGGCTGCGTCGCGACAAAGCAGCCATTCTGGATTACTTTGGGTCGCTGCTGCCGGTGGGCTTCTACTACAAGGCGTTTCACTCGAAACGTCACTTTCCACGCTGGGAGCGCATGTTTCGCCGGCTAACGGGGCTGGGCGAGGCCACGCTTACGGCACCGCGCACCACTACGCCGAAGCGCTATGCGTTCTGCGACGTCCTGATCATCGGCGCAGGTCCCAGCGGCATCTGCGCCGCGCAGGCAGCGGCGCAGGCGGGGGCGAATGTCGTGTTGGTGGACGAGGGGCTAAGGGTTGGGGGCAGCATTACCGCAACTTCAGGCGATGAATATCGGGCGTTGATGAACCTGTTGGCGGCGCTGTCACGTTCCGCCGGGGTCACGGTTCTGCCCGCGACCGAAGCCAGTGGCTACTACGCCGATCACTGGGTGGCGCTTTGCGATACTCGTCGCCTGACCAAAATGCGCGCCCGGTCGGTGGTGTTCGCCACGGGAGTCATTGAGCAGCCCGCGGTGTTTCGTAACAATGATCTGCCGGGCGTGATGCTGGCCTCGGCGGCGCGACGGCTCGTGGCGCGCTATCGAGTTTCGCCCGGACACCGCATTGCGATGGTCGCGGCCAACGCCGAGGCTTACGAAACCTGTTTGGAACTGCATACGCATGGCGTTCGAGTGGATGTCATCGTAGATCTGCGCCAGGATCTCGATGACAAGTACGCGGTGCAAGCGTGCAGCGCAATCGGCGTTCGCATCATCCGAGGCCACATTCCGTATGCGGCCCTGCGCAGCTCGGAGGGTGCGGTGCGCGCCCTGGATATTGCGCCGATCCGTCACGATGCAACGCCGGAGCGCCGCACCATGCAGCGCCTCGAATGCGACGCGGTTCTAATGAGCGTTGGGTGGGCGGCAGCCTCACAGCTGCTGACGCAAGCCGGTGGTACGACTCGATTCTTGCCAGAGCTGCAGCAGTTCGTTCCGCTCGACCTGCCGCCGGGTGTGTTTGCCGCCGGGCGCTTGAACGGTGTTTACGACTTCGATGCTCGCTGTGAGGACGGTCGGCGCGCCGGTTCGCAGGCCGCCGCGCATGCCGGATTCGGCACACCGAGCCTCGTGCAGGTGCCGCGCGCAAGCCGATGCCCATCGCACCCGTTTCCGATCATCGATCACCCGGCCGCCAAGAACTTCATCGACTTCGACGAGGACCTGCAGGTCAAGGATCTGCAGCACGCTGTGCAGGAGGGGTTCGATTCGAGCGAACTGCTGAAGCGGTTTACTACGGTGGGCATGGGTCCCTCGCAAGGCAAACATTCCAACATGAACGCTCTGCGGGTGCTCGCTCGCGAGCGCGACCTAAGCATCGAGCAGCTGGGTCTCACTACCGCGCGGCCCCCGTATCACCCGGTGCCAATGAAAATGCTGGCGGGTCGCAGTTTCAATGTCGAGCGGCGCACGCCCGTCGATGCGTGTCACGCTGCCCAGGGTGCCGTTTGGATGCCGGCCGGTATCTGGCGGCGGCCGGAGTATTACGCCGTGCAGGGTGAGACGCGCGCGCAGAGCATCGCTGCTGAAGTGCAGGCGGTGCGCAACCGGGTCGGTCTGATCGATGTCGGCACGCTCGGCAAAATCGAAGTCTATGGTCCGCAGGCCGGAGAGTTCCTGGATCGCGTCTATACCGGAAGATTTTCGAGTATGCGCATCGGCATGAGCCGCTACGCGCTGATGCTGGATGAATCCGGCGTGGTGGTCGATGACGGCGTCGTGGCGCGATTGTCCGACACAGCCTACTACTTCACGACGACTACGGGTGGTTCGGCGGCGGTGTTCCGTGAGTTGCTGCGCCTGCATGCGCTGTGGGGCCTGGACTGCGTGCTGGTCAACGTGACCGGGCATCGCGCGGCCTTCAACCTTGCCGGTCCCGCCAGCCGGGAGGTTCTTCAGGGCCTGTCCGATGCCGACTTGTCCGAGCAGGCTTTTCCATACCTGGCAGTACGTGCGGGGCGAATTGCCGGGTTCGAAACGCGACTACTGCGGGTGGGGTTCGTCGGCGAGTTGGGATTTGAGATCCATGTTGCGGCCGGCGCGGCAGAACAGGTTTGGCGGGCGCTGTTCAGCGCTGGCTTGCCCGCAGGGCTGCGCTCCTTCGGAGTCGAGGCGCAGCGTTTGCTGCGGCTGGAAAAGGGTCATTTCATCGTTGGTCAGGACACCGATGGCTTGACCGATCCGTTCGAAGCCAATGCGGGCTGGGCCGTCAGCATGCAGAAGCCGTTTTTCGTTGGTCAACGCAGCCTGAGAATTCTCAGGCTGCGCGGGCCGCGCCAGGTGCTGGTGGGTCTGGAGTTCGCAAATCCGGAACGCTTACCCAAGGAGTGTCATCTGGTGATCGAGCAAGGCGACATCGCCGGGCGTGTCACCAGCGTCGCGCGCTCTGCCACGCTCAATAAGGGGATCGGCCTGGCGATGGTGGCGCCCGAGCGGGCCATAGCCGGCGCAGAGTTGCAAATTCGCATCGACGGCGGCGAGATGGTGCTTGCGCGGATCGTGGCAACACCGTTCTACGACCCAAAGAATCTGCGGCAAGGAGCCGCTGGCCACACATGAGCGCGGTGAAACTGCAGATTCAGAGCGACAGGCATCGTCTGGGGCTGAAGGGCGCCGGCGCAGCTCAGTGGCTAGCCTCCTGCGGCTTCACGATTCCATCGCTACCCAACACCTGGGTAACTGCTAGTCCCGGACCCGATGAGCACGGCTCGTTGCTGCTGGCGCGGCTGGGCACGTCAGAGTTCTTCCTGGAAGCGCCCAGCACAGATACCGTTGCGCGGCTCTTGCAAACGCTGAATGCCAGGCCATCGGGTGTGTATCCGGTGCTGCGCGAGGACGCGGCATTCGTTCTGCGTGGCGCTGCCGTGCACGAAGTGCTCGCACAGGTATGCAATGTAAATTTCGCGGCGATTGCGGTGCACTCTCGTGCCGTGATTATGACGCTGATGATCGGTGTTGCCGTGCTGGTAGTGCCTCAGGATCTGGCTGGCGAGCGTTGCTATCGGATTTGGTGCGATCCGAGTTTTGGTCCGTACCTGGGCGAATCGCTCAGGGCGGTGGTCGATGAGTGCAATGAGCTCCACACAGGAGAGTGAACATGAACAAAGAACAGGCTATTCGATTCTTTGATGAGCACAAGATCCGTTACCTCCTGGCACAGTTCGTGGACATCCATGGAGCGGCGAAGGCCAAGGCGGTGCCGGTCGAGCACCTGGACATGGTGTTGACCGACGGCGCCGGATTCGCCGGATTCGCTCTGTGGGGCTTTGGCATGGGCCCGGAGGGGCCCGACTACATGGCGGTGGGCGACCTGGCGACGCTGCAGCAGATCCCGTGGATGCCCGGGTATGCACGCTTGATCTGCAATGGTACGGTCAAGGGTAAGCCGTATCCATTTTGCTCGCGCGTCGCGCTGCAAGCGCAGGTCGCGCGCCTGGCTCAGCGCGGCCTGACGATGTACACCGGCATTGAACCGGAATTCATGCTGCTCGCCAGGCGCGCGGACGGCAGTCTGGGGCCAGCCGATCCGACCGATAATCTCGACAAGCCGTGTTACGATTACAAAGGCCTGTATCGAACGCGCGAGGTGCTCGATGAGATGGTCGCCGGCCTGCGAGCGGTCGGCATCGACGTCTACCAGATTGATCATGAAGACGGCAACGGGCAGTTCGAGATCAACTTTACCTACGCCGATGCGATCAAGTCGGCCGACAATTTCACCTTCGTAAAAATGGCCGCCAGTGAAATTGCCCACAAGCACGGCATGATTGCTACCTTCATGCCCAAGCCCTTTTCGAACCGCACCGGCAGCGGTGCGCACTTTCATGTATCGGTGGGATCCGCCGCACAAAAGAATGCCTTTCACGATGCAAGCGACCAGAACGGCCTGGGTTTGTCCGCGCTTGCCTATCATTTTCTGGGCGGGGTACTCGCGCATGCGCGTGCGCTGAGTGCGATCGCCGCGCCCACGGTCAACTCCTATAAACGGCTGGTGGTCGGTCGGTCGCTGTCCGGCGCCACCTGGGCGCCGGCCTATATCGCCTATGGTGACAATAACCGCACGGCCTGCGTGCGGATTCCCTACGGACGTCTCGAAGTGCGACTCCCGGATTCGGGATGCAACCCCTATCTGGTGTCGGCCGCTCTGATCGCGGCCGGACTCGACGGCATCGACCGGAAGCTGGATCCAGGCAAACCAAAGAACATCAATTTGTATGAACTCTCGCCACAGCAGTTGAGCGAGCAGGGCATCAAGCTGTTGCCGCAGAATCTTCTGGAGGCGGTGGATGCGCTCGAAGCTGACAGTGTCATGTGTCAGGGGCTGGGCACGGCCTTGGCGCAGGAATTTATTCGCCTGAAGCGGATGGAGTGGACTGAATACTCGCGCCATGTGTCGGACTGGGAGTCGCACCGCTACCTCGAGTTCTTCTAGGAGTTATCGCATGTGCGGAATTGTCGGACTGTTAATCAAGGCGCCGGAGCTGCGCGCGCAGCTCGGTGAACTCATGGTGCCAATGCTGGTCGGGATGACCGAACGTGGACCGGATTCGGCCGGACTCGCCGTCTACACCGCACCGGTGTCGGGATGTCGTCACAAACTCAGTCTGCATGCAGCCGGTGAACCGATCGATTGGCAGGCGCTTGCCAAGCAGCTGGAGATGGCAATTCCGCAGACCCACGACTTTCACAGCATCGGCAATCACGCCTTGTTGGTCAGCGCTGCCGATCCCGAGGCCATAGCCGCGTGGCTGAGCATTCAAGCCCCGTCAGTCGCCGTGCTTTCGGTGGGTCACTCGATTGAACTGTACAAGGACGTCGGCGCGCCGGTGCAGATCGCCGAGCGTTACCGGTTTTCGTCCTTACAGGGTTCGCACCTGGTAGGACATACGCGCATGGCGACCGAGTCTGCGGTGACGCCAGCGCACGCGCATCCGTTCACTGCGGGACGGGACTTTTGTCTGGTGCACAACGGCTCGCTGTCCAATCCGCATCTGGTGCGCAAGAAACTGGAACCGCTGGGCATCCGCTTCGAGACCGACAATGACACCGAGGCGGCCTGCCGATTCTTCGAATGGCGATTGCGCGAGGGCGACAGCCTGGAGAGCGCCGTGCAGCGCGGCTTCAGCGAACTGGATGGCTTCTATACATTCTTGATGGGCACGGATCGCGAGCTGCTTATTGTTCGCGACGCGTTCGCCTGCAAGCCTGCCGTGGTGGCGGAAACCGATGCCTACGTCGCGATTGCTTCCGAGTTCCGGTCGCTGGCGCACCTGCCCGACATCGCGCATGCGCGACTATTCGAACCCAAGCCGGAGGAGATTTATTCGTGGCGCATCTGACCGATATACAGCCCGGGACGGATACCGCAAACCCGATGCGCTTCGATCTCGCGCAAACCAGCGTCCGCGAGTTGAATCATTACCTGCACGGTAAATCCTCCGAACAAAGAGCCGCGTGCGTGCGAGTGGAGAACCCGGATGGCGCGCATTCCATTGCCTGCGGACTCAACACACCGATGGACGTCCAGATTCACGGTCATGTTGGCTACTACGTCGCGGGGATGAACCAGCACGCCGTGGTCACTGTCCACGGCAATGCTGGTCCCGGCGCCGCTGAGAACATGATGTCCGGCCGCGTGCATGTGCGCGGCTTTGCTTCCACGGCGGCGGGGGCTTCAGCGCACGGCGGCCTGTTGATCATTGACGGTGATGCCTCATTACGCTGCGGAATTTCACTCAAGGGGGCCGACATCGTGGTCGGCGGCAGCGTCGGTAGCTTTTCGGCATTCATGGCGCAGGCGGGGCGCATCGTGATCTGTGGTGACGCAGGCGATGCGCTCGGCGATTCACTCTACGAGGCTGTGATCTACGTGCGCGGCAAGGTGCGCTCGCTCGGCGCGGATGCCCGCTATGAGCCAATGAGCGCTGTCGACCACGCAAGTGTCGCACAATTGCTGCAACTCGCCGGATTGCCCTTTGCTGCGTCGGAGTTCCGGCGAATTGCTTCTGCCAAGAATCTGTATCACTGGCATGCCGATGCCGATCAGGAGTATTGATCTCATGTCGACGCGTAATCGCGAAGAATCGGCCGGGTTCGACCGTCACACGATCGACTATATCCAGCGGGCCGCGGCCAGCGGTTTATACGACATCCGCGGGCTCGGCGCCAAACGCCGGGTACCGGGGTTCGATGACCTGTTGTTTCTGGCCGCCTCGTTGTCGCGCTATCCGTTGGAGGGATATCGTGAGCGGTGCACGACCAAAACGGTTCTGGGCACGCGTTTTGCCTCGCGTCCGATCGAACTTGCCATTCCCATTACCGTCGCGGGCATGAGTTTCGGCGCGCTGTCGGCACGCGTAAAAGAAGCCCTCGGCCGTGCCGCCACTGAGATGGGAACCTCGACGACCACGGGCGATGGCGGTATGACCAGTGAGGAGCGCGACTCTTCAAAGATCCTGGTGTATCAATGTCTACCGTCGCGCTACGGCTTCAATCCCGATGACGTGCGACGTGCCGATGCCATCGAGATCGTAATCGGGCAGGGCGCAAAACCGGGTGGCGGGGGCATGCTGCTCGGACAAAAGGTCAATCCGCGGGTCGCCCGCATGCGCACCTTGCCGGAGGGCGTGGATCAGCGCTCGGCTTCGCGTCATCCGGATTGGACCGGCCCTGACGATCTGGTGATCAAGATCAAGGAATTGCGTGAGATCACCGATTGGGAAAAACCGATTTACGTCAAAGTAGGCGCGACGCGGGTTTTTAATGACGTAAAGCTCGCCGTACATGCCGGGGCCGATGTGATCGTCGTGGATGGTATGCAGGGGGGGACGGCCGCAACGCAGAGTGTTTTCATCGAGCACGTCGGTATTCCAACACTCGCGGCGCTGCGCCAGGCCGTCGATGCACTCGATGATCTTAACATGCGCGGCACGGTGCAGTTGGTGATCTCGGGCGGCATTCGCAGCGGTGCCGATGTTGCCAAAGCCCTGGCCATGGGTGCCGACGCCGTGGCGATCGGCCAGGGCGTCCTGGTTGCGCTCGGCTGCAACAGCGACACCTACGTATCAGGTGGGGAACACATTTCGGCGCTCGAGGACTATGCGCGGATCGGCGCGACGCCCGGCTTCTGCCACCACTGCCATACCGGCAGATGCCCGGTGGGGATCACGACTCAGGATGCTGTACTCGAAACGCGGCTTGAGCCGGCCGTCGGCGCCAAGCGAGTCAAGAACTATTTCAAGACAGTGAACATGGAATTGACCACCATTGCCCGCGCCTGCGGCAAGCAGGACGTGCATCATTTGGAGAAGGAGGACCTGGTGGCGCTGACGGTGGAAGCCGCCGCAATGGCGGGCGTGCCGATCGCAGGAACCTCGTGGATTCCGGGGGATGGACGCCGCTAAGGTAGAGACTCCAGGTGAGTATTCCGGCCCAAGTTGACCACAGATTCCGATTGAACGTGACCGGTGATTCCGGAGCAAGGTGACCGAGGATTCTGCTCGATGTTGACCGATTTTCGGCCAAGGCCGGAACGGGCGGTCACGATGCAGAAAGTGCGGTCAACTTCGACCGGAATGCTCTGAGCGAGTCTGCGCTGCAGTTCGAAGTTGCTGGCTGAAGCTGCCCGATTTTTCAAGGGGTAGGCGATGTCAGCTCAGCGGAGTGCTATGCGCAAGACCAAGGAAGTCCTTCGCCTGAAGTTCGAGGCGAAGCTGAGCCACGAGCGGGTTGCGGCGGAGCCATGACGACGGCGCCAGCTTTACCGGGAAGCATCGTTCCGACCGCACCCCGCTCACCGCCGTGGTCAATTCGACGGCGAGAGTGCCCATCCTGTTCTCGGCAGTTGGGCCGATCGGCTGATGCTCACTATGACGAGAAAGGAGTCACACGCCTCGCATCGAGAGCGATGGAAGCCGCTGGTGACATCGGCTTCAGAAGGTCGGCGGCGTGTTCACCCAGAGCACGCGCGTCGTCTCCGTGCCCGGATTGGAATATCCGTGCGGCGTCGTCGAGGGGAAGAAGAATGAATCGCCAGCCTGGAGCCTGAACGTCTCCTCGCCGACGGTGATCTCAAATTCACCCTCGAGCACAAAGCCCACCTCTTCGCCCTGGTGGTCGATTAGCCCTTCGCTGCCACCGCCGGGCGCAACAATGTGAATCGAACCCGAGAGCAGCCAGCTTTCGGGATAGGGAACGAGCCATTCGAGCTGCACGCCCTCGCTGCGGCGGCTGCCGTGCGAGCCGGTCCGAATGATCTGGCGCTCGCCCTTGCGCATGACGATGCGGTTGCGATCGCTCGGTTCGGCGAACAGGAAGGCGATCGACGTACCGAGTTCGGTCGCGATCTTGTGCAGCGTCTGCACAGACGGCAGGACCTTGTCGTTCTCGATCTTGGATAGAAGGCTCTCCGAGCAGCCAACCCTTTCGGCGAGTTCGCGCAGATGATAGCCCTGCACCCGACGCGCATGCCGAACTCGCGCCCCGATCGCCAGCCCCTCGGTCTGCGTCTGCTTGGCCTCAACGAGCTCCTCTAGCTTTTTCTGGTTCACTATCGCTGCGGCTCCAATCCCAAGCTCTTACTTCGCGGTTGCACTGGACGCAGAGAATGGAACCCGGCATCCCGAGGTGCGATCAGTGCGTCACTTCTGCGTACGTTCATGTCTATCCCTTTAACCAGGCCGGCGCCATTCGTCGCCGGACAGGGCGCCCGGCGATCATGCCACCGCTGCCGCCCGGCCGGAGAGCGCAGAGCGATTTGTCCGGCGGCAGCCGGGCCAGCTGCATGAAGAGCTCGAACGATTTCCACACTGCCGACTCGGACACGCCCGAGACGATGAAGACGAGTCGCGACTGGCGCGGCCCCTTCGGCCATGAGTGAAGATGAACGGGTGGGTGCACGACATGTTGTACACCGTGGATCGCGACTGGGCCGGCCGCGCCCTCGACGTCGAGGATCCCTTTGACCCGAAGCACGCGGTCGCCATGTGCATGGAGCAGCATCGTCAGCCAAATGCCAAAGCTCGACCAATCCACCTTTTCCGTGCCCGCCCACGAGATCGACCGGTACGCCGAAGCATGATCGTGCTCGTGCCGGTCATGGACATCGTGAGACGGCTCACCGAGCCATTTTTCGGCATCGCCGATGCTGCTCGACGGATCGTGCTCTAGGCCACCCAGCAGCAAGTCGGGCGCGAGTTCGCCGGCCGCCGAGGTAAGGATGGATACCGATGGGTTGAGCTGCGCGATAGCAGCGCGGACTGCCTCCACCGCCTCGCGCTCGACCAAATCCGTCTTGGTGATCACGATCCGATCGGCGAGCGCGACCTGCCGGACGGACTCGACGTTTCGCGCCAATGTCGCGATCGCATTTTGGGCGTCGACCGTCACGATCAGGCCTTGCAGCCTGAAGAGCTGCTGCACGCGCGGATCGGTTCTCAGTGTGAAAATCACAGGTACGGGGTCGGCCACTCCGCTTGTCTCTATCACCATACGGCGGAAAGGTGGGGTCTCGCCGACGGCGCGGCGTTCGAGCAGCCGGCGGATCGTCGATGCCAAATCCTCGCGCACGGTGCAGCACAGGCAGCCGCCCTGCAGCACGACCATATCGTCCTCCGACATCTCCAGAAGATCGTGGTCGAGCCCAACTTCACCGAACTCGTTCACGATTACCGCAGTGTCGTGGAAGTCCGGGTGGTGCAGCAGGTTGCGGAGCAGCGTGGTCTTGCCGCTGCCAAGAAAGCCGGTCAAGACATAAAGCGGCAGAAGCTCCGGCGCCGTCATGATATTTTCCGCTCCTCGGCCGCAACCAGAGTTAGACGGGCGATCAGGGTGGGATCGAGAGGATCGCACGGACGGCCGGCAAGGCGCTCAGCCGCACTCCATATGCCATTCAGGTGATAAACGATTTCTGATGCGCCAGAACTCGCCTCGATGACATACGCCGAACCGCTCCAGTCGCTCAATCTCAGCCCAAACTCGCGCAGGATCAGGTTGGCGAGCTGAACCCGCCTCGTCCGCTCACGGCGTGGCGTAACTCTCTCGCCCGAGGCCTCGAACTCGGCTCGCCCGGCGGCATCGGTCCAGAAGCTGCCATTCCCCATGGTGCCGCAGAGTGAGCACATCGATGGCCTCCTTCACGTGAAAACAACCCGGCGGCGCCTCTCCCGAGGTCGCCGTTCGGTGTCGCGTCGCTTCTCAGCCGGCCGGCATGTAGCTGGCCGGGAACTCCGGAATGCGACCAGTATAGTACGGCAAGTCATCGACCCGCGGCTGGTAGGTGCCGGCGTCGATCAGCTTGCGCGTGTGCGCCGCGACTTGTTCGCCGGTGGCAAACCATACGCCCCCCTTCGCCTTCATCTCCAGGATCATCTCCTTGACCGCCATCAGGCGCGCGACCTGACCGCTGACGAACGGGTGGAAGCAGTTCACCCAGAAGCCGTTGTACTGCCACTTCGCCTCGAACTCGGCCATATAGACCTCTTTCGCGTGCCGCGGCGGCATGATCGACATCATGTAGTCAACGTCGGGATTGTGGACATATTGCGGCCAATCATCAAGCTGGATGCTGCCGGGCAGCTCGATCAGATCGCCCTTGCTACAGCGGATGAGATGAGGGTTGTCGTCGCCCATCAGCGAGCAGTCGTAGGTAAAGCCTTCGCCCAACAGGATCTCCAGCGAGTGCTTTGAAAACCGGTACCAGGGTGCACGGTACCCGCGCGGTTTCTTGCCGGTAATTGTCGCGAGCGAATCGATCCCGCGCTTGGTCCAGTAAAGCTCCTGGTCGCGCGTCATCATGTTCGGATATTCGTGTAGATAGCCGTGATGGGCGACCTCGTGACCGCCCTTCAATATCATCTTCACCGCCTGCGGATAGCGTTCGGCGCACCACCCGGGCACGAAGAAGGTGTTCTTTATGCCCAGCTCATCGAGCATGTCGACGATACGTTCGACCGCGATCAAGGGCCCGTACTTCAGCATCGAATTCGTCGAGATCCGCGTGTCCGCGTCGTTAGGATGGGTCAGATGCAGCATGCTGTCGGCATCCATGTCCCAGGTGAAGGTTACCGCGCAGCGCGCCCCGTTTGGCCAGGGAACTGGATTCTTGATCATTGATAATGCTCCTTCTTCGTTGACAAATAGGTCTGATCGATAGGGTGGCCTACGCGCTCAGAAGAAACGGTCGTAATGGAGCTGCTCGGCCGGAACGTGCCGATCGAGCAGCAATGTGCGGCGGGTCGCGTCGACCATCGGCGGAGGCCCGGCCAGGTAGAATTCGCAGTCACGAGCGCCATCGCCGAGCGTCCGGTCGACCAATTCGTGGACCATGCCAATTGGCCCGGCCCAGCTACCGTCTTCGTCGAGCTCGGGCATCGATATGATCGGATGAAAGCGTAAGTTATCGCCCAAGCCTGCGAGCATTGCGGGATTGATCAGATCCCGCGGTTCGCGCGCGCCGTAAAAGAAGTCGATCGGGCGACCGGCAAGCTCCGTGCTCGCAGCCGCGCCACGCAGCACCGACACGATCGGCGCCAAACCCGATCCGCCGGCGATACAAACGAGCGGGCGCGGCGACTGTATGCGTAGGTAGGCCGTGCTGTAGGGCCCGTCGATCGTAATCACATCGCCTAGTCGAAGCGTGTCGACCAGCACGCCTGTCGCGCTGCCGTTCGGAACACGTCGGATCATGAATTCCCACTCGCCGTCGTCATTAGCAATGTTCGACATCGAATAAGGGCGCGGCAGGTCGATGCCTGATAGTCGCAGCCGTGCATATTGCCCAGGCAAAAACACCGCCGGTGATTTGGCACGGAAGAGAAAAGCGGAGATGTCGGGTGTGATCTGTGTCACCGATTTCAGTTCGACGCTCCGAAAGGTGGGGCGGATTGGCGGAGCGTAAGCCTCATCGACTCGGAAGGTGATCGTGCAGTTGGAAAGCGGGGTAGTCTGGCAGGCTAGGTGCCTGCCCCGCCGCCGGTCACCGGCGCTCAGGCCCGGCGCATCCGCGCACAGCGCCTGGAGCGAGCCTTCGACAATCTGGCACTTGCAGCTGCCGCAGCTGCCGACACTGCATTCGTAAGGCATGCCGATGCCAGCGCGAAGAGCGGCTCCGAGCAGCGTGTCGCCCGGCAGGCATACAAACGAGCCGCCATGCTCACCGGACATGGTCACAATGACGGCGCGATCGGGAACCGGGCCACAACCGTCATGCAGTAACGGACTCTCTGCGACATGCTTCTTGGAGATCAAATGGATCACTGCGTCGAGTAGAACCGGATGTGATCGGGCAATGTCTGTATGAAGCCGGCGAAGCTCGGCATGTTCATTTCAAGATCGCCGCGCCGCACTGGCCGGCCGAGCACGCGTTGGAGCGTGGACATGCGGAGTATACATTCGCCCTCGACCTTGATCCGCATGTAGGCCGCATTCTGCTCGATGATGATCGATTTCTCTGGGTTGTCCTCCCGCATCGATTCTAGCACCGCGTCGGCGAATTCCCCGGCGGTCACGACGGGGCCAACCAATCGCTTTTCATTGTTTGATGTCACACTACTCTCCTTTTTCAGTCGCGCTCTAGGCGGCAGGTTCGGACGTCTCTTCGTAAATTTCGAAGGTCTCGAGCTCGTGGCTGCGTCAATTGACTTGATCCATTGATACCAACTCATCCTCCCGCTGGGGCGTGGCGCACCAGTCGCGCATCAGGGCGCCATAGATCTCGACTGCCTGGATGATCCGCGAGATCAGGCAGAACTCGTTGGTCTGGTGCGCTTGATCAGGCTCGCCCGGACCCAGGATCACAGTTGGCGCGTCGCGATAAGCAGGTTTGAGCGCGCAGGCATCCGTGAAGTAGCTGGCGCTGCGTGGCTCCGGTCGTAGGCCAATGATCGGGGTCACGATCTGGTATACGCGCTGAATCCATGGCACGTCGGGCGAGGTGTAGAGCGGCGCCATGTCGATCATGCCTTCGAGCTCCGCCAGGTCGGGAGCGAGATAGTCGACCAAACGCTCGCGCAGCTCGACATTCTCGATGCCAGGTACGGTGCGGATGTCGATACCGAGTTCGGCGAGGTCGGGCACCGAGTTGATATTGCTGCCACCCCTCATCGTGCCGACATTGAGCGTCGGCGAGCCAAGCAACTCATGCTGCGCTATGTTAAAACGAAATTTCTCAAGTTTTTCGATAACCCGGCGGGCTAGATAGATCGCGTTGACGCCAAACTCGGGCGTCGAGCCGTGGGCAGTGACGCCGCGCATCCTTGCGCGGAGCCACAGCACGCCCTTGTGCCCGATCAGCGGATAGTTCGCGCTCGGCTCGCCAACGATCACCGCACCGGCTGCACCGAGCGCGCCCTCCGTCCCAGCCAGATGGTTTGCGCCTTGGCAGCCGGTCTCTTCGCTCGCCGTCAGTACCAGAACGAGATTGGCCGTACCGTGGGCCCGCCGCACAAAGTCCAGCGCCGCGACGATGAAGGCGGCGATGCCGGCCTTCATATCGCTTGATCCTCGGCCGTATAGCCGATCGTCAATCACCTCTCCGCTGTGCGGGGCGAAATCCCACTCAGCCGCGCCGAGCGGCACCGTGTCGAGATGGCCAGTAAAGCAAATGGGTTTACGAGTCTCGTTCGAGCCGAATCTCGCGACCACACTTGTCCGAGCGGGCTCGAACGAATGGTATGCAACCTCGAACCCTGCCTTCTGCAGTAGGTGGCCTAAGAAGTGCGCCGGCACCTGCTCGTTGCCGGGCGGGTTCACCGTATCCATGCGGATCAGCCGCCGAGTCAACTCGATCGCATCTTGTCCCAGGTCCGACATCCTTTTCCCTCTCGACGAGATGTCGCCGAATCAGTTTGACTATGCGCCGCACATGCATGTTGGTCAAGTGACTTGAGTCAAGATTGCTCATCGAACTTTAGCCGCTGACTGAGTGACGAGTTTGTCCATAAGCGGATTTGAAATTCGATGGTAGATTCTTAATATACACACGACTGACCGAATTATAACCGGTCGAGTATTGGATATTCGAATGTAACCGTAAAGCTTTGCGAAACGCGGGAAGGTCGTGTTACGTATGTTCGTGTAATAAAACAAATGGCAACGTCGAACTATCCATCTTCGGCGACTTCACGTACCGCTAAATCGAGCAAGAGGACAAGAGAATCAATTCTGAAGCGTAATCGGATTTTCATGAAAGTGACTTGACAAGAAATCGAATCGGCTCAAACTGCGCAGTTATGATAGGTGCCATGCAGTCTCGCGGGGCGGTGTATGTTCGAAGGTATCGGGGCCGATCGGCCGACCGTCCGGCGCTGCTCGGCCCAAGACTCGGCGTTGGTGGTCACGATCAGAGCTAAGGAGGAGAAATGTTGCCGTCCCAGATCTTTCCGGCTCAGGTAGGCTCCGACGTTTACATTATGCAACTGTTCTACATCATCGCGACCACCGGAGCGATGATGGCCGTTTTCGCGCTTGTGCTCCTCGATGCGGGTATTGCCAAGTCCAAGAACGTGATCGACACGATTGTTCAGAAGATTCTCTGCGCCATGATCGGTGGCGTGTCCTTCATGGTGGTAGGCTACGCGATCTGGAACTGGCAGTTCTATCAGGCTCTTGGCGTCAAGGATGCGTTCGCTCACGCGGTCAAGGATTGGTGGCTGTTCGGCACGAATATGACGGTCTTCAGCCAGCACCTCGATCCAGCGGTCGTGCCGCAGGCCGATTTCCAGCAGCTATTCGCGCTTTTCTTCTTTGCGTTCGGGGGGCTGGTTGCCGCGTTCATCCATGGCGCCGGGCTTGAGCGCATGAAGCCGCTGCCGGCTTTCATCATGGCGGCGCTCGGCGGGGGCGTCTTTCTGCCCGTGACGACCTACCTGACCTGGGGATCGGCGAGCCCGTTGACCAACGCCGGTCTGCATGATTTCGTCGGCTCATTCTCGCTGTACATTTTCGTCGGCATCTGGTCGCTGGTGCTTGCGTGGCGGCTTGGTCCCCGGCGCGGCTACACAGGAGTTCCCGGCAATTTCGCGCTGGTTGGCGCTGGTACGTTCTTGCTAATCCTTGCCATCCCGATGGTGGTGGTCGGCTGCGGTTATCTGATCCCGGGCAAGGGCTATTTTGGGGTGACCAACACCGAGTCTGGCCTCGGCATCGTTTTCACCAATGTCTTCATGGCCCTTGGCGGCGGCGCACTGTCAGGCGCGGTGCTCGCGTATGGCCAGCGCAAGCCGGTCTATGCGCTGCTCGGTCCGATCGCAGGTTACGTTTCCTGTACCGCCTTATACGATATCGCCCTTCCGTGGCAAGCCTTCTGCATCTCGCTAGGGGGGCCCGTCATTCTTTTGGCCGGCCTCAACCTTGTCGGCAAGCTCGGGATCGATGAGCCGAAGATCGCGCCGCTCGCGGTTGGGCCTGCGATCTACAGTGTTCTGATGGCGGGCATTGTCGGTGCGGGCCGACCGACCGGTGGCTTCATGGGCGTGACCCAAGGTGCCTTCGCCTTTCAGCACGCGCATATCTCTCTCGGCATGCAGGCGGTCGGCCTTGCCATCATGGTCCCAGGTATCGTCGTCTTCGCTTTCGTGATTATCGTGCTTCTGGAAAAAACGATCGGCTTGCGTGTGAGTGCGGCCGAGGAGGATGGGGGGCTCGACATCGCCTACTGGCACCCCAAACCGGCGCCAACCTTGTCGACGACGGTCGAGACCTTGACCCCTGACTACAATCACATCGTGCCCGCCGAAGCGGCCCGTAGCGTGGAGAGAAATAATGGGATTCAATGAGCAGACGGATAGAACAGGTATCATCGACAGCTGCCGCGACCTGATGCGGTTCCAGGCTATGTTCAGCCGGCACTTCTCCTACTCGCCGATTGACCGGTTCGGCGAGGCGGGCTCGCGCGCGATGCGCGAGGCCCTTCGGCGCTATGGCGCTTATCGCGCCGGCGTCACGCGTCGGAATGTGGAAAAGTCCGGGGTCGAGCTCACGGTCGCGAGCGCGATCGAGCATTGGGACATGGCCGACTACCATCTTCTAAGCGAACTCGTTCCGGGCTCTATCGTCGGTTCGGGCAAGTCGGTGGCGGTCACGCTGCAGCAATGTACAGAGTGGGAACGGTGGCGGGAATATCCGAATGGCCTCGACATCGCTCGCTCCTATTACGGAGGCATGCTGCCGGCGATCGCCGATGGGCTTGGCTTCAAGGTCGAGTTCGACGCCATGTCGCTCGATCTACAAAGTCCGTGGTCTGTTCTCTGGACGGCGCCGGACGCGCCTGATGGGCCAAGCCGCACCATCCATTCGCGGATCTTCGACGATCGCGCGACCTCACTCGAGATGACGCGCCAGACGGCGATGAATAACGGCGCGATCTACTATTTCTGCGCCGATGAAGAAACCAAGCGCTTCGACATGGTCGGCGAGAGCGCCTTGCGTCATCATTGCCAGCAGCTTGGCGTCGAGCGTGCGCGCCGGCAGAAGGCCGCACATCTTGCGGCCGGTTGGGAGTTGAACCTCAAAACACTGATGGAGAACTGGGACGGTCAGTTGGTCTCGCTCTGGCAGTTTGCCCCCGGCATCTTGACCAAAGGGCTGTGGCATCAGGACTGCACCGTCTGTCCGTATGCCAATGTCTGGGGCGAGTTCGGGCGGCGCGCGCTGGATCTCGGCTACCTCTACGACAACGAAATGCACTCGACCTACTTCAGGGAATACCACCCGGATATGCTCGTGCAATTCGCCGCGATCAAAACTCGCGGCGACCATGTCTGCAGCTTCCGGGTGTCGATGCCCTCCAAGATGTTACCGGGCGATCCGCAGTTCGAAGGCTATACAGGAGCCGATACGTGATCGCTCAAGATTTAGAAAGAGTCGAGGCCTGCATGCGGTCACACTTGCATGAAATTTTGCAATACGCAGCGTCACACCGTCAACGCAAGCGGGTTAAGGCAGGCGGCTGACAATGACAATCAGGAGCTGTTAATGGCACTTTTAAATATGACCGACTGGTACCACGTTGCTCGAGAAACCAATTGGACCCCGAGCTATGTCCGTGAGGATGAGCTTTTCCCGCCTGCATTCAGCGACCCATACGGCATCCCGGTTTCGGAGTGGGAGACATTCGATGAGCCGTACAAGGTTTGCTACCGCGACTATGTAAGCACCCAGCGCGAAAAAGACGTCGGCGCATATTCCGTGAAGGCAGCCCTGTCGCGCTCGAATTTCTTCAAGAATGCCTCGCCGCACTGGAAGTCGCTCCTGTCGCTCCATTTCGGGGGGATTTGCTTTACCGAATTCCATTCAGCCTCGGCGTTCGCGCGCATGACCCGTTTCGGCCGCGCACCCGGTATGCGCAACATGGCGACCTTCGGGACGCTAGACGAAATCCGCCACGGTCAAATTCAGCTGTACTTCGCCTACGAGTTCATTCAACAGGACCGCTCCTTCGACTGGGCACATAAATCATCCAAGACCGAGAACTGGGTCATCATCAGCGTGCGCCACGCGCTCGACGACATCGAGCACACGCGCGACGCGGTCAGCGCCGCGATCATGACCAATTTCGCCTTCGAACAGGGCTTTACCAATCTGCAGTTCATCGCACTCTCGGCGGACGCTGCAAAATACGGCGACCACACTTTCGCGACCATGCTGCAGAGCATCCAGTCCGACGAGGCCCGACATTCGCAGATCGGCGAGCCCTTGATCACCATCATGATTCGGAACGGCAAGAAGGCTGAGGCACAGAAGCTGATCGACATCGCCTTCTGGCGCATGTGGAAACAGTTCTCCGTGCTGAGCGGTGTTTCGATGGACTACTCGACACCGCTAGAGAGCCGTGAGCACTCATTGAAGGAGTTCATGCAGGAGTGGGTAATCGAGCAGTTCGCCCGCAATCTGAAGGGTCTCGGCCTCGATCTTCCGTGGTACTGGGATATCTTCCTTGAAGACATTGAGACGTTCCATCACGCTCAGCAACTTGGCGTGTATCTCTACCGCCCGACCGAATGGTGGAAACCGGTCGCCGGCGTCTCGCCGGCCGAGCGCGACTGGTTGGAGAAGAAATATCCCGGCTGGAACGACACCTTCGGCCGCGTCTGGGACGTCATCATCGATAACATCTTGAATGGCCACCCGGAGAGGACAATCCCCGAGCTCGCGCCGATGATCTGTAATATGAGCGGTCTGGAAATGAGCGGCGTGCCCGGCAAAAAGTGGAAGGTCACCGACCACGTTCTCGACTACGAAGGCCGGCGCTATCACTTCTGCTCGGTCGTCGATAAATGGATCTTCGAACAAGATCCCGACCGCTACAAGGGTCACCGCAGCATCATCGACCGCATGTTCGACGGGACCATCGGTGCCGGCCCCGATGACTTCTATGAATATATGGGCCAAAGCCTACCCGAGCGCGGCACCTGCGCCTACAACTACACATGGGTCGACGGCTACCGGCGGCCGCTCAAAGCGGTAGGGTGAGGCGCGCGATGACCCATGAAATTATAGGAAAACACTATGGCTGACTTCCCGCTCGTTTGCTGTTTCCAAGGCGACTACGGTTACAAAGTGCTGATCGTCGACGACGGCGATACGATCGACGCTGTCGCGCAGAAAGCGGCTAGCAAGCTGGTCGGCATCGTCGTCCCGCACCCACCGGCGGGGTCGCAGCTCCGGGTCCGCGTCCAGGGTTCCAACGACTATCTACCGCGAACCGCGACCGTGCTGGCTGCGGGCCTGACCCGGATGGATCCGATCGAGATCTTACCGGTCATGCCGTGATGGACGGCGCGGTCACGAATTTCGTCCGCGTTTGCTCGCTCGACGAGCTTTGGGAAGGTGAAATGGCCGTGTTCTCTGCCAATGGGCAAGAAGTGCTCGTGGTCCATGCCATGGGTGGCACAGTCGCTGCCTTCGATCCGGAGTGCCCGCATCAAAACTTCGCGCTGGTCGACGGCACGCTCGAAGGCCGCACGCTGACCTGCGCCGCGCATCTCTGGCAGTTCGACGCATCGACCGGCGCAGGCATCAACCCTGCGGACTGCAAGCTCAAGACCTATCCCGTAAAGGTCGACGGCGATGATGTCTTCGTGGCGGTCTAAGAGCGCGTTCGGCACCATTAAATCGAAGAATCAGGAGGCAATCGTGACAGTGAATACCGAAGGTTTGAAGACGTGGAGCACGTTCCTGCGCAATCGCAAGCGCCCGAGCGAATACGAGGTCGTGACGACCAACCTCAGTTCCCGGACGCGCCATGCCGACCAAGCCTACGAGCTGTCGCCGGCGCCACTGCTGCCGATGAACGTCTGGTATCAGAAGAACGTATCGCAGTCGCCGCTCCAGCATCCGGATTGGGAGCAGTTTCGCGATCCCGACGAGGTGGTCTACCGCACCTACACCCGCCTCCAGGACGGGCAGGAGGAGTATGTCGACGGGCTGCTCGATGAGTACGACCAGCTCGGCCATGATGCTTCGCTGGCACCCGAGTGGCTCGCCGCACTGGAGCGGTTCTACACCCCCGCCCGTTATATGATGAGCGCCTTGCAGATGGGCTCAGCGTATCTCGTGCAGATGGCACCTGCGAGCACGATTACCGCATGCGCAGGCTTCCAGGAGGGGGACGATTTCCGCTGGCTGTCCCGCGTCGCCTACCGGACGCGCGCGCTGCAGATCGCGCACCCGTTGCGCGGCTTCGTCACGAGCGAGCGCCATAGTTGGGAACAGGAGCCGGCGTGGCAAGGCCTACGCGAGCTTCTCGAACGGGCCCTCATCGCCTATGACTGGGGCGAAAGTCTTGTTGCCATCAATCTGGTCGCCCGGCCGACCGCTGACGAGGCGCTGCGCCAACTCGGACGCGCCGCGCGCAAGAACGGCGATACGCTACTCGGTCTGCTGATCGACAACCAGCTTCGCGATGGCGAGCGATCGCGCCGCTGGTCGGCCGGCTTGGTCCGATTCGCATTGGAGCAACCGTCGAACAAGGCTGTCATCGCAGGCTGGATCGAGAGCTGGATGCCGCTCGCCCGCAAGGCGCTAGACATCTATTGCGATGCCTTGCCTGACATCGACGGCGCAACCGAGCTCGCGAAGGGAAATGTCGCTGCGTTCCACCGGAGCCTAGGCGTCCCGCCGAGCATCTGAGATGCTCGCGCACCGAATCGGAACGGCTGGATTTTTTCGAGAGAACTGAACGATGAATAAAAAACACCTGACCGCTGACGTCGAAAGCCTCGAATAAGCCAGCAAGCAACTTTTTTACCGCCGAGGTGCGGAGTTGGAAGGGTCTGGTCAAAAATGGTTCGATCGCGACACGTGTCGAGGTTTTTGCGGTTCTCACTTAATATTGACTGATTTTTTGGATCGCAACGAACTTACCCGCACGGCTGAGTTCGTGGGTAACCACAGAGCTGGCCTAGGATTTTCGGAGAGGTCGATAAGTGGAGGGACTGCTATATTTTCGGATAACCGGAGGAGCAGACCCGATGAAACGACGCCGACGCAACCACTCACCGGCCTTCAACGCCCGAGTGGCATTGGACGCCATCAAAGGCGAGAAGACCGTGGCGCAGCTTGCATCGCATTATGATGTTCACGCCAATCAGATTACCAGCTGGAAAGCCAGCTGCTGACAGGCGGCCGGCATTTTCGGCGCTGGCGCGGTGGAGGGGGCTGCGGATCGAGAACGGATCCGCGAGCTGCACGCGAAGATCGGCGAGTTGACGGTCGCTAACTTGGGACCGAGGAGCCGAACTCGCCAACTACGCCAAATTCACTATCGCTACGGACTGCAAGTCTATTTCTGCGACCCCTCAAGTCCATGGCAGCGAGGAAGCAACGTGAATACGAACGGCCTGATACGACAGTATTACCCCAAAGGGGCAGATCTATCCGGTGTAAGCCAAGCCCGGTTAGACACTGTAGCCAGAAAATTGATTACCCGACCGCGAGAGACCCTGCACTGGAAGACGCCAGCGTATATTCTGACCTCTAGTGTTTCGATGATCCATTGAGACCGCCTAACCTATGTGTCCGAAAGGACAGTTTCAGCACGCGCCAAGAATCACCAAAATATTCGGTAATTTCGCTGCCACTGTTCAACGAGGAAAGGCGCACGCAGTGCCTGAAATTGAAGCCGGCGGCAGCAATGTGTTCTGGGTGGATATCGCCCGCGGCACACGGACAGCCTAGAGAGTCTGCCAGAATTGCTGGGACCTGCCGAACGCGACGTCGGCAATCGCATTATGCGTGCAGGAAGTGAAGGGCTACGCGTCAAACAAGCGGCTGCGTGCGCAGTTCCGCGAGCAGCTTCAGACAACGTGCCGCCAGCCGCCGTCGGTCATGCGTGTTGCGCATCACGATCTCATCACCCACCAGAGTGCTGCCATGCGCCGTCGCGGGGAGGTCGGCTACATCGGCGGTGTCGATCAGCAACGCATCGAGAAAATCGCGGTACTCCTGCGCCACCGTCAGCGGTGAGACGTCGATGCCGAGTTCGCGCATGATCTTCGCGGTCGGGCCCTTCAATGCGTCGCGGGCGATGATGGGCGATACGCCGATCACCGGCGCGTTCAGTTCAGCCAGCCGCTTGCGCAGGCCGGGCACTGCCAGAATGGGCGCGATGGACAAGTAGGGATTGGAAGGACAGAGGATGACGCCGTCCAGGCCCTCCTCCTCGAGCGTCGCCAACACCTCACAGCTGGCGCCGCGCTGAGCCGACGCGCCGTATGCGAAGCCGCTCACCGCGGGCGCGCAGCGTAGCTTGACAAAATATTCCTGAAAGGGCAGTTCGCCCGCGGACGTCAATATGCGGGTCGGCGCCGGCGCATTGCTCATGGGCAGCAGGCGGGCGCTAACGCCGTACAGCGCGGCCAGTTCGGAGCAGACACGTGCGGCTGACCAGCCGTGGGATTGCCACTCCCGGCGCAGCAGATGCAACGCAATGTCCTTATCGCCGAGCTGAAACCAAGTGTCAATTCCCAGCCGCTGCCACTCGCGCTGCACCTCCCAGCTCTCCGCCGCTCGTCCCCAACCCTGCGTGGAGTTGGCGATTCCCGCCAGCGTGTACAGCACGGTGTCGACATCGGGCCACACGGGCAGGCCGCGATGCTCGAAATCATCGCCGGTGTTGATGATGAGCGTGAGATCCGCTCCCAGGATCTGCTGCAGCCCATCGGCGAGCTTGGCGCCACCCACGCCCCCGCATAGCGCTACCACGCGCATGCCACGCTCCTATTGAAACAGGTCTTCACGCACGGGGCGCTGCAGCAGCGCGGCGTTGGCGGACTCGGACAGAAAATGGCGCGGCAGTCCGCGCGCATGCACCAGCGGTGTGCCTTCGGCAGCCTCGCCCATCAGCAGCGCGGCGGTCGCTGCCAGCGCGTCGGCAATGGCCACCTGCGTGACCTGGAGCGGCCGGCCCTCGCGATCGGATGCGCCACGTAGGTCCAACAGTGTGAGCAGCCCGGCGCTGCCGATGGCGGTGCCGCTGACGCCCTGGCGCCAGGGCCGGCCAAAGCTGTCGGTGATGACGATGGCGGGCGCGCGCCCGGTCGCAGCGCGGATGGATTCCCGTAGCCGTGCGGCCGAGGCGTCCGGGTCCAGCGGCAACAGCAGAGCGCGCGAGGCGGAGCCGGGTACATTGGATTGATCCACGGCAGCGTTGGCCACCACCAGCCCGAGACGATGGCGCACGATCAGCACCCGCGGCGCGCAGCGCACCACCTGCGTGGATTCGCCGAGGATCACCTCGACCAAGCGTGGATCCTTGCCGCAGCGCGCCGCCAGTTCGCGTGCGCGCGGCGACACCCGCACCGAATCCAGATCGACGAATCGGTTTTCGGCCTTGGAGATGATTTTTTGGCCGATGAGCAGTGCGTCCGTGTCGCGCAGATCGCAGCCAGATTCTTCCAGCGCCGTGAGGATCAATAACGTTAGATTCACGTGGTGTGTAATCTCGGGTAACCCGGGTACCGCTAACAAGGTAAGGGGGGCTAAACTCAATTCAACATTACTCCGACGTGGCAAGTTGCATCACTCGGCGCTGCCATCTGTGGTCTATGATATGACAATGCAGCTGGTATTGACTTGGATGACGAAGCCGATTGCCTGTCATCCGATCTATCGAAACCGCGCATCCCCGCGAAAGATGACGCTCTTATGGTCATGTGCCGCGCCGTCGCGCGCTGTGCGTCGATGGCGGGGTTCAACGCGTTCGAGAACCTTGCCATCACGATCGCCGGGAATGAGTTCGCTCATCGGATGCGCAAGGGACAATTCTCCTTTGGCCGTGACCACCGGCGCGCCTACTGCATCGGAGAGAGTGGACGCACCGGTTCTCTTTCTCCCTACGCCGAACGTTGCGCCGCGATGATCATCGGTTCCGTATAGGGCCGATAATAGCTCGCAGGCACCGATCTCTCGCTTCGCTCAATGAGTTCCGAGAAATCCCATTTCTTCAGCAGCTTTCCATTGCGGAACACCGGCTGGAGCAGGTTCTCTTCGGCGGGAATCGAATCGCGAGGAACGGTCTGGTAATCGCCGTCCTTGAATTGCAGCGCCAAGCGTCCGCGCTTGGAGGCCTTGAAGGACGCGCCGCTCGGCTGCTTGAACACATCCACCCATTGACCGTTGATCTTGGCTGCGCTCGTCTTCTGTCCGAAATTGAGCGTGTCTCGATTGCAGTGCTGCAGGAGGCCGCCGCCCATGCCGAAAACCGCGTTGTCGGCAGCGAGACCACGCCGCTCCATTTCAATGAAAATATCGCGCAGACTGTCCAGCGTGATGCCATCGCCCTGTACGACGCGGATGTAATCGGGAAGCACCTTGTAGCCCTTTTTGTTCACCGTGCAGCCGAAGCTCTCGATGAGCCATTCGGTGGTATCGGCCGTCACTTGAACCGGATCGCCCGAGTCCGGACGGACGCCGATCAGGCCGGGGCCTGCCTGGATCAGACTCTTTAGTTCTTTGCCGATGATGTTTTTCACGGCATTTTCGTGGTCGTACGAATCGGTGAGCAGGATCACGACGCCATAGTGGCGATATTTTTCGATCATGTTGCGCATGGCGCTGGCTTCGTTCTCCCGGCCCCAGGCGTTGAATGACGCGTGCTCGGAATTCGGGCCGGAGCGAGCCGGCATGATGTGGTTGTAGTATTTCTTTGACGCGAGAACGCCGGGAACCGTGTCGCTCTGGTTGAAATTCACCAGATGAGCCATTCCTCCCAACGCGGCGGATTCCTGCGAACTGACGCCGCGCGCGCCGTAGTCGTGGAGGATGTGGCGGATGACCTGGTTGTTGTCGTTGTCGGATGTCTGTGCGTAGGCCTGCTTGATGACTTGTTTGGCGATCCAGCTGATGGTGCCGATGGTCGTCGGATACCAGATCGACCTTAAGAGTGCGGTTTCAAAGAAGCTCGTGGCCCAATAATATTTTGGGTCCGTGTTGATGAGCTGCACCAGGACGTTGCGGGTCGGAAGCACGATGCCCTCCGGCGCCGCCTCGATTTCGACCGGCAGAAAGCCATCGTGGTCGTTGAGGATACCCATCCAGTTCTCGCGCCGGAACGGCATGCCGACTTCGCGGCAATGCGATTCCGCCTCATCGATGTTCTCCAGTGTGATCGGGCGCATCAGGTATTCGCGGATGTAGGCCTGCAGCCCGACGAATAGCGTGACCGGGTATGCGCCGCCGCGGGATTCGATGTAGCTCGAGACGTACTCCGTTCCTGGGGGGTAAAGCGCGTAGTGACAGTGCTTGTAGTTGTCGGTGTTGAGAATCACGTTGTGGTACCACGAGGTCATCGTCATCTGCATTTACCTCCGAGACAGGAAATAAGCGGCACGGGAACACGTCAAACAATCGGCAATCGCGGCCTTTCGGCCGTAGGAATTGCCGGCCCATTGCTGGTGAGCTTTCGATGGCACTCTTCCAAATCAAGGCGCCCAGTCCGCAAGCCCTTACTTTGGAGCCTATATTGCTTCCAGCGCACCTTTTACATTGAAACAGTTTGATCTTAGATATGAAACGGTTCAATTGTCAAACAGATTCAGACTGCGGAGTAAGTGATCAATAGCAGGTTGAAAAAACTTAAAAAAAACGATCGAAAATAACTGTTTATAGTGTAAACATTCCGTACTTTCGAATTTTTCATTTTCTTAGTCTGCATAAATCGCGCGAAAAATGAAACGTTTCGCTAGAATGTTCAAATCGTGATTCGCCGAGACACGGGAACAAGTAATGACGACATCCGCAGATCGACTGATCACGGTGTTTGGTTCGATCAATGCCGACATGATCTTCGAGATGGATCAGTTGCCTGCGCCGGGCCAAACCCTGCTGGCGCGGAAATTTCGCATCGAAGCGGGCGGTAAGGGCGCGAATCAAGCCGTTGCAGCCGCTCGGGACGGCGCAGCGGTCGCCATGGTGGGCGCGGTTGGAACCGATGCCCTCGCCGAGGTCGCGCTGGCGGGTTTGAAAGACAGCGGTGTCGACTTGTCGCATGTCGCAACGGTCGCGCGTCCGACCGGATGCGCCGGGATCAATACGGATTCGCAGGGGCGCAATCAAATCGTGGTGGCGCTTGGCGCCAATGCCTCGCTCTCGAGGTCCCAGCTGGACACTGCTTTGCTGACGCGCAGCAGCCATATTCTGCTGCAGATGGAGAGTCCGGTTGCGGAGGTCGAAGCTGTGATTGCGCGCGGCCGTGCCGCTGGGATTCACTGTATTTTAAACCTCGCACCCGCCATACCCCTGCCGTTCGAGGCGCTGCGCGCCTGCGCAATGATCATTGTGAATGAGGACGAAGCGGGCGCGTTGGCCAAATGGCTTAACTGCGGGCCGGGCGCAGTCGAACTGCACCGCGCGCTGGGCGTTGATATCGTTCGCACCCTGGGTGGCGAGGGTGCGGAAGGCTGCTCTGCCGCTGCGGGAATGCAGCGCGTCGCGGCGCGGCCGATCAAGCCAGTCGATACAACCGCCGCAGGCGACTGCTTCATTGGTGTGCTCGCTGCGGAACTTGCGCGAGGATCGGCGCTGGCCGGTGCGATGCAGCGGGCTAGCACGGCCGCTGCTATCTGCTGCACGCGGCGGGGCAGTCAGTCCAGCCTGCCGCGGCACCAGGAGACCCGTGAAGCGCACGAGCGCTGGGCGCGGAACCGATAGAGCGGCGAGATCGGCTTAAGAAGTCCGCGCCGTGGTGATTTTTTAGATGCTATTTGACTTTTGAACCGTTTCATCCTAGATAGAGGTCCAGTGGCGAGAATTGTTTGCTTTGTCCCGTCTCTGTCTGCATGCCGGCGATCTTCGGTTGAAGCCAGGTGTCGAGCGATTAAATTGTCATAAGTAAGGGGTTGTGCCATGTCTGAAATCGATCCATACGAGACCAGCGATAGGCGGTATCCGCGCGTCATCACGATGAACGAGATCCTCTCGTTGCCGCGCCTTCCGTTTCAACCCGGAATCGGCACGGCTATTTTCTTGTCCCAGGAACGCGACGACGCGCGTCATTTCCGCCAAGGCATCTGCTGGCAGACGGTGGATCATGTTCCATACCAGTGGCACCAGAAGGATTTTGATGAGACCCATTATTGCCTGAAGGGAAAGATCAGGCTGATCGTCAAGGACGCCGAGGGTCGGAAGATCGTTCTCGAGGCTGCGCAAGGCGAACATATCTATTTGCCGGCTGGTTACGAATACACACTCGAACCCACCGGCGTGGAAACCGCCTTCTTCTGGACGAGTGGACCGTCGCCCCGGTACGGCCTGGCTGAAATACCCGACTACAGCAATGCGCTGACTGCGCTTCGGGATGGAGAAGCAAAATGACAACGAACAAAGCACCGAGCAATCGCACAACACCCATTCATGGCATGAAGGGTGCGAAGCGCTGGGCCTATCTCGCCCGCCAGAAGACGGTTCGCGTGGCGACCATCAATGATGACGGTTCGATCTACCTATCGCCGATCTGGTACGTCGTCAAGGATCAACGTATTTTTCTCCCCCTCGATGCCGGCAGCAAGCATGCGCAAAACGCTGCGGCCCGCGGGCAGATGAGCGCGGTTATCGACAGTGGCGATGAGTATGCAACCGTGCACGGCATTAGCATGAAAGGGGTGCTGCGGCCGTTTGAAGGCGCCGCCGCGGTCGAAGAAATCATGGCTCTCGTGTTTGACAAGTATTTCTATGACGGGCACCCGTATGCCGAGAGCTATTTCCAATTCGGCAAGGCGGCCGGACGTCTGATTCTGGAACTGGTGCCCCAAAAATGGGGTGGCTGGGATATGCGGGAAACCTCGCTGCCCACGGTTCCGGAGTCCCGCGTGCTGCCGGCGTTCGTCCAAGACCGGCGAATTTCCTGACGGGTTCGCGAATGCCAATGGGTAGAGCGGTATTGTGACGGCCAAAACTGCGAAGCAAGGTGTCCACTATGATTGAGAAGGGAAAGTCCGGCGTAAAGTTGCTGTTCGTCGGGGAGTCATGGATCAAACACACCATTCATATGAAGGGAATGGATCACTTCGTCTCGGTCGAGTACGAGGAAGGCGCCGGGGTTTTCCTGCGATGCCTGGCAGAAAAAGGATTTGATGTTACCTACATTCGCGCGCATGAAGTGTCGGAAAAATTTCCGAGGTCCCTGGAACAACTCCAGCAGTATGACGCGGTTGCGTTGAGCGACATCGGATCGAATTCCTTCCTCTTGACGAACGAAACCTTTTTGCGCTCCGAGATCAGCGTCAATCGTCTGCAGCTGATCGTGGATTTCGTGAGGAGCGGCGGCGGTCTGGTGAAAATCGGCGGCTACATGTCGTTCACCGGAATTGATGGCCGGGCTCGCTATGGCATGAGTCCGCTCGCCGAGGTGATACCGGTGCAGATGCTTTCCCATGATGACCGGATCGAGATACCGCAAGGCGTCGCTCCAGAGGTTCTGGAAACCCGGCACCCGGCAATCGGCGAAGTTCCGGCTAAATGGCCCAGAATGCTCGGCTACAACAAGACTTCGGCCAAGGCTGGCAGCACGGTCATTGCGCGGATCAATGGTGATCCGCTGCTGGTCGTGAAGGCCGAGGGCAAAGGGCGGGCGCTGGCGTTCATGTCCGATGTGGCGCCGCACTGGGCGCCGCCGGAGTTCATGAAGTGGCCGCACTACGCTGCGTTGTGGACGTCGATGGTGGGGTGGGCCGCCGGCGCGAGCAGTGCACGTTGAAGAACGATCCATTCAAGAAAAGTCGGCCGACGATCCGGGACGTCGCGAAGGCGGCGCAGACGTCGGTTGGAACGGTCAGCGCCGTGATCAACGGCGCGTCCCACGTCACCGAAGAGACGCGCCGGCGCATTCAGCAATCGATCGCTGATCTGCGCTACGAGCCCAACACGGCCGCCCGAAGTCTGAAGCGTCAGCGCAGCTCATCAATAGGACTCGTGGTTCCCGATTTGCGCAATCCGTTTTTCGCATCCGTCGCTGAAGGTGTGCAGGCCGTGGCGCAGGAACACGACGTGCTGATGGTGGTCGGCACCACGGGCGCGGAGAACAAGTGGGAAGAGTATTACGCGCAGACTTTGCGGGCGCGCCGCCTGGACGGAATGATCCTGCTCTCGGGCTCGGGCAAGCCAACCGTCGGTCTTGTAAAACTCGTCGAGTCCGGCTCGGTGGTCTTTGTCGACGAATGCATCCCCGGACTCGAGGCGCCGTTCATCAGCGCCGCCAACCGCACCGGCGCCCGCCAGGTCGCCCAGGAATTGATCCGCAACGGACATCGCGACATCGCGATTGTCGCCGGTCCGCCATGGCTGTGGACGAGCCAGCAGCGATTGGCGGGCTATCGCGAGGCTCTCGCCAGCGGCGGACACGATCCGGATGAACTCCAGGTCGTGTCGGGTGATTACACGGAGGAGTCGGGCTTTCAGGCGGCGAGAACCATCACAGGTAATCCGCAAAACGCCAATCTGACGGCCATCATCTTCGCGAACGATTTGATGGCGTTGGGGGGCATCCGCCTCCTGCGGGAAAAGGGACTGGAAATTCCGCGCGACATTTCCATCGTTGGGTTCGATGATATCACCGCTTCACAATACGTCTTCCCGGCGCTGACAACTGTCGCGCAGCCGGGTTATGAGATGGGTCGGAGCGCCGCTCAACTCCTGCTCAATAAATCCGGTCTCTCCGATCCTCCCACGACCACGAATTTCGCGACGGAGCTGAAAATTCGCGGCTCTGTGTCGATTCCGGTGACAGGCCGGCCGTCCGCCAGTCCCTGGGCGGACGGGCTACCGTCGCTCAGGACCGCGTGATGGGCAAGCTCCACATATTCGACATGGATGGAACCTTGATGAAAGGCTCCGCCTGTCTGCACATCTCGGATCATGTCGGCAAATTGGCCGAGGTGAACCAGATCGAGGAAGCATGGGTCCGCGGCGAGGTCGGGCATGTTGAATTTTTTGAGCTGTGTCTGCCGCTGTGGGGGAAGATCAGCGATGCGGACGTGGACGAGATTTTCGCGAAATCGCCCTGGCAGAAAAACATCCGCAAGGTTTTCGGCGACATAGCAGCGCGCGGTGAGTACAGCGCCGTCGTTACCATGTCGCCGATGTTCTTCGCGAACAGATTGCTGCGGTGGGGTGTGACCACGGCGCATGGTGCAGAAGTGTTTGGCGGGGAGATTCCGGACCCGGAGTGCGTATTGACGCCAGATTCCAAGGTGGACATTGTCCATCGCCTGATCCAGAAATATGGCGTATCGGCGTCGGACTGCGTCGCCTATGGCGACTCCTCATCGGATGTTCCGCTGTTCAAGGTGTTGCCCAACACCGTTGCGATCAATGGGTCCTCTGCAGTTAAGCAACTGTCCGCGGCTTCCTACGACGGCGACGATATTTGGGAAGCGTACATGATCGGCCGAAGCCTCGCCGGAATATGAATATGAAAGTGCAGTTTTCACGTGGATAATGATGTGCGAGGCAACGCTGATGCCGGAGGCGTGGCCGTCACCGTGCCTAAATCACTCATGCAGTTGATGACCGCACAATTTTCGGCTGCCTGGGTGCGGTGCGATCTCGAGAAGCTGATGGAGCTCATGAGCGATGCGCCGCTGTACAGAACATCCAGCGGATTGACCTTTACGGGCCGTGATGAAGTCCGGCAGGGGTTTGCCCGCATGTGCCAACCGACGAATGTCCCGGCGACGACCAGGTCGCCGACTCCCCCAGGGAAATTTTTCTTCTTCGACGACAAGTGCTTGTCGTACTGGACGCTGACGCTGCCTATGCCTGGCGGAGAATCCCGGGTGGTGGAGGGGATTGACGTGATCAGCTTCGACCCAGATGGAAGAATTCGAATCAAGGACGCGTACCGGAAGGGCTCTTGAGCACGGCGCCATTGTCAAAATTGTTGATGACCCACACTTGCGAGGAACCATGCTGAAACTCGGCTATAAAGCGTCCGCGGAGCAGTTCGCACCGCGGCAGTTGCTCGAATTCGCGGTCGCGGCCGAGCAAAACGGACTCGACAGCTGCTTTGTAAGTGATCACTTCCAACCGTGG
Organism: Pseudomonadota bacterium; assembly: GCA_031394735.1. Classification (GTDB taxonomy): domain Bacteria; phylum Pseudomonadota; class Gammaproteobacteria; order Steroidobacterales; family Steroidobacteraceae; genus TMP-86. The sequence continues at coordinate 14,193 of JANMXI010000021.1, read as the reverse complement.
CGGCACACGGACGGTCATGCGCCATTCTCTTTTGCCTGGCTTGCGGCGCTTGGCGAGCGCACCAAAAACCTAGTGATGGGAACCTCAGTGGTGACACCGACTTTTCGATATCACCCCTCCGTCGTGGCGCAAGCCGTGGGCACTCTGGGAGTCCTTTACCCAGGCCGCATCATACTCGGGGTTGGAACTGGCGAATCCTTGAACGAGGTACCCGCAACCGGGATCGCGTGGCCGGGCTTCAAAGAGCGCGAAGGACGGCTGCGCGAGTCGGTGCAGCTCATGCGCCGGCTTTGGACCGAGGACCGCGTCACGCATAAGGGTGAATATTACCGTACCGAGCGGGCGACTATTTACGATCGGCCGGCGCAGCCGGTGCCCATTTATTTGAGTGCGGCGGGACCGAAAGCTGCGTTCGCAGCCGGCGAACTCGGCGACGGATTCATCTGCACCAGCGGCAAGGCGCCCTCGCTGTATTCCGAAACGCTGATGCCGAACGTCAGGCAAGGCCGTTCCGCGGTCGGGCGTACACTGGAGGGCTACGACCTGATGATCGAAGTGAAGCTGTCATTTGATCTCGATCGGCAGGCGGCGTTGCAGGCAACCCGTCATTGGGCGGCGCTGGCGCTCTCGCCGGAAGAAAAGATGGGTATCGAAGATCCGGTCGAGATGGAGCGGCTGGCGGATGCGTTGCCGCTCGAGCGCGTGGCCAAGCGATGGATCGTCACGGACAACGCTGACGATGTCGTGGCCCACGTCCGGCCTTACGTTGAACTCGGCTTCCGACATCTGGTGTTTCATGCGCCAGGACCGGATCAGGAGCGTTTTCTTAATCAGTTCGCCACACATGTGGCGCCGCGGCTGCGAACTGCGTTCTAGAAATTACACCACCCCAACACGGAAGAAACACACGATGAGCGACAACAACCTGAAATTCTATATCGATGGCACCTGGGCCAATCCGGCCCAGGCAAGTTACCTCGATGTCGTCGATCCTTCGACCGAGGAAGCGTTCACCAAGATCGCCGCCGGCTCGGTTGCCGACGTGGATCGAGCCGTCGCAGCCGCGCGCGCTGCCTTCGACCGGTTCTCACTCACCAGCGTGAAAGAAAGGATCGAACTGCTGGAGGCAATCGGCGCTGAATATGACAAGCGCTACAACGACATTGCCACGGCCATCTCACGCGAAATGGGCGCACCTCTGGCGTTCGCCCAGGGCCCGCAGGCCTGGATCGGCCGGGCGCATATCACGGAAACACTGTCGGTTCTAAAGACCTATGAGTTTAAGCGCAAGCGCGGCAGCACGATGATCGTGAAGGAACCGATCGGAGTTGTCGGCATGATCACGCCGTGGAACTGGCCGCTGAACCAGATCGGCTGCAAAGTCGCTCCCGCTATTGCTGCGGGCTGCACGATGGTGCTGAAGCCGAGTGAGATCTCGCCGATTAGCGCAGTGATCTTCGCCGAAGTGATTCACGCGGCAGGCGTGCCAAAGGGCGTGTTCAACATGGTCCAGGGAACGGGCGCCGAGGTGGGCACGCGGCTCGCCTCCCACCCGGGCATTGACATGATTTCGTTTACAGGTTCGACGCGCGCAGGCATCCTGGTTGCCAAGGCCGCTGCGGATTCGGTGAAACGGGTGCACCAGGAACTCGGTGGAAAATCCGCGAACATCTTGTTGAACGACGCCGATTTTGCGAAGGCGGTTCCAGGCGGCATCGATCCGGTGTTCATGAACAGCGGCCAGACCTGCAACGCGCCGACGAGGATGTTCGTGCCGCGCGCACGCCAGGCTGAGGTGCTGAAGCTCGCACGCGAAGCGGCGGGCGCCTATACCGTAGGGGATCCGCGCAGTGAGAAATCCAAGCTCGGGCCTGTGTCAAGCAAGGCGCAGTTCGTCAAGATTCAGGATCTGATCGAGTCGGGAATCAAGGAAGGCGCCACTCTTGTCGTGGGCGGACCCGGCCGGCCAGCCGGTCTCAATCGCGGCTACTACGTGCGCCCCACCATCTTCGCCGATGTGACGCCGGACATGCGCATCGCGCGAGAGGAAATCTTCGGCCCCGTGCTCAGCATCCTGCCGTATGACACCGAGGATGATGTGGTCCGGATGGCGAATGACACAGTGTACGGGCTCGCGGCCTACGTCAGTTCGACGAATATTGAACGCGCGCGTCAAGTCGGGAGGCGCATGCGTGCAGGCACGGTTTATCTGAACAACCCGGCCTTCGACATCGGGGCGCCGTTCGGCGGCTACAAGCAGTCGGGCAATGGCCGTGAATGGGCCGAGTTCGGTCTCGACGAATTCCTGGAAACCAAGGGAATGGTCGGATACGAAGCGGCCTGATGCGCGCTGCGCGAGGCCGTTTGAAGCCCTGGGCGCTGGTTCCCATCAAGGAGAGCTCGCTGGCGAAGCAGCGCCTCTCCGCTTTTCTCTGCCCGCAATGGCGGGAGGCACTGTTTGCTGCGATGATCGCCGACGTGTTTGCGACGCTGGCGGCGTGCACGTCACTGAAGGGTTTTGCCGTTGTCACTGTTGATCCGTCGGCGCAGAAACTGGCTCACCAACATGGCGGCTTGGTGATCCAGACCGGTGCACGCTCGGGTTATAATGAAGCCGTGAGGCTCGGCACGCGGGAACTGGTCGAGCGTCATGCGGCGGATGCCGTTCTAACACTGCCGATGGATGTTCCGCTCATCACCACCCGCGACATCGAGGACATCATTTCGGCGCATGAATACAGTCTCGGCGGATTTACGCTTGTGCCGTCGCGGGACTTCAGGGGCACGAATGCAACGCTGTCCAGTCCTCCCGGTTGCGTCGGGTTTCGTTTCGGCGACGACAGTTTCGCAGCGCATCTTAAGTCGGCGAAGGCGGTCGGCATAAGGCCTTTCATCGTGAATCTGTCGAACGTCGCACTGGATATCGATTATCCGGAAGACGTCAGGCGGCTGCTGGCTATTCCGCGGGAAACCCGAACTCACGCTGTGCTTGCGGATGCCCGTTTCGATCCCGGTGCATTCCGGACACCGGTTCTCCACGAGGCGCGAGCCGCCCGATGAACGTTGCCATTGAGCGTATTTTGTCCGCCGCGGCGAATGGTGATGTGCCATCGGCAGCGCAAGCGCTGGTGCTGGAGTATGCGGACGATATGACACGACTGTGCGCCATCGCCGCGAGCGTCCGCGATGCGTACCATCCCGACATCGTGACCTATTCCCCCAAGGTGTTCATTCCACTGACGCACCTGTGCCGCGATGTTTGCCGCTATTGCACTTTTGCAGAGACGCCACGACCGGGAAGACCGGCTTATTTGTCCATCGATGAGGCCTTGAATGTAGCACGCGCAGGCGTCAAGGCGGGATGCCGCGAGGCACTGTTCACGCTGGGAGACCGGCCGGAGCTGCGCTGGCGCGCGGCGCGCGATGCGCTGGCGGGACTGGGTTTCGACTCGACGCTTGCGTATGTGCGTCATGTCGCGGAGTTTGTCTTGAAGGAAACCGGTTTGTTGCCGCATCTGAATCCCGGCAACATGAATCGCGCGGAAGTTGAAACGCTGCGTCCGGTCGCTGCATCGATGGGGCTCATGCTTGAAAGCACGTCGGTTCGGCTCGGGTTACGTGGCGGACCCCATTTCGGCAGTCCCGACAAAGCGCCTGATGCTCGGCTTGCGACTATACGAGCGGCAGGGGAAGCCCGCGTTGCCTTTACGACCGGAATTTTGATCGGCATTGGAGAAACGCGGCGCGAGCGTATTGAGGCATTGCTTGCAATCCGCGAACTGCATAATCGGTACGGTCATATCCAAGAAGTAATCGTCCAGAATTTTCAGCCCAAGACGAATACGCGAATGGAGCATCATCCGGCTGCCGCCGCGTCCGACCATATCTGGACCGTTGCAGCCGCGCGGATCATATTGGGCGGAGCGATGAGCATTCAGGCGCCGCCCAATCTTGCGCCTACTCACGCATTGTCCTTGGTTGGCGCAGGCATCAACGATTGGGGCGGTGTATCGCCGGTGACGATTGACTTCGTCAATCCAGAAGCGCCTTGGCCAGAGATCGAAACTCTCGCCCAGGTCACCGAGACGGCCGGCAAGGTGCTGGCGCCGCGCCTGACGATTTACCCTGAGTTTGCAGCGGATCCGCTGCGTTGGCTGGCGCCGGAAGTACAACCTGCCGTGTTGCGAATGAGCGATGCATCGGGTCTCGCCCGCGAGTCGGATTGGTCGCCGGGACTGGGGTTGCGGATTCCCGCGGTCCGCAGCGGCAGCTCCGGTTCGGTCTCGCCGGCGATCCGTCTCATCCTGCAGCGCTCGGCCGCCGGCGCAGAACTTGACGAAAACGAGATCGCGACGTTGTTTAGCGCGCGCGATACGGCTTTTCACGCAGTCTGTGCACGAGCTGACGCGATCCGCCGCGCGGTCAACGGTGATGTCGTTCACTATGTTGTCACACGCAACATCAATTACACAAACGTGTGCACCTATCACTGCCAGTTCTGCGCGTTCTCGAAAGGCAGGGCGCATGAGGATTTGAGGGGTAAGGCCTACGACCTCAGCATGGAGGAGTTCGGCCGCCGGGTCGCCGAAGCATGGTCGAGGGGCGGGACCGAGGTTTGTTTGCAGGGCGGCATACATCCCGACTACACGGGTGACACGTACCTCACGATACTTCAAACGGCCAAAGCCGCGGCGGCCGCCATTCATGTTCATGCATTCTCGCCTTTGGAAGTCTGGCAGGGCGCAACCACGCTCGGCTTATCCCTCGCGGACTATCTTGGTCGCCTGAAAGCGGCCGGATTGGCATCGTTGCCTGGGACCGCGGCCGAAATTCTTGACGACGAGATCCGGGCGATCATTTGCCCGGACAAGATCGACACGGACACTTGGTTCAAGGTCATGGAAGCTGCACACTCGCTCGAACTTAAGAGCACGGCGACGATCATGTACGGCCATGTCGAAAGGCCGGTTCATTGGGCGCGGCACCTGGTGCGCGTGCGTGAGCACCAGAAGCGTTTCCACGGCTTTACCGAATTTGTGCCGCTGCCGTTCGTTGCGCATGAGGCCCCGATATATAAGAAGGGCCGGGCGCGCTGCGGTCCGACGTGGAGGGAGGCTGTGCTCATGCACGCGGTTGCCCGCATCGCGCTCAATCCCCACATATCGAATATTCAAGCATCATGGGTCAAAATGGGACCGGAAGGTGTGCGAGCCTGCCTGCAGGCCGGGGCGAATGACCTGGGCGGAACACTCATGAACGAAAGCATCACGCGCGCTGCGGGCGCCATCCACGGGCAGGAGTTCTGCCCGCAGGAAATGACCGATCTGATTCGCGCCTCAGGCAGGATTCCCGCGCAGCGAACGACCTTGTACGGAGATGTGCCGGATGAGCGGGTCCGCGCATCCTTTGCGGCGCAACGCCTGGTGGAGATGGTCAATACCCCGCTGCGCAAACGTGGGTTACATCCTGCAATCGATCTGCACGTCAATCAATGTACAAGGAGCTGACTGACTCTTCGTCGCTGATGCGGCGCATCGTCTCAGCCAGCAAGCCCGCGACGCTCAACTGACGGACCTTGGCGCAGGCCCGGCCCGCCGGCGTCAACGGTATCGTGTCCGTCACGATCAACTCGTCAAGTACCGACTCACCGATCCGTTCGATCGCCGAGCCCGACAGCACCGGATGCGTGATGTAGGCGACGACCTTCACGGCGCCGTATTCCTTCAGTGCCTGCGCCGCCATGCACAAGGTGCCCGCGGTGTCGACCATGTCGTCAATCATGACGCAGGTCTTGCCTTCGACGTCGCCGATCACGTTCATGACCTTTGATTCGTTGGCGCGCGGACGGCGCTTGTCGATGATCGCCAGATCCGCATCATCCAGCCGCTTGGCGAGCGCCCGTGCCCGCACGACACCGCCGACGTCCGGGGACACGACGATCATATTGGGATATTTCTGCTTCCACGCTTCGCCGAGCAGGACCGGTGATGCATAGACGTTGTCCACGGGAATGTCGAAAAATCCCTGGATCTGGTCGGAATGCAAATCCACCGTCAGAACCCGGTCGACGCCCGCGCCGACAATCATGTTGGCCACCAGCTTTGCGGTTATTGCAACGCGCGTCGCGCGCGGCCGCCGGTCCTGGCGCGCGTAACCGAAATAGGGCACGACAGCAGTCACCCGCGCCGCGGACGCGCGTCGACAGGCATCCGACAGGACGAGTAATTCCATCAGATTGTCGTTCGCAGGCGAACTCGTTGGCTGCACGATGAACACGTCGCGCCCGCGTATGTTCTCCATCAACTCTGCGTTGATTTCACCATCGCTGAAGCGGCTGACCTGGGCTCGGCCGAGCGGCACCCGCAGATGACGGGTAATCGCGTGCGCGAGCGCCGGGTTCGCATTCCCCGCGAACACCGTCATTTTCGAGCGATCGAACTCATCTTCTTGAGACACTACTGCCACCGCCGGAAAAACGCAGTCATTACGGTGCCGCCGACTGACTCAGATTCACAGAAAAGCAAGTATGAAGTTGTAGGAACCGGGCTTGCCGGGATTGCGGGATTCTATCGCCGCATAAGTGGCTGCGTCGAGGATAGCGTCGGGCGCGCCGGTGCCTGGTACCCGTGCGGCCGTCAATCAAGAGTTCGGTGCTTATCATGGAGGCTGCCGACCCGTTCCAAGTCCTAGGATACCTGCGTGAGGTTGTGCTTCTCTCACGAAAAGGCGCGCCCAATGATCGTGATTGCAGTCCGCTGGTTTGTCAATTCTTCCGCAACTACCAGCGGGTTCGAGGAACGAATGAACAAATCAGCAATTGAACAAATGAACGTCGCGCTTGCCGCGGTCTTTGCGCGGTTCAGGGCAGCCGTGCGAAGCAACCCTGCACCAGCGTCAGCAAACGCTCGCGGTTGACGTCGGTAAAGACCCGCGCGTTTGAGGTCTGCGGCGGATCTGCCCGCGACATGGAGGCGGCGAGAAGGCGGCCTTCGGTTGCGCCCGGCTCGCAGTCGACGGAGACGAAGCAGGATTCACTCTTGAACAGTTCCGGGTTCAGTAGGTACGCGACCGGGCAAGCGTCATGCAGTTTCGGTTCCTGCACCACGTAAGCGCGCAACATCGAGTGTGCCGCGCGTGCGCAGCGCGTGTTCATTCCGGAGAAGGATTCTATCCACGCATCGGACATGACCGCTTTCGAGGTGACGTCGAGCCCGAACAAGTGCAGGTTTGTGCCGGCGCTCAACACGATCTGCGCCGCGGTTGGATCGGCGTGAAAATTGAACTCCGCGTTAGGCGTGGCGTTGCCGGGACAAAATGCGGCCCCGCCCATCACCAGGATCGATGCGGCGCGCTTGAGCAGACCGGGATGCCTAACTTCAGCGAAAGCCAGGTTCGTGAGCGGTCCGATCGCGATGATGGTAACCGAGCCGGCCTCGGACTCCATGAGAACGCGCGTAATATAATCAGCGGCGTGCGCTTCGGCGGGCTCGCGGCCGGTCGGCAGTTCGACACCTCCCAAGCCATCTTCCCCGTGGATAAGGTTGTAGCGCGGAACTTTGGATGCGATCGGGAGGGCACATCCAGCCAGCACGGGCAAATCCGCGCGGCCCACGGCCTTCAGTATCCGGCCGGCATTGAACGACGTGGTTTCGACCGAGCGATTTCCGCACACGGCCGTGACCGCCATCAAATCGATTTCCGGACTGCCGCAGGCGAGCATCAGCGCCAGTGCGTCGTCGATGCCGGGGTCGCAGTCGATGATGACTCGGCTGGCCATGTCAGGGCCTTTGCGCCTTCAACTCGGTCCAGTAGCGGGTCATCTTGCGCTGGAACTCCGGCGGCACCGTCATTTGCTGGTGGGCATTCTTCAGAATGTGCGCAGGCGGGTAAAAGCTCGGGTTGTTCAAGATCGCGGGCGCGACGAATGGCGTCGCTGCCCTATTTCCTACCGCATAGCGGATTCGATTGATATGCGCAGCCGCATTGTGCGCATCCAACAGGAATTGAAAATATTTGTAAGCGGCCGCCTTGTGGGGCGCATCGGCGAGGATGGCGAGATCATCGAAATACAGCTCGCTCCCCTTGGGTATGACGGCATTGAAATGCCCTTTGATCTGCGCCGGGGGGGTCTCGGCCAGGATCCTCGACAAGGTGCCGGGCCAGCCCATCGCGACGCACACGTCGCCGTCCAGCAGGGTTTGCGACCAGTTGTCGGTGTCGAATTTTCGGATGTAGCGGCGGACCTGCAGGAGTTGTTTCTGGGCGGCATCCAGATTGTCATCGGTGAATTGATTCGGATCCCGTCCCAGATACGCCAGCGCCATTTGATACACCGAAAACGGCAGATCGAAAATCGAAACCCCGCAATCGGCGAATTTGGATACGACGTTCGGGTCGAAAAACATCGCCAAACTGTCGAGCGGCGCGTCGGGCACGCGCGCAGCGACGGCTTCGATGTTGTAAATCGTGCCGGTGATTCCCCAGACGTAGGGCAGTGCATGCCGATTGTCGGGATCGAAGATCGCGATCTGCTTGAGAATCTCCGGATCGAGATTTCCCCACGCCGGCAGCAGGGACCGGTCGAGTTCCTGGTATAGCCCGATCTTGATCTGCCGTCCCAGATAGGGATTGGACACGGTCATGATGTCGTAGCCGCTGCCACCGACCAGCAATTTGGCTTCCGCGGCATCCGAGGAGTCGAACATGTCGTAGCGGACCCGAATGCCGGTCTTGCGCGTGAAATCGCGGATCAGTCCCGCATCGTGATAATCCGTCCAGCCATAGATGTTCAATTCGTCTGCGGCCGAGGGTTTTGGCTTGCTGCAACTGGTGATAAAAAAACAGGCCGCAACCATCAGCAGATTGCGGCTGAAAGTCCATGTGCCATACGGCAAAGTCAGACTAGAGCAACTCGTAGGTGAAGTCGTAGCTGGAACCCTTCGCATCGCGGGCGTGCAACTTCATGGCGCCTTGGGCGCCGGCATACTTACCGGTGCCGCCGGTTACCACCATCAGCGAGTCGCCGGCGTCCAAGAAGGGACCTTCGACGGTTATCTGCCCGCCCTTCAAGATCAGCGTCCAAAAGCATTCCCAGCTTTTTCCCGCGACGATGCGCACGCAGTAGCCCTGATTGCTACCCAGCTGCGCTTTATTGGCAGTATCAAAAATCGGGTTGGCAAACGTTAATAGATCACCGGGCGAATCGCCTTTTGCACCCAGGTCCAGTGTCGTGTCGCTGAGTGCGCGTTCGACCACTTGCAGGTGCTCTCCCGCCGATGCCGGCAGGGCCGCCAACGTTGCGCTAAATCCCGCGGCGATCATGTACATTCTATTCATGGGTAACCTTCCGCATTAGGAGGAGGAAACAAGAAAATCACGTAGCTCGCCCCAGGCGATGCGCATCACCCGCGGGAGCAGCGCCGTGATTGTACGGTTTTGCCACGATCATGTAGAGCGACCCGAGCGCCAGCACGCCGGCGGTGGTGACGATCATTGCGTAATTCACGTACCAGGGATCGTTCGGGCTGCGCGGCCATGCCATGTTGATGATGGCGCCGACACCGTACATCAATGCCAGAATATTGACCGGCCAGCTCCAAACGCCCAGCGTGAATACCCCCGACGGACGCCAGCCGCGCAGCCGGGCGATCAGCGCGGCAAATACAATCATCTGAAAGCCGATGTAAATGCCGATCGCAGCAAAGCTGATGATGGTTGCAACCGCGTCCTGTAGCCACAACGCCGACAGAGCGATGATCGCGGGGATTGCGCCGGCCACGAGCAGCGCGGCAGCCGGCACGTGTCTGCCTGGCGAGAGCCGGTTCAGTATCCGGCTGCCAACGATCATCTCATCGCGCGCGTAGGAGAACAGCAACCGGCTTGCCGCGGCCTGCAAACTGAGCAAGCACGACACGAACGACACCAGCACGACCACAAGGACCACCCTAAAGCCGACCTCTCCCATCGCCGACTTGAGCACCGTGACGACCGGGTCTTTGTCTTGGCCCGAGATGACCGCGCCGATATCCGGAACTGCGAGAACGAGCCCCAAACACACCCATAGCGCCGCGGCGCCCCCGACGTAGATCGTCAGCCGCATCGCGCGGGGAATTTGTCGGGCGGCGTCCGGCGTCTCTTCGGCCACGTCTCCGCAGGCTTCGAACCCGTAGTAGCAAAACATTGCGGCGAGAGAGGAAGTGAAGAAGGCCGGCCAATAGCTGCCCCCTGGGTTTATGACACTCGTATCGATCAACGCGCCAAAGGATTGGTGACGCGCGAATAGGAGCAAGTAACTGCCCACCACGATGGCGCCGACCAGCTCGCAAACGAAGCCGAACATGGCGACTCGAGCCAACAGGCGCGTGCCGCTCAGGTTCAATACTGTGGTGATGGCAACGAGCGCGCACGCAATGCTAGTAGTGATGGCGGGCGAGCGTTGAATGCCGAACAATTGCGCCAAGAACGGCGCTGCACCAGTCGCTATTGCGGCGAGTGTGACGAACAACGCCCAGCCATAGACCCAGCCCACCATCCAGGCCCAGCGCTTGCCCAGCAGCCGCCGTCCCCAGGGATACAGCCCGCCGGAAATCGGAAATTGCGAGACAATTTCGCCGAACACCAAACACACCATGAACTGGCCGAGACCCACCCAGATGTAGGTCCACCACATGGGAGGCCCGCCGGCAGCGAAAGCAAACGCGAAGATGGTGTAGACGCCGACGACAGGAGAGAGATAGGTGAAGCCCAGCGCAAAATTCTCCCACACGGTCATGGTGCGGTCGAAATTCGAAACGTACCCTAGTTTACGCAGCTGCTCGGCATCTCCGTCAACAATCGACCGGCTTTGTTGAGTCATCTGATACCCGATATTCTTATTTCAAATTGACGAATCCCGTCGGACTACTCGCAATGAACGGCGAGGTCGGCAGCAAGTTGGTCATGGGCAGCCGATCTTCGCGCTGCGTCGCGTGAAAGCTTAGGCCGCGATCGTGACTCACGAGTTCCAGTCCCTCCAACCCCACACCAATGATCGCCCCGTCCGGCGACTGACGCAAGCTCGTGATGGAACTGGTTTTGCTGCCGCTCTCGACCAGCGCCCAGGTTTTGCCCGAATCCGTACTGCGCGCGATCTTGCCGGTGAGTCCGGCGACCAGTACAGATCCATCATCGAGAATCAATCCAGTCCAATAACTCGCTTTCCCACCGGTCGGGACCGCCTCCCAGGTCTTGCCGCCATCGGTGGAGCGATAGACCCAGCCCTGTTCGGCCGCGATGATGATCAGTCCTTTGTTGTCGGAAACGATGGCATAAAGATTCTTATCGGCCTTGCGCGCGCCTTCCGGAGCTGGGACCTGCACAGATTTCCAGGTTTTACCCCCATCTTCGGTCGATAGCAGCAAGGACCACAGTCCGGCGGCCAGGCCACGCAGCGAATCGAAGAAATGGACTGCGAATAAAGGCTGATCCACCGAGGTTTCGCTGCGCTGCAGTACCCAAGTCTCGCCCCGATCTGTCGTGTGCAGGATGACACCCCAATGTCCGGCAGCCCAGCCTTCCTTGTCATCCACGAAGTACACGTCGTTCAGCGTTGCGCGCGTGGGCACTTTCTTTGCCTGTCGAAATTCCGCGCCTGTACCCTCGGAAATCAGCACCACTCCATGGTCGCCCACCGCGACGACTCTGTTTCCGGTCCGAACACTGGCCAGCATCATGGCTCGGTCGGCCGACGGCAAGACCATCGCATCCTGCTGCTGCAGTTCGACTACGGGAGCGCCCACTTGTGCCTGCAACTGCGGCATACCGACCGCAGCAAGCAATCCCAAACCCCATTTCAACCACATTCCCATATGCTCGCGATCTCAGTGTTGCAGAAACCCAGGCGCACGAACCGGCCCGCGGCGCGGGAACAGCCTTTCCAATATCACCGCAAACGCGGGCAGGGCGGTCATCGCCATGACCAGGTTGACCATGAACATGAAGGCCAGCAGTTTGCCCATGTCGGCTTGAAACTTGAGCTGCGAGAATGACCAGGTCGCAACACCGATCGACAACGTAATTGCCGTGAAAATGGTCGCCATGCCAACCTCGCGGATGGAATGCTCGAGCGCATTGACGATGCCCTCGCCTTTTGCCAGATGCAGCTGCAGTCGGTTGTAGATGTAGAATGCATAGTCAACGCCGATTCCGACCGCCAGCACCATCACGGGCAAGGTAGCGACCGTCAAGCCAATTTCCTCGACTTTCATGAACCAATAGCCCACAAAGGTTGCTACGGTCAACGGCAAACAGCAGGCAAGAACCGCCCGCAGATCCCGATATGCCAACAGGACAAGAATTGCAATGGCCGCGTAGACATACAGCATCATCGGCAGCTCACTCTTCTCCACTTCGTCATTGATGGCGGCGATCACGCCTGCATTGCCCGCCGCCAGCCGTACGTTCACTCCGGGCAGCTTATTGTTGTCTCTAAATTCCTTGACCTTTTCTATCACGCCATTGATGGTCTTCGCCTTGTGATCCGTCAGGTACAAATGCGTCGCTGTCATGCTGCAATCGCTATTGACATACCCCCGGTTGCGAGCGATCTCAGTGGCGATCGCCCCATAGTTTGTCGGATCGATGGGAATCACGTTCATCTTCGGAAGGCTTTCATTGACGCCCTGGCTGTAGGTGCGCATGTGATCCGTAAATGAATTGATGGCCAGGATGCCAGGCACGGGCGCCATCACCCAATTGAAATCATCTTCGTATTTGCCAATCCCCACGTTGTTGCAAGAGTCTTTCGGCGCCTCGAATACCACCGACAGCCAATCCAAACCCATATTGTAGGAGGCCGCGATGGACACGGCATCGCGATTGAAGCGCGACTCGGAGCGCAATTCCGGCGCACCCGGCTGCAGCGTTCCAACCACTCGATCGCGGCTTTGGAAAACTGCGACAACCAGAACCAGCAGCGCGATCCCCGTTACGATCAGCGCATTGCGCGGCTCGGCTACCAACGACAGCTTTTTCAGCCAACGAGCGCGCTGGTCGCGGGAGACCATGGCCTTGGCGGCGAAATCCGCACTGAAATTGAAAAAAGACGCGGCTACCGGGAGCATGACCAAATTGGTGAATATCTTGTATCCCACGCCAATGGAGGAGATCACCGCCAGTTCCTTTACCATCGGGATTGGGATGAGCAGCAGCGTGATGAAAGAAACGAATGCTGTCACCAGCGCGAGCGTGCCCGGAATCAACAGACCCGTGAAGCTCGATCGCGCGGCCTCATTGCTGGTCTTGCCATTGGCGATTTCGCGCACGATGTAATTGATCTGTTGCACGCCGTGCGAGACACCAATGGAAAACACCAGGAACGGCACCAGCACCGCCAACGGGTCCAATCCGTAGCCCATCAGGTGCAGGGTTCCAAACTGCCACACCAGCGAGGTCAAAGAGCAGGCGATCGGCAGGAGAGTCAGGCGGATGGAACGGCAGTACCAATAGACCGCAAGCACTGTGAGCAGCAACGCAATGCCGCAGAACACCAAAACCGATGAGGCACCTTCGACGATATCGCCGATCTGCTTGGCGAATCCGATGATCTGAATCTCGAACTTGTCGTCTTCAAAAGCTTTGCGTATTTTCTCGTTCAACAACTGGTTGTAGGCCACGTAATCGAGTTTCTTGCCATCTGCCCCCACCTCGCCAATCTCGGCCGTGACCATGGCGCTGGTTTGATCGCGGGCCACAAGTTCACCGACAAATCCGCCCTTGCTCGTCCCGAGCTGAATGCTGTGAATGATGTCGGGAGTCAGCGATTCGGGTGTGACCGTACCGTCGATCAGCGCGTTGGCATTGAATCCGTCTGCGGTAGTTTCATTGACGAAAGTATTGGGCGTCCACAAGGACTGAACACCCAGCCGATCGACGTTCGGCAGGAAAAACACCGCCTGTGTGACAAGGTACAGCCGCGTCAAGGCCTCCTGGGTCCAGATCGTTCCGTGACGCGCTTTGACGACAATGGTCAGCCGGTTCGCACCGAATAGATCATCGTGATAGCGCTGAAATGTCTTGATGTATTCATGGCCAGTGGGCATCTGCTTTTCATAGCCGGCTTCCATGCGCAGCTTCTGCCCGGAATACGCCATGACGAGGGTGAAGACCGCGAATGCGCCCAGCACCATCGATCTGCGCGTAAACAGAAACGATTCC